>JBIOYC010000178.1:0-54740 GCA_044869955.1 Thermoanaerobaculia bacterium | reverse complement strand
GCCTCGAGCTGGCGGGCCATCTCGAACGCGACGACGCCGCCCATCGACCAGCCGCCGAGGCGATAGGGGCCGCCGGCCTGGACCCGCCGCACCGCCCGCAGGTAGCCGGCCGCCAGCTCCTCGAGATCCGCCACCTCGCCGGCCTCGGGCGGCGGGGACTGCAAGCCGTAGAAGGGCTGACCGGCGGGCAGCGATCGGGCGAGGGCCGCGTAGCACAGGACGTTGCCACCGACCGGATGGACGCAGAAGAAGGGGGGGCGGTCGCCCTCCGGCCGGATGGCCACACAGGGCTCCTGCTCCGGGCGGCCGGCGGCATCGCCCAGCCGGGCCGCCAGCTGCTCGATGGTGGCGGCCTCGAGCAGCAGGCCGAGGGGTAGCTCGACCCCCCAGCGTTGGCGGATCGATCCCATCAGGCGCACGGCGAGCAGGGAGTTGCCGCCGAGGGTGAAGAAGTCGGCCTGCACGCCGACCTGCTCGACCCCGAGCAGCTCCCGCCAGAGGCCAACCAGCTCGTGCTCGGTCGGGTCTCGCGGCTCGGTGCGGGCCGCGGCCACCGCGGCGAGCGCGCTCGGCGCCGGCAGGGCGGCGCGGTCCACCTTGCCGTTGGCCGAGAGGGGCAGGGCCGCCAGGCTCACGAAGACACCCGGCACCATGTAATCGGGCAACTTGCCGGCGAGATGGGCGCGCAGCTCCTCGGGGCTCGCCGAGCGCTCCGGCCTCTCGACCACGTAGGCGACCAGCCGCCGGCCGGTGGCCCGGTCCCCGGCCGCGATCACCACGGCCGAGACCACGGCCGGGTGCTGCAGCAGGTTCGCCTCGATCTCCCCCAGCTCGATGCGGAAGCCCTGGATCTTGACTTGGAAGTCCTCGCGGCCCAGGAACTCGAGGTTGCCGTCGGGCAGATAGCGACCGAGGTCGCCGGTCCGATAGAGGCTCTCGCCGGTCTCGGGATGCCGGACGAAGGAGAGGTCGCTGCGCTCGGGGTCGCGCCAGTAACCCCGGGCGAGCCCGATGCCACCGATGAACAAGCGCCCCGGCACCCACACCGGGCAGGGCCGGAAGGCCTCGTCCAGAACGTGGAAGGTCTGGTTGAGCATCGGCTTGCCGTAGGGGATGCTCGGCCAGCCAGGCTCCACCTCGCCGATCGGGTAGAGGATCGACCAGATGGAGGCCTCGGTCGCTCCCCCCAGGCTCACCACCCGAGTGCCGGGCAGGGTGGAGCGCAGGCGATCCGGCAGGGTCACGGGGATCCAATCTCCCGAGAGCAGGAAGAGGCGCAGGCTCTCGGCGCCGTGGACCTCCCGGCCGGTCAGGTGGTCGATCAGCATCTCGGCCAGGGCCGGCACGGTGTTCCAGAGCGTGACCCCGGCGCGGTCGATGAGCTGGCGCCAGTGCTCCGGCTCCCGGCGCAGGCCGGGGTCGGGCATCACCACCGCCCCACCGGCCCCGAGCAGGCCGAAGAGGTCGTAGACGGAGAGGTCGAAGTTGAGCTCGGAGAGGGCCAGGGTGCGGTCCCGAGCCGTGACGCCGAAGCGACGGTTGACGTCGGCGACCGTGTTGAGGGCGCCGCGGTGGTCGATCATCACCCCCTTCGGCTGCCCGGTCGAGCCCGAGGTGAAGATGACGTAGGCCAGGTCCCTCGGTCCCTGCGTTGGCGGCAGGGGCTCGCAGGGCGCGTCGTCCGGGGGGGGCTCCGGCTCGACCGCCAGCACCTCGAGACCGGCCGGCCAGGTCAGGCGCCGGGCGGGGCCGGGCTGGGTGAGGGCGAAGCGAGCCTCGCCCCGGGCGAGCAGGTGGGCCAGCCGCTCCGGCGGCAGCTCGGCGTCGATCGGCAGGTAGGCGGCACCCGCCTCGAGGATGGCGAGACAGGCGACCACCTGCTCCCAGCCCTTGACCATCACCACCGCCACCAGCTCGTCGACCCGGACCCCGCGGTGCCGCAGTCGCAGCGCCAGGGCGTGGGCGCGCGCCGCGACCTCGCGGTAGCTCAGGGTGCGCTCGGGCGTGATCACCGCCGGCGCCGCCGGCGCGCGGGCGACCTGCTGCCAGAAGGGCTCGTGGAGCAGGCCGACGGGCGGAGCGGCGGCCGTCGAGTTGGCTCGCCGGCGAGCCTCGAGCTGGGCGGCCGGCAAGAGCTCGGGGAGGCGCTCCGTCCAGCTCTCCGGGCGATCGATCAGGGCCTCCAGCAGTCGCTCGTAGGCCTCGAGCATGGCGTCCACCAGGCCGGGGGGGAAGAGCCCCTCGACCGAGTCCCAGTTGAAGCTCAGGGCACCCGCCTGCTCCGAGACCTGGTGGTCGAGCCAGACCTGCGGCGTCTGCAGGGCGCCGTGGACCAGGGCCCGCGCCCAGGCGTCGTCGGCCGCCGTGGCCGGACCGCGTGGCATCAGGTCGAGGGTGCTGGCGAAGACCACCGGCCAGACCGCCCGGCGATCGGCCGGCCGCACGCGGTGCAGCTCGCGGACGACCTCGACGCCCGTGACCCGGCTGTGCTCGATGTCGCGCCAGAGCTGCTCTTGCAGCCGCCGGGCGCGCGCGGCGAAGCTCGCCGCCGCGGTGGTGTCGACCTCGAGCAGGATCGTCGAGCTGAAGTTGCCGACCAGGTCCACCACCTGCGGGTGCAGCGGCGGACGGTTGAAGAACAACAGATTCAGGGCGAAGCGCGGGCTCTTGCTGAAGCGCGCCAGGACTTCGGCGTAGGCGGCGCAGAGGGCGGCCGAAGGGGTGATGCCGTGGCCGCGCGCGGCCGCCTGGAAGCGCCGCCAGCGGCCGGGCTCCAGGCGGCGGGAGAGACGGTAGAAACGGGCTCCCGACAGCTGCGAGACGTCGCGCGCCACCGGCAGCTCGGGAGCCAGGGGCAGGCTCCGCACCCGCTCGCGCCAGTAGGCCAGCGAGGCGCGGTAGCCCTCGGTCTGGCGCTCCCCCGCCAGGGCCAGCACGCAGTCCCGGTAAGAGACCTCGAGCGGCGTCAGCCGGGCGTTCAGGTCGGCGTAGGTGGCGAGCAGCTCGCGGATCAACACCATGGTCGAGAGGGCGTCGCAGATCAGCAGGCTGATGCTGACGGCCAGGCGCTGCCGGCCCTCGGGCAGCCAGCCGAGGCGGGCCTCGAAGAGGGGGACGCGGTCGAGCCGTGGCCCCTCCGCGGCCATCCGGCGGCGCAGGCCCTCCCAGCACGTGGCGGCCGCCTCGGCGGGCAGGCGGCGCAGGTCGACCACCGGCACGGCGAAGCCGGGCAGGGACTCGCGGATGCGCTGGCGCCCGTCGGGCAGCAGCTCGCAGCGCAGCATCTCGTGGCGGTCGAGGATCCGGCGCCAGGCCAGGGTCAGCCGTCGCGGGTCGAGCTCGGGCAGCTCGTACTCGACGTAGAGGTGGGCCGAGACCCCGCCGAGCTCGTAAGTGCTGGTCTGGCCCAGCCAATAGGCCTGCTGGATGTCGGTGAGGGGAAAGGGCTCGTGACGCTTCGCCGGGTCGGCGGTCAGGGCGACGCCGCGCGGGATCGCCGGCAGCTCCTCCTGGCGGGCCCGCAGCGCCTCGAGGACCTGCTGCCGCCGGCTGGCGAGCTCCTCGCGCTCGGCACCGGAGAGGGTGCCGCTGGGTGCCCGGAAGCGCAGCACGTCGCCGTCCAGCCAGAGCTCGACGCCCCGGCTCGCCAGATCCTCGATCAGCTCGACGACGCTCATAGGGCACCTTCCTCCCACTCGGCCAGCCGCTCGGCGCGACCCCGGAACTGCGCCTCCTCGAGCGCGTCGAGCGCGCCGCCGAGCAGGCCGTGCAGATAGAGCTGGCCGCCGGCGAGGCCGAGCACGCGCTCGAGAGCCGGCAGCTCGAGCCAGCCGATCTGGCACAGGCCGAGGCCGCATTCGGGGGCCTCGGTCTCCAGTACCTGCGTCATGGCACCCGCCTCCAGCCAGCAGAAGCGTTCGGAGAGGGCGCCGTACATCGGCCCCATGGCAGCCAGCTCGGCGACCAGGAAGAGGGCGAAGGAGGCGCGCTCGAAGACCGGCGCGTTGAGCCAGCCGAAGGCCTCGGCGCCCAGCTCCTGCGGGCCCGGCAGGCGGTCGAAGCGATGGTGCAGGGGGTGGTAGTAGTAGGCGCCGGGCTCGAGCCCGGCGACGCCGCCCGGCTTGGCGTAGAGGTAGGTCTGGACCGGGTAGACGCCGCCCGCCGAGCCGTAGAGGTACTTGGGCTCGCCGTCGAAGGCCAGCTGGCGCAGGCCGCCGAAGAGGCGGGAGAGCGCGGCGAGCGGCACCGCCTCGGCGGCGAATTGGCGGCGGCTGCGCCGGGTGAGGAAGCGCGGGGCGAGGGCCTCGACGCTCGGCCCAGCGTCGAGCCTCACCAGCTCGGCCTCGGGCCGCGGATCGCGCAGGGCCAGTCGCCGCTTCTTGAAGCGGGCCCTCTCCTCGGGGTCGCGGAGCACGGTGTAGGTCGCGCCACCCTGCGGGGTGGTGGCCGCCGGCACGGCCTCGGGGGCCGGCGCGCCGGCCGCCGGGTCGCCGCTCGCCAGGCGTTGCTCGTAGAAGGCGAGCACGGCCTCGCCGAGGGGCAGCCGCAGCATCTGGTCCATGCGCGGGCGGAAGCCGAGCTCGTCCTCGAGCCGGTTGGCGATGCGCACCAGGTCGAGCGAGGTCGCGCCGATCTCGATCAGGGTGGCGCTGGCATCGACCTCGGCCCTCCCCAGCTCGGCCGCCACCAGCGCCGCCACCCGCCGCCCGGTCGCCGTGATCTCGGCGCTGAAGGCTCCGGCGGGGGCGGCGGCGCTCGCCGCCCGACGGGCGAGCGCCGCGCGGTCGACCTTGCCGTTGGCGGTCAGGGGCAGGGCCTCCAGCACCTCCAGGCTCGACGGCACCATGTAGGGGGGCAGGCGTTGCGCGACGAAGGCCCGCACCCCCTCGACCTCGGCCGCCTGGCCCTCCTGCCAGACCAGCCAGGCGACCACCGTGCGCCGGTTGCCCTCCCCCACCGCGCCGGCCACCGCCGCCGCCACGGCGGGGTGCTGCAGCAGCGAAGCCTCGACCTCGCCGAGCTCGATGCGGTAGCCGCGCACCTTCACCTGGAGGTCCTCGCGGCCGAGGAACTCGATGATGCCGTCGGCGAAGTAGCGGCCGAGGTCGCCGGTGCGATAGAGCCGCTCGCCGGTGCGCGGGTGGCGGACGAACGCCGCCGCCGTGCGTTCGGCGTCTCGCCAGTAGCCGAGGGCGAGGCCGGCACCGCCGACGTACAGCTCGCCCGGCACCCAGGGCGGGCGGACCTCGAGGGTCGAATCTCGCACGCTGAGCGACTGCCCCGCCATGGCCGAGCCGTAGGGGATGCTCTTCCAGGCCGGATCGACGCGCTCGATCGGATAGAGGATCGACCAGATCGAGGCCTCGGTGGCGCCGCCGAGGCTGACGATCGACAGGCCCGGCGCGAGCTCCCACAGCCGCTCCGGCAGGCCGAGGGGGAGCCAGTCGCCCGACAGCAGCGCCAGGCGCAAGGGATCGGGCCGGCGGCCCTCGCGGGCGGCCAGGTACTCGACCAGCATCACCATCAGGGCCGGCACGGTGTTCCACACCGTCACCCGCTGGGTCGTGATGCGCTCCAGCCAGTGGGCGGGATCCCGCTCGTCGGCGGCGGCGGGCACCACCACGGCGCCGCCCGCCGCCAGGATGCCGAAGAGGTCCCAGACCGAGAGGTCGAAGTTGAGGGCCGAGACCGCCAGCACCCGGTCCTCGGGGCCGACGTCGAAGCGCCGGTTGACCTCCAGCAGCGTGTTGAGGGCGCCGCGGTGGTCGATCATCACCCCCTTGGGCTGACCGGTCGAGCCCGAGGTGAAGATCACGTAGGCCAGGTCCCCCGGCTCCTGCTGCACGACGGGCGGCGCGTCGTCCTCCTCGGCCGTGGCCTCGGCCTCGACCACCAGGCGGCTGACGCCCGCGGGCCAGCCGAGCCGCGCCTCGAGCCAGGGCTGGGTCAGCGCCAGCGAGGCCTCGCCGATCTCGAGCAGGGAGCGCAGCCGCTCGGCGGGATAGCCCGGGTCGATCGGCAGGTAGGCGGCGCCGGCGCGCAGGATGGCCAGGGTGGCGACCGCCTGCTCCCAGCCCTTCTCCATCACCACCGCCACCAACGCGTTGCGCCGCGCGCCGCGAGCCAGCAGCCGCCGGGCCAGGCGGTTGGCCAGGCGGTCGAGCTGGCGGTAGCTCAGCGTGAGGTCGGGCGCGATCACGGCCGGGGCCTCCGGCCGCCGCCGCGCCTGCTCGGCGATCGGGCCGTGCATCAGGCCCTCGGGTACCGGCTCGGCCGAGCGGTCGCGGCCGGCGACGACCTCGAGCCAATCGCTCCCCACCAGGGGGCGCCGCGCTCCCGTCCAGGCCTCCTCGCCGGCGGCGAGCTCGGCGAGCAGGCGCCGGTAGGCGTCGAACATGGCGTCGATCAGGCCCGGCGGGAAGAGCTCCGCGACCACGTCCCAGTTGAAGACCAGGCGCCCCTCGTGCTCGAGCACCTGATGGTCGAGCCAGACCTGCGGCGTCTGAGAGATGTGGAAGACCACCCGGGCCTCGACGCCCGATTCGCCGCCGGCCTTCGCCCCGGCCGCCCCTGGCGCCTCGTCGTGCAGGCCCAGGGTGCTGGTGACCACCACCGGGAAGAGACCGCCGGCGAGCACGCCGCGGGCGCGCGCCAGCTCGCGCAGCACCGTCACGCCGCTGACCAGGCGATGGTCGAGGTCGTGCCACAGGCGGTCCTGTAGGCGGCGGCCGGCGGCCTCGAAGGTGCCGGCCGCGGCGTCCTCGACGGCGAGCAGGACAGTCGAGGTGAAGTCCCCCACCAGGGCGTTGACCTGCGGGTGCAGGGGCAGGCGGTTGAACAGCGTCAGCACCAGGGTGAAGCGCGGGCTCTTGCACCAGGCCGCGAGCACCCGCGAGAAGGCCGCCAGAATGAAGGCGGAGGGGGTGAGCCCCGCGCCTCCGACCCGTGCCTTGAGCCGCCGCCAAGGGTCGGCGTCCAGGCTCGCCGTCCAGCGCACGAAGGTCGGCCGGGCGACGGTCGAGGGGTCGCGCTCGAGCGGCAGCTCCGGACCGGCGGGCAGATCGGCCAGGCGGCCCCGCCACGACTCGAGGGCCCGCGCGTAGAGCGGCGTCGTGCGCAGGGCTTGCTCGGCGAGCACGTAGTCGCGGAAGCTCAGCTCGAGAGGCGGCAACCGCCGCTCCGGCTGCCGATAGGCCTGGCGCAGCTCCCCCATCAGCAACCACATGCTCCAGCCGTCGCGGATCAGTGCATCGGTGGAAACGTGGAGGCGGATCACCCCGTCCTCGAGCAGGGTGGCATGCAGCTCGAAGAGGGGCCAGCGCGAGGCGTCGAGCACCTGATGGGAGAGCCGCTCGCGCAGGGCCGCCAGCCGGGCCTCGCCCTCGGCCGCCGGCAGGCCGCGCAGGTCGTGGCGCTCGAGGCGGTAGGCCGGCACCTCGCTCAGCACCTGCATCCGGCCGTCCGGGCGCACCACGGCGCGCAGCAGGTCGTGGCGCTCGATCAGACTGCGCAGCGCCGCCTCGAAGCGCTCGAGGTCGAGGCCGCGCAGGTCGTACTCGACGTAGCTGTGGGGGGCCACGTTGCCCAGCTCGAAGTCGCCCGAGCGGCCCACCCAATAGGCCTGTTGCACCTCGGTCATGGCGAAGGGCTCGAAGCGCGCCGAAGGGTCGGGGACCAGGGTCGGCAGGGGCTGGTCGAGCTCGCCTTCTCCGCGGCTGGCCCGCAGCCGCCGCACCTCCGCCGCCAGGGCGCCGAGGGTCGGAGTCTGGAAGAGGGTGCGCAGGGGCACGGCCACTCCCAGACGGGCGCCGATCGCGTGCACCAGCCTCGCGGCGAGCAGGGAATGCCCGCCGAGGGCGAAGAAGTCGTCGCCGGCCGTCACCCGCGGGTGCCCGAGCAGCTGCCCGAACAGCTCCCCCAGCACCTCCTCGACCTCGCCCTCGAGCGGCGCTCCTGGCACTGCGGCCGGCTCGGCCGGCGCCGGCAGGGCGCGGCGGTCGAGCTTGCCGGCCGCGCTGCGCGGCAGCCCTTCGAGGCGCACGAAGAGGCCCGGCACCATGACCTCCGGCAGCTGCCGCGCCAGCGCCGCGGCGAGCTCCGCGCCCTCGGCCTCGCCCACGAAGTAGGCCACCAGCCGCGCCGCGCTCCCCTCGCCGGCCAGCAGGACCGCCGCCTCCCGCACACCTGGGAGCTGGCGCAGAGCGTGCTCCACCTCCCCGAGCTCGATGCGCACGCCGCGCAACTTGACCTGCTGGTCGAGGCGACCCAGGAACTCGAGCGCGCCGGAAGGTCCCCAGCGCACTCGGTCGCCCGTGCGGTAGCGCCGCTGGCCGGGGTTGGCGGCCTCGGGATCGGGCACGAAGCGCTCCGCGGTCAAGCCGGGGCGGGCGAGATAGCCGCGCGCCAGGCCCACGCCCCCGAGCACCAGCTCGCCGGGCACCCCGAGAGGCTGGAGACGCCCGTCCGGCCCGCAGACCAGGGCCCGCAGGTTGTCGATCGGGCCGCCGATCGGCACCACGGCGGGGCCGGCGGCCAGCGCCTCCGGCTCGCAGCGCAAGGCCGTGGCGTCCACCGTCGCCTCGGTCGGCCCGTACTGGTTCCACAGCCGGGCGCCGGTCTCCGCGACCACCCGCCGCGCGAGCTCGCGCGGCAGGGCCTCGCCGCCAGCGAAGAGCAGGCGGAGCTGGCCGAGCGCGGCCAGCCGGCCGGTCTCGACGAGGGCCTGGAGCACCGAGGGGACGAAGTGGGCGACGGTGGTGCCGGTGGCCTCCAGCTCCACGGCCAGGGCCAGCACGTCCTCGGCCGCCGGCAGCACCACCGAGGCGCCCACCACCAGGGGCGCGAACAGCTCCCAGATCGAAAAATCGAAGCCGATCGAGGCGATCAGGGCGACACGGTCGGCCGGCTCGAGGGGATAGGCCCGCTGGCCCCAGGCCAGACGGTTGACGATCGCCCGATGCTCCACCACCACGCCCTTGGGCCGGCCGGTCGAGCCGGAGGTGAAGATCACGTAGGCCGCCTGCATCGGCGAGACCTCGAGCTCGCGCCCGGCGGCCGGCTCGGCGAGCAGGGCCTCGACCTCAACCACGGGCAGGCCGGCGGCCCCGGCGAGGGCGCGCGTCGCCGCCTCGACGATCACCAGGGCCGGCCGGGCGTCCGCCACCAGACCGGCGAGCCGCGCCGGTGGCTGCCGGGGATCGAGGGGCAGGTAGACGCCGCCGGCCGCCATCGCGCCCAGCGCCACGGCGAGCAGCTCGGGCCGCCGCCCGAGACAGACCGCGACCGGCTGCTCCGGCGCCAAGCCGCGGGCGAGCAGGCGGTCCCGCACCCGCGCCGCCTGCTCGGCGAGCTCGCGGTAGCGGACCTCCCGGCCACCGGCCCAGACTGCCGTGGCCTCGGGGGTGCGCCGGGCCTGGGCGAAGAAGCGGCCGGGTAGCGTCGCCTTGGGGATCGGCGCCACCGGCCCGGCGCCCAGCTCGCGGACCAGCTGTTCCCGTTCCGCGGCGGGCATGCAGGGCAGCGCCTCGACCGCCTCCGCCGAGCCCGCCGCCAGCGCCCCGAGAAGGGTCTCGAAACCCCGCCAGAGGCGGGCCAGGGTCGCCTCCTCGAAGAGGTCCGTGCTGTATTCGAGGTAGCCGGCGAGGCCGCCGTCCCGCCTCTCCTCGAGGGAGAGGGTGAGATCGAATTTCGCGCTGGCGGTGCCCACCCGCACGCGGGAGGTCTCGAGCCCCGGCAAGTCGCCCTCCCCCTCGGGGGCGTTCTGCAGGATGAGCATGGCCTGGAAGAGCGGCGAGCGGTTGAGGTGCCGCTCCGGCGCCAGCTCCTCCACCAACTGCTCGAAGGGCACGTCCTGGTGGGCGTAGGCGCCGAGCGTCGTCTCGCGCAGGCGCCCCAGCAGGCCGGCGAAGCTCGGCCGGCTCCCCAGGCGGACGCGCAACACCAGGGTGTTGACCAGGAAGCCGATCATGCCCTCGAGCTCGGCGCGATTGCGGTTGGCGATCGGCGTGCCCACCAGCAGGTCGTCCTGGCCGCTCCAGCGGCCGAGCAGCACGCCGAAGACGCCGAGCAGGGCCATGAAGGGGGTGGCCCCTTCGCGCTGGGCGAGCTCGGCGAGGCGGGCGGTCGCGGCCGGCTCGACGCCGACGAAGAGCTGCGCCCCGCGGTGGCTGAGCACCGCCGGCCGGGGATGGTCGGTGGGCAGCTCGAGCACCGTCGGCGCTCCCGCCAGGGCCTCGCGCCAGTAGGCGAGCTCGGCGGCCAGCGCCTCGTCGCGCAGCCAGCGCCGTTGCCACACCGCGAAGTCCGCGTAGTGGCGGGAGGGCGGCGCGAGCGGGCTCGGCCGGCGGGCGGCGAAGGCCGAGTAGAGCTGGCTGATCTCCTGCTTGAGCAGGCCGAGGGACCAGCCGTCCGAGACGATGTGGTGCTGCACCGCCAGCAGGACGTGGCGGCCGGCGGCCTCACGCAGCAACAGCTGGCGCATCAGCGGCCCGCGCCCGAGGTCGAAGGGGGCACGCACGGCTCGCTCGAGCAGGACGGCGGCCACTTCCCCTCGCGGCTCCGCCCGCAGGCCCGAGAGGTCGACGACCGGCAGCCGGACCGGCCGTGCCGGCAGCACCCGCTGCACCGGCTGCCCGGCCTCGGACTCGAAGACCGTGCGCAGGATCTGGTGGCGGGCGACCACCTCGGCCAACGCCGCCGCCAGGGCCGCGATGTCGAGGGATCCGGCCAGCCGCAGGGTGAGCGGGATGTTGTAGGCCGCCTGCCCCGGCTCCAGCTGGTCGAGGAACCACAGGCGCTCCTGCGAGTAGGTCAGGGGTGCGGTCGGCGCCGGCTCGCGCGCCGGGATCGGTGGCAGCACCGCCAGCCCGCCTCCCACCAGCCCACCCAGGGCCCGCGCCAGGCCCTCGACCGTGGGGTGCTCGAAGACCAGCCGCAGCGACACCTCGGCCTCGATCGCCCGGCGGGCGCGGGTGGCCACCTGGATGGCCTTGAGGGAGTGGCCGCCGAGCAGGAAGAAGTCGTCCAGGGCTCCCACCCGCTCGACCCCCAGCACCTCCTGGTAGATCTCCGCCACGACCCGCTCGAGCGGGGTGCGCGGCGGCACCAGCTCGGTGCCCAGAGCCTCGCGACCGAGGGCGACGACCGGCAGGGCGCGCCGGTCGACCTTGCCGCTCGGCGTCAGCGGGATCGCCTCGACGAAGACCAGGGCCGCGGGGACCATGAACTCGGGCAGCCTCTCGAGCAGGCGAGCGCGCAGCTCGGCCACGGCGAGTGGCGGCCCGTCGGCCACCAGGAAGGCGACCAGCGAGCGGCCGCCGTCGCCGTCCTGGCGCGCCGTGACGGTCGCCTGGCGGATCCCCGGCAGCTGCCCGAGCGCGGCCTCGACCTCGCCGGGCTCGACCCGATAGCCGCGCACTTTGACCTGCTCGTCGACACGGCCCAAGAACTCGACCTCGCCGTCGGCGCGGTGGCGTGCCAGGTCCCCCGTGCGATAGAGCCGCTCCCCCGGCCGCGCGGCGTGGGGGTCGGGCAGGAAGCGCTCGGCGGTCAGGCCCGGCCGCCCGAGATAGCCGCGGCCGAGGCAGGCGCCGCCCAGCCAGAGCTCGCCGGGCACACCCGCCGGCACCGGCTCGAGGGTGCGGTCGAGCACCCGGCAGCGGGCGTTGGCGATCGGGCGGCCGATAGGCGGCAGGGCCGGCCAGTCCGCGGACTCTCCGGCCAGCCGGTAGGCGGTCACCACGTGGCTCTCCGACGGACCGTATTGGTTGTCGAGGGTCGCCGCCGGCAGGCGAGCGAAGAAGCGGGCGATCTCGGGCGTCACCCGCAGCTGCTCGCCGGCGGTGATCACCTCGCGGAGGTCGGGGGGCACGCGGTCCACCAGCGCCGCCGCCTCGGCAAGCTGGCGCAGGGCCACGAAGGGCAGGAAGAGGCGCTCGACGCGCTGGCGCTCGAGGTGCTCGAGCAGGGCCTCCGGGTCGCGCCGCTGTCCCTCGCTGGCGAGCACCAGGCAGCCGCCGGCGGCCCAGGTCGAGAGCATCTCCTGGAACGAGACGTCGAACGACAGCGGCGCCAGCTGCAGGGTCCTGGCCGCGGGCCGGGGCGAGCGCTCGAGCTGCCAGGCGAGCAGGTTGAGCAGCGCCCCCTGGGTCATCGCCACGCCCTTGGGCCGGCCGGTGGAGCCGGAGGTGAAGATCACGTAGGCCAGGGCCTCGGACGGCACGGCGAGGGGAGGGGCTGGGGCCCCGACCTCCGCCGGCCCGGGCCGGTCGAGCCAGAGGGTGGGCAGCTCGCTCGCCGGCAGCCTCGCCGCGAGCTCCTGGACCGACACCAGCAGGGCGGCGCCGGAGTCCCCCAGCATGAGCGCCAGCCGCTCCGCCGGATAGCTCGGGTCGAGGGGCACGTAGGCCGCCCCGGCGCGCAGGGTCGCCAGCACGGCCGCCGCCATCCACGGCCCCCGCGGCAGGCAGACCGCCACCCGGCTCTCGACGCCGGCACCACGGCGCGCGAGCGCGGCCGCGAGGGAGAGGGCCCGGGCCATCAGCTCGGCGTAGCTCCAGGTCTCCCCCTCGGCAACCAGGGCCGGGGCCGCCGGGGTGCGCTCCGCCTGCGCCTCGACCAGGGCCGCCAGCGAGGCGGCACCCTGGTAGGGGCGCTCGGTGGCGTTCCAGCCGTTCAGCAGCTGATGGCGCTCCTCGCTCGACAGCAGGGAGATGCGTCCGAGCGGTTGGTCACCCTGGCCGGGCAGGCCCTCGAGCAGGCACCGAAAGCGCTCGAGCAGGCCGCGGATCGTGGCCGGGTCGTAACAGCGGGTCTCGAACAGGGCCTCCAGCCAGAGCCGGGGGCCGGGGCCGGACATCAGGGTCAGCGGGTAGTCGGTGCGCTCGAAGAAGCTCAGGCCGCCGATCGACGAGCCGACGTCCGAGCCGGCCGAGAGCTCGGCGACCGGCCGGTTCTGGAACACCAGGATGCTCGAGAACAGCCGCTGCCCCGGCGGCAGGGCGCTCCAGCCCTGCACCGAGGCGAGGGGGCTGTACTCGTAGGCGCGCATCTCGGCCTGCCGGCGCTGGAGCCCGACCAGCCACTCGCCGAGGCGGTCGCGGTCGCCCACCGCCACGCGCAGGGGGAGGGTGTTGATGAAGACGCCGAGGATGCTCTCGACGCCGGGCAGCTCGGCCGGGCGGCCGGAGACGGTCACCCCCAGCACGGCCTCCTCCTGCCCGGCGAAGCGGGCCAGGAAGAGCGCCCACGCCCCCACCACCAGGGTGTTGAGGGTCAGCCCCCACTGGCGGGCGAAGGCTTCCAGGGCGCGCGTGCCGGCCGCCGAGACGAAGGCCGCGGCCCGCCCGTAGTCGGCACCCGGGGGGGCGCCGCCGGGCTCGCTGGCCAGGGGCAGGGGCGTCGGCTCCACGACCCTGCCGAGCTGGCAGCGCCAGTAGCGCTCGGCAGCCGCCAGGTCCTGCCGGTGCAGCCAACGGAGGTAGTTGCGGTAGGGCGGCGGCGGCGCCGGCAGGACGGGCTCGTGGCCCTGGGAGAGGGCCTCGTAGATCACCCCCACCTCGGCGAGCAGCGACGTGACCGACCAGCCGTCGAGGATCAGGTGATGGTGGCTCCACACCATCAGGTGCTGGCCGGGGTCGAGGCAGATCAGCGCCAGCCGCATCAGCGGTGGCCGCGTGAGGTCGAAGCCACGCGCCCGGTCCTGCGCCAGAAAGGCCTCGAGACGCGCCGCCCGCTCCGGCTCGGGGAGGTCGCTCCAGTCCAGCTCTTCGAAGGGCAGGGTGACGGCACGGTGCACCACCTGCACCGGCGAGTCGAGGTCCTGCCAGAGGAAGGCGGTGCGCAGCACGCCGTGCCGCTCGATCGCGCGCTGCCAGGCGGCGAGCAGCGCGGGGCGATCGAGCGGACCGCTCACCCCCCAGGTCAGCTGCTCGAAGTAGGCCGACGAGCTGGGCTCGTAGAGGTGATGGAACAGCAGCCCCTGCTGGAGGGGCGAGAGAGGATAGAAGTCTTCGACCGCCGCTTGCGTCATCAGGACCTACTCCAGGGAGTTGCGGATCGCTTTCGAGATGCGGTCGAGCTCGACCGCGTTCCAGCCGAAATCGTCGTCACCGGGGCGGGGGCCGGGCTCGACGGCCGCCGGCGCCATGGTCTCGAACGCGGCCTCGAAGGCCCGCGCCAGGGACTCGACCGTGGCCCGGTGGTGGGTGTCGCGGCCGAAGCGCCAGAAGCAGCGCAGCCGGCCTTCCTCGATCAGGGCGTTGACCTCGAGGAGATGGGCGCGACGCAGCCCGGGACCGTAGGCCGGCCCGACCGGCTCGCCGCAGGGCTGGAGCCAGCCCCGGGCCTCGAGCGCGGTGTCGAGCTGGCCGAGGTAGTTGAAGGAGAGGGCCGGCCGCGGCAGGGCCGCGAGACGCTCCCGCAGCTCCAGGTCGGACCCCAGGTAGCGCAGCAAGCCCCAGGACAGCCCGCGGTCGGGCGTCGCGGCCAGCTCGGTCGCGATCCGCCCGGCGAGCCCGTCGAGCCCGCCATCGCCTCGCAGGTCGAGCCGGAGGGGGGTGAAGCTGGTCAGCCAGCCCACCGTGCGGGAGAGGTCGACGTCCCCCCGCCAGGGCTCGCGGCCGTGTCCCTCGAGCTCGATCAGGAAGCGATCGGCCCCGGTCCAGCCCTCGAGGGCGAGGCCCAGGGCGGCGAGCAGGAAGGGTTGCAGGCCGTGCCCCGAGCTCGCCGCCCGGCGCAGCAGGGCCTCGGTCGCCGGGCGCTCGAGGGTCGCCTCGACCACCTCGACGCGGGCCTCCAGGTTGGCCTCGAGGGAGCCCTCGAGGGGCAGGGCGGGCGCCGAGAAGCGCTCGGGATCGAGCCACCAAGCCGCGCCGCTCGCGGCCTCCGCGCCGGCCCTCTCGGCCAGGGCCTGGGCCCAGAAGGCGACCGAGGTGGTCTTGAGGGGCAGCGCCGGCTCCTCACCCCGGCGGGCCCGCTGGTAGGCCGCCGCCAGGTCGTCGAGCAGCACCCGCCAGGAAACGCCGTCGACCAGGGTGTGATGGGCGAGCAGGAAGAGGCGGTCGCCCCGGCCCTCGCCGCGGCGCACCAGCACGGCGCGGAAGAGGGGGCCGCGCTCGAGGTCGAAGCCGGCCTGGAGGCGACCGAGCTCCGCCAGCTGGCGGGCGGCGAGCTCCGCCTCCGGCACCGCGGAGAGGTCCAGCAGCTCGAGCGCGGCGGCCTGCTCGACGCCAGCCAGCCGCTGGCGCCAGCCCGCGGGGGTACGCACCAGGTGGCCGCGCAGCGCGTCGTGATGGCCGACGAGGGCCGCCAGGGCGCGCGCCAGGGCCGGCTCGTCCACCTCCCCGGCGGCGGCCAGGAGCAGGGCCTGGTTGAAATGCCCGGGGCCTTCCGGCCACTGCTCGAGCAGCCACGCCTGGGCCGGCAGCAGGGGGATCTCCCCGGAGACCGGACCCTGCTCGGCGCCGACCGTCTCGGTGCGGCCCGTGACCTCGGCCAGGCGGGCGATGGTGTGGTGCTCGAAGATCTGCGCGGGCACCAGCTTCACGCCCCGCCGGGAGGCGCGGGCCACGGCCTGGATGGCCAGGATCGAGTCGCCGCCGAGGGCGAAGAAGTCCTCGTCGACGCCCACCCGCTCGCGCCCGAGCAGTCCCGCCCAGACCTCCGCCAACACCGTCTCGACGGCGTTGCGCGGTGCCAGGTACGGACCTTCGGCCGTCCTGCCCTCCCAGCTCGGCTCGGGCAGGGCCCCCCGGTCCACCTTGCCGTTGCGGGTCAGCGGAAGGGTGGCCAGCTCGACGATGGCCGAGGGCACCATGGCGTCGAGCAGGATCTGGCCGAGCGCCCCGCGCAGCGCCTCGGGGTCCAGGACCGCGCCCTCGCGCGGCACGACGTAGGCCGCCAGACGCGGCTTGCCGGCGGGGTCGGTGCGCACCAGGACCACCGCCTCGCGCACCGCCGGCTGGGCGAGCAGGGCCGCCTCCACCTCCCCCAGCTCGAGGCGGAAGCCGCGGATCTTGACCTGACCGTCGAGCCGTCCCAGGAAGCGCAGCGCTCCGCCCGGCAACCGCTCGACGCGGTCGCCGCTGGCGTAGGCCCGCGCGCCGGGCACCGTCGCCCAGGGGTCGGGCCGGAAGCGCTCGGCGGTCTGGCCGGGGCTGGCGAAGTAGCCGCGCCCCACGCCGGGGCCACCGATCCACAGCTCCCCCGCCACTTCGGCGGCCACCGGCTGGCCGAGGCCGTTGACCACGGCGAGGGTGCTGCCGGCGATCGGCCTGCCGATCGGCACCGGCCCGGGCTCGACGGCACCCGCGCGCAGGCGGTGGACGGCACAGCCCACGGTCGTCTCGGTCGGACCGTATTCGTTCCAGATCGTCAGCTCGGGCGCGTTGCGGCGCCAAAAGTCCAGGCTCTCGCCGAACAGGGCCTCGCCGCCCACCACCAGCGTGCGGGCCCACGAGGCGGCCCCCTCGGGCGGCAGCATGTGGGCGACGAGGTCGAGGTGGGCCGGCGTGATCTTGACCAGCGCGAACGGCTCCTCGGGCTCGAGGATGGCCTCGAGCCCCTGCTGCTCGTCCAAGAGCACCACCTCGGCGCCGGCCGCCAGCGGCGCGAGCAGGCTGGTCAGGGTGAGGTCGAAACCGATCGAGGAATGCACCGGCACGCGCGCGGTCTCCTCGCCTCGATCGAGGCCGTAGGCGGCCAGGCACCAGCCCAGGTAGTGGGCCAGGGCGCCGTGGTGGACCATCACGCCCTTCGGTTTGCCGGTCGAGCCCGAGGTGTAGAGGACGTAGGCCAGGCTGGCCGGCGCCGGCGGCGGCAGCTCGGCCAGGGCAGCCTCCCGCCAGAGCGCGGGCTGGGCGTCGATCGCCAGGCGCTCCAGGCCCTCCGCGGGCAGCCTCTCGAGCAGCCGCTGCTGGGTCACCAGCCAGCGCGCGCCGCTCTCGCCGAGCACCAGGGCGAGGCGCTCGGCCGGCCAGGCGGGGTCGAGAGGCACGAAGCTCGCTCCCGCCTCGAGCACGCCGAGCAGGACGGGCAGCAGCTCGAGGGAGCGCTCCAGGCAGACCGCCACCCGGGTCTCGGGCCCCACCCCGCCCTGCCGCAGGTGGGCCGCGAGCCCGCACGCCTGCCGCCACAGCTCGCCGTAGGACAGGGCCTGGTCGCGGCAGCGTACGGCCGGCCGCTCGGGATGGCGCGCCGCCCGCTCCGCCAGTTGCTCGGGCAGGGTGCGCGGGGGCACCTCGGGCGCCGGGGTGGAAAGCGGCTCGCGCTCGGCGTCGCTCAGCCAGAGGCCGTCGCCCAGTCGCCCGTCCCCCCTCACCGCCAGGTCCGCGAGCAGCCGATCCAGGCGCGCGAGCCAGGTCTCGGCCTCGGCCGCCGGCAGGCTCGCTCCGTCGTAGCGCAGCTCGAGCCGGAGGCCCTCACCGGCGGGGCGCGCGTAGAGGCCGAGGGGCGCCGGCTCGATCTCGACGTAGCGGTCGATCACCCGCGCGCCGGGGCCGAGGTCGGGCAGCTGCGCCGCGGCCGTGAAGGTGAGAGCCGGGCGCAGGGCGGGCGGCGCCAGCCAGAAGTCCTGCCACTCGACCAGCTCGGCCGACTGGGTGGCCAGCTCGCGCGCCAGCTCGCGCCAGCGCACGCCCTCCCCGGCGGCGGCGGTCAGGGGCAGGGTGCGGCTGAAGGGCCCGAGGGAGCGTTCGAGACCCTCGTAGCTGCGGCCCGAGGTGCGCACCCAGACGCTCGGCGAGCAACCCGAGAGCTGCGCGCAGAGCCCGAGCCAGGCCGCCAGCCACACCGCCTCCTCGGGCACCTCCCAGGTGCTCGCCAGGCGGCCCAGGGCGGCGCGCACCGGTGCGGTCACCTGGCGGGCTCGCCAAGCGGCCTGCGGCCCTGCCGGCGCCGGGCGCTGGCCCGGCAAGGGCCGCGCCGGAGCGACCGGCTGCGTGCGGCCCTGCCAGAACAGCCGGCCCTCCGCCGCCTCCGCGGACTCCTCGAGCTGGCAGAGGTGGGCGGCGAGGTCGGCGAACTGCAGCACCTCCGACTCATCCGGCAGGTCGCCGAGCACGACCTCCCGGGCGAGGGCGTCGAGCGAGGGCTCGTCCAGACAGAGCGAGGGCGCGACCAGGGCCCCGCAAAGGCCGCCCGCGGGACACCGCCCCCAGAAGAGGAAGAGCCGGGGGCCGTCGTCGAGGCCGGCCTCGAGCGTGGCGAGCCCCGCGCGCAGGCAATCCGACCAGGCCCGCTCGTCCTCCTGCGGCCGGAGGGGACGCTCCACGACCTGCACCCGGCCCCCGTCCTCGACCACCTGCAGTGCCTCGGTCATGCCCGGCAGGCGGCGGAACGAGGTGCGCAGAACCTCGTGGCGAGCGCAGGCGGCGCGCGCCGCCACGGCCAGCGGCTCGGGGTCGTCCAACCCCTCGATCACCAGGCTGAGCAGGGACCAGGCCGGGGTGGCCCCGTGGCCCAGGCCCCACAGGCGGCGTTGCTGGGGAGAGAGGCGGAATCCCTGGATGGCGGCTGTCTCGGTCATGCGGTCCCTTTCCTAGGGGTGGAGGTCCACGCCGCGACGGCGGGCCTGGTCGAGGCGTTCGGCGAGGCTGCGCTTGAGCTCTCCGGCCCGGCGCCGGGAGCGCGCCCGGATCTCCCCCTGGACGTCGGCCTCGAGCCGGGACAAGGGCGCGTCCGGCGCGGCCAGGGCCCGGTCCAGGACGAGCTCGTAGTCGCGCAGCAGCAGGTCGATCGCCGAGGCCTCGTAGAGGTCCGTCGAGTGCTCGACGGCGATGGCGATGCCGTCCGGCCCGCGCCAGAGGTTCCACAGCTGGTCGAACTTGGCCATGGCGCCGTGCGACGGCACCGCCGTCAGCCGCAGGTCGCCGAGGTCGCGCTCCGGGATGGGCGTGCTCTGCAGCACCAGCTTGAGGCGGAACAGGGGGTTGGGGTCGGCCGAGCGCTCCGGCCGCAGGGCGTCGACCACCCGGTCGAAGGGCACCTCGCGGTGCTCGAAGGCTTCGAGGGTGGTCTGCCGCGTGCGGCGCAGGATCTCGCGGAAGCTCGGGTCCCCGGTGAGGCGCGTGCGCAGCACCAGCTGGTTGACGAAGAAGCCGATCAGCCCCTCGAGCTCGGCGCGGTCCCGGCCCGCGACGTCGGTGCCGACCACCAGGTCGGTCTGACCGCTGCGCAGGGCGAGCAAGCTGAAGAAGGCGGCCAGCAGTCCCATGAAGGGCGTGGCGTCCTCCTCGCGGACCAGGGTCTCGAGGCGCGCATCGAGCTCGGGCGGCAGCAGCGCGCGGCGCACCGCTCCGGCGAGGCTGCGGCGGCCACGGGGCAGCCGGCTCGGCAGCTCGACCTCCGGCAGCGGCCGGGCGAGCTGGGCTCGCCAGTAGGCGAGGCCGGCCGCGAGCCGCGCGCCGCTCAGCCGGCGGCGCTGCCAGAGCGCGAAGTCCCGGTACTGCACGGGCAGCTCGGGCAGCGGCGGCGCGGCCCCGGAGCGCGCCGCCTGGTAGAGGTCGACCAGCTCGGAGAACAGCACTCCCCAGGACCAGCCGTCGCAGCAGACGTGGTGGATGGTGACCAGCAGACCGTGGCGCTCGGGGGCCAGGCGCACCAGCAGGGCGCGCAGCAACGGCGCCCTCTGGAGCTCGAAGGGCCGCGCGGCCTCGGCGTTCGCCAGGCGCTCGAGCGCCGCCTCGGCGCCGGCGCCCAGCGCGCCGAGGTCGGCCACCCGCAGCCGCCAGGGACCGCGGGGACGGACCCGCTGGCGGGGCTGCTCGCCTGCGAGGTAGAGCTCGGTGCGCAGCACCTCGTGACGCTCGAGGATGGCGCGGAGGGCGGCTTCGAGCGCCGCCGCGTCGAGGGGCCCCGAGAGCAGGAAGGCCGCCGGCATGTTGTAGGCCACGTTGCCCGGCTGCACCTGGTCGAGCACCCAGAGCTGCTCCTGGTTGAAGGACAAGGGCAGGTCTTCGGTGGCGTCGGTGCGGCCCGGGGCCGCCGGCTCGCCCCCGACCGCCAGATCGCCCGCGGCCTCCGGTCCGGTCTGGCGGCTCTCGAGGGCCGCCGCCAGGCTGCCGAGGGTCGGCGCCGCGAGGAACTCCCCGAGCGGCAGCTCGATGCCGGTCGCCGCGGCCAGCCGGGAGAGCACGCGGGTGGCCATCAGCGAGTCGCCGCCCAGCTCGTAGAAGCTCTGGCCGGCCTCGGTGGGGGCCACGCCCAGGATCTCCCGCCAGGCCTCGGCGACCACCGCCGCCATGCCCGCGAGGCCCGGCACCCCGGCCGCGGCGGGGTCGGGAGCCGCGGTGGAGGGGCCTTCCGTGCCGGCCCCGGGCGCCGACCAGGCTCTCTCCGCCCGGCCGGGCTCGACCCAGTAGCGGTGGCGCTCGAAGGGGTAGGTCGGCAGCGGCACGCGGCGCCGCTGCTGGCCAGCGAACAGGCCCTCGATCCGGAGCTCGACCCCGCTGACCCACAGCCCGGCCGCCGCACCCAGGGTCTCGGCCAGCGCCGAGCCGGCCTGCTGCGGGCCGGGGAGAGAGGCGAGGATCACCGGCGGCGCCGCCCCCGCCTGCCGGCGCACCAGGGAGCCCAGGGTGCGCCCGGGCCCGACCTCGAGGTAGGCCCGAGCGGGCCCCGCCAGCAGCCGAGCGGCGCCCTCGGCGAAGCGCACCGGCGCGCGCAGGTGGCGGACCCAGTAGGCGGGGTCGGTCGCCTCCTGCGGCCGGATCCAGTCGCCGCTGGCGTTCGACAGCCAGGGCTTCGCGGGCGGTCGCAGAGTCAGCCGGCGCACGGCGCTCTCGAAGGCGGCGAGGGCCGGCTCCATGGCTTCGGTGTGGAAGGCGTGCGAGGTGTGCAGCCGGCCCGCCGCGACGCCCCGAGCCGCCAGGCTCTCGACCAGGGCGTCGACCGCCGTTCCCGGGCCGCCCACCACGACGGAGGCCGGCGCGTTGTAGGCGGCGATCTCCAGCCGGCCTCCGTACGGCGGCTCGGCGAGCAGCGGCTCGACCTCGGCGGCCGGCAGGGGAATCGAGACCATCGCCCCGGGCGGCAGGGCCTGGACCAGCCGCCCGCGCTCGGCCACCAGGTCGAGGGCGTCGCCGAGCTCGAAGACCCCGGCCAGGGTCGCCGCCACGTACTCGCCGACGCTGTGGCCGATCATCGCGCCGGGCTCGACACCCCAGGCCTGCCATTGCCGCGCGAGCGCCCACTCGAGGGCGAACAAGGCCGGCTGGGTCAGGGCCGTCTGCGCCAGGCGCGGCGCGGTCGCGGCCTCCTGCTCGGGTGCGGGCAGGATCAGCTCGCGCAGGTCGAGGCCGAGGCGTGGCCGCAGCCGCTCGGCGCAGCGGTCCAGCTCCTGGCGGAAGACCTCCGCCTCGGCGTGGAGGGCGCGCGCCATGCCGGGGTATTGGCTGCCCTGGCCGGGGAACAGGAAGACCACCTCCGGCGCCGCCTCGCCCACCGTCCCGCGCCAGAGCCGCAGGGCCTCGCGATCGATCGGCCCGGTCGCCGGCACCACCGCCGCGCGCCGCACAGCGAAGGGCTCGCGGCCGACCTGGAGGGTGTAGGCGACGTCCGCCCGCGAGACCTCCGGCTCTCCTGTCAACGCCGCGAAGAGCCGCTCGCCCTGGGCGTCGGCGGCCCCCTCGCTGCGCGCCGACCAGACCAGCAGCTCGCAGCTGCGCCCGGCGCTCGACGGCGACGGCGGCGGCGCTTCCTCGACGATCACGTGGGCGTTGGTGCCGCCGATGCCGAACGAGCTGACGGCCGCCCGTCGCACGCCGTGGCGGGGCTCCCAGGGGGTCAGCTCCGCCACCACCCGGAACGGGCTCGCGGCGAAGTCGATGCGCGGGTTCGGGCGGCGGAAATGCAGCGTCGGCGGCAGCTCGCGGTGGTGCAGGGCGAGCACGGTCTTGATCAGGCCGGCCACGCCCGCCGCGGCGTCCAGGTGTCCGAGGTTGGACTTGATCGAGCCGAGGCCGCAGAAGCCGCGCTCGTCGGTCGTCACCCGGAAGGCCTCGGTCAGGGCCTGCACCTCGATCGGGTCTCCCAGCAGGGTGCCGGTGCCGTGGGCCTCGACGTAGGAGATCGTCGCCGGGTCGACCTCGGCCAGGATCTGAGCCGCGCGCACTACCTCCAGCTGCCCCTCGACCCCCGGCGCCGTGTAGCCCACCCGCGCGGCGCCGTCGTTGGCCAGGGCCGAGCCGAGGATCACCGCCCAGACGAAGTCGCCGTCCGCCCGGGCGTCCGCCAGCCGCTTGAGCGCCACCACGCCGACGCCGTTGCCGCTGACGATGCCCGCGGCGTCGGCGTCGAAGGGCCGGCAATGACCGTCCGGCGAGTAGATGTTGCCGGCCTGGTGGCGGTAGCCCTGCTCCTGGGGGATGACGATCGAGGCGCCGCCCGCGAGGGCGAGCTCGCACTCGCCGCCGAGCAGGGCCTGGCAGGCCAGGTGGACGGCGACCAGCGAGGTCGAGCAGGCGGTCTGCACGGTCAGCGCCGGGCCCCGCAGGTCGAGCTTGTAGGCGACCCGGGGGGCCAGGTTGTCCGCCCGGTTGCCGATCCACACCAGCTGCTGGCCGGCGCTCGCCAGGAGGTCCGGGCGGGAGAGCAGGTTGGCGAGGAAGTAGCCGTCCGAGCCGACGCCGCCGTAGACGCCGACCTTGGCCGCTGGCCGGCGGCGGCCGTAGCCCGCCACCTCGAGGGCCTCCCAGGCGCATTGCAGGAAGAGCCGCTGCTGCGGGTCCATCAGCTCGGCCTCGCGCGGCGGCACGTCGAAGAAGGGGGCGTCGAAACGGTCGACGTCGGCGAGCACGCCGCGGGCGCTCACGTAGGCCGGGTCCGCGAGGGTCGCCTCGGGCACGCCCGCGGCCGCCAGCTCCTCGGCGGTGAAGAAACGCACTCCCTCCACCCCGTCGCGCAGGTTGCGCCACAGCTCGCCGACGTCGGCCGCGCCGGGAAAGCGCCCGGCGAGCCCGATGACGGCGATCTCGAGGCCGGAGGCCGTGCGCTGCGCTGTGCTCATCGCCGGCCTCCCTCGCCGCGCTCCCCGGCCTGGCGCCGAGCCAGGCGCTGGCGCATGCGCTCCCGGCCCTGCTCCAGGCTGCTGCTCAGGCGTCCCTCCCGCTCCGCCGCCCGCAGCGCCCCGGGCGAGGCCTCGCCCTGGCCCCGGAGGTGCTCGGCGAGGGCCGAAACGGTGGGGAAACGGAACAAGTCGACGATCGACACCGACGCCCGCCGGGCCTCCTCGACTTCCTCGCGCAGGCGGTGGAGCACCTGCACCATGAGCAGCGAATGGCCGCCGAGGTCGAAGAAGTTGTCGAGCACCCCGACTTGCTCGACGCCGAGGGCCTGCTGCCAGATCTCGACCAGTCGGCCCTCGAGCTCGTCGCGCGCGGCCACGGGCTCGGCGCGCTCGAGACCCTGGGCACCGTCCGGCTCGGGCAGGGCGGCGCGGTCGAGCTTGCCGTTCTCGGTCAGCGGCAACGCCGAAAGCTCGACGAAGGCCGCCGGCAGCATGTACTCGGGGAGGTCCTGGCGCAGGGCCGCCCGCAACGACGCCACCTCGGGCAGGCGCTCGCCGGTCGCCGCCACCAGGTAGGCGACCAGCCGCGGGTCGCCGCCGGCGCCGGGGCGCGCCAGCACCACCGCACGGGCACAGGCCGGCTGGCGCAGCAGCGCCGTTTCGATCTCGCCGAGCTCGATGCGGAAGCCGCGGATCTTGACCTGGAAGTCCCGCCGGCCCAGGTACTCGAGCTCGCCGTCGGCACGCCATCGGGCCAGATCCCCCGAACGGTAGAGCCGTCCGCCCGGCCGCGGGCTCCAGGGATCGGGGACGAAGCGCTCGGCGGTCAGGGCCGGGCGACGGAGGTAGCCGCGAGCGCCGGCGTCGCCGCCGACGCAGATCTCCCCCGCCACCCCGACCGGCACCGGCTCGCCGGAGCGATCGAGCAGCAGCAGGCTCTGGTCCGGGATGCTGCGGCCGAGCACGCTGCCGGCGCCGGGACGGGCATCCGCGCGGCACAGGGGCCGATGGGTGACGTGCACGGTGGTCTCGGTGATGCCGTACATGTTGACCAGCGTCGGCCGCCGGTCGCCGTAGCGCTCGAACCACGGTTGCAGCGCCGCGGGATCGAGGGCCTCGCCACCGAACACCACCCAGCGCAAGGCCGGCTCGCCGTCCTCGGCCTCCTCCCCCACCTCGAGCAGTTGGCGAAAGGCCGAGGGGGTCTGGCTGAGCACCGTCACCCGCTCGCGGAAGAGCAGCCGGCGGAAGGCGTCCGGAGCGCGGCTCAGCCAGTGCGGCACCACCACCAGGCGGCCGCCGTAGAGCAGGGCCCCCCACAGCTCCCAAACCGAAAAATCGAAGCTGTGGGAGTGGAAGAGGGTCCAGACCTCGTCCGACCCGAAGCCGAACCAGGGCTCGGTGGCCTCGAACAGCCTGGTCACGTTGGCGTGCGGGATGCCTACCCCCTTGGGGCGCCCGGTCGAGCCCGAGGTGTAGATCACGTAGGCCAGGTTCTCGGGGTCGACCCGGGCCGGCGCGGCCGTGGCCGGCTCCCGCTCGAGGTCGGCGCCGTCGAGCAGCAGCCGCTCCTGGGGTCCCGGCGGCAAACCCTCGGCCAGCGCTGCCGTGGTCAGAATCACGCGCGCCCCGGAGTCCTCGAGCATCCAGCCCAGGCGCTCGCGCGGATAGACCGGATCCATCGGCACGTAGGCGCCGCCGGCGCGCAGCACGCCGAGGATCGCCACCACCACCTCGGGGCTCCGCTCCAGGTAGAGGCCGACGCGGCTCTCCGGCTCGACCCCCAGGCCCTGCAAGCGGGCGGCGAGCCCCCTACTCGCCCGCTCGAGGGCGCCATAGCTCCAGTGCTCGCCCTCGCAGCCGAGCGCGATGCGCTCCGGTCCCTCGGCCGCACGCTCGAGGAAGCGCTGGTGCAGGCAGAGGCGTCGCGGATAGCGGCTGAGCCCGCCGGTCCATTCTCGGCAGAGCTGGTGCCGCTCGGCCGGCGCCAGCAGGGGCAGCCGCTCCAACCCCGCCGCGGGATCGGCCAGAGCGCCCTCGAGCAGCCTCAGGAAATGGCGCAGGAGTCGCTCGATGGTCGTCGCGTCGAAGAGGTCGGTGGCGTACTCGACCAGCAAGCGCGCGCCCGCCTCGCGCTCGATCGCGGTCACCGTGAGGTCGAACTTGGCCGTGCTCGAGTGCACGGGCAGACCCTCGAGCTCGAGGCCGGGCAGGGCCACGCCCTCGAGCGGGGTGTTCCACATCTGGAAGACCACCTGGAAGAAGGGCGAAACGCCGAGGTGGCGCTCCGGGCGCAGCTCCTCGACCAGCTTCTCGAACGGCAGGTCCCCATGGGCGAAGGCCTCGAGCGCGGTCTGGTGCGCGCGCTCGACGAGCTGGCCGAAGCCGAGGCCGGCGCCGAGGTCGCAGCGCAGCACCAGGGTGTTGACGAAGAAGCCGATCAGCCCCTCGGTCTCCTGGCGATCGCGGCCGGCGACCGGCGTCCCGACGAGCAGGTCCCGCTGGCCGGAAAGGCGCCAAAGCAGCGCATAGAAACCGGCCAGCAAGGCGACGAAGAGGGAGCTGCCAGCCTGACGGGCGAGCCCGCGCAGGCCGCCGAGCAAGGCCGCGGGCAGCGCCATCTCGGCCAGCCGTCCCCGGCCGCTCGGGGCGAGGGGGCGCGGTCGGTCGGTGGGCAGCTCGAGCACGGCGGGCCGGGCCAGGCGCCGGTGCCAGTAGCCGAGCTGGCGCTCGAGCTCCGGGCCGGCCAGGAAGTCGCGCTGCCAGAGGGCGAAGTCGGCGTACTGGATGGGCAGCGGCGGGAGCGCCGCCGACACGCCCGCGGCCTGGGCGGCGTAGAGCCGGGAGAGGTCGGCGAAGAGCACGCCGACCGACCAGGCGTCCGAGACGATGTGGTGCTGCACCAGCAGCAATCGGTGGTGCTCGCGGCCCAGGCGGATCAGCCGCAGGCGCAGCAGCGGCAGGCGCTCGAGGTCGAAGGGGGCTGCCGCCAGCCAGGCCTCGAGCCGCTCGGCCAGGCGCTCGGCGGCGGCCGGCGGCAGGGCGCCGAGGTCGATCACCGGCAGGGCGACCGGGGCCCGTGCCTCGATCACCTGCAACGACTCGAGAGTCCCAGCCACGAAGCGGGTGCGCAGGGTCTCGTGGCGCTCGACCAGCGCGGCCAGGGCAGCCCGCAGGGCCGCCACGTCGAGGGGGCCGCGCAGGCGCACGGCGAGCGGCACGTTGTAGGCCGCCGTGCCGGGTTGCCACTGATCGAGGAACCACAGTCGCTGCTGGGCGAAGGAAACCGGCCAGCGCTCGGCCTCCCCGGCGGCGCCCGCGGGCGGCCGCCGCGGGATGGCCAGGGCCCGGGGCTCGACCGCTGCCGCCGCCTCGACCCGGCGCGCCAGGCTCTCGAGGGTCGGCGCCTCGAAGATCGCCCGCAGCGGCAGCTCGACGCCCAGCTCGGAGCGCAGGCGAGAGAGAGCCTGGGTGGCCAGCAGGGAATGGCCGCCGAGCAGGAAGAAATCGTCGTCCAGGCCGACCCGCGACACCCCCAGGAGCCGCGACCAGAGCTCGGCGAGCTGGCGTTCGAGGCGGGTGCGGGGCGGCCGGTGAGCCGACTCCTCCACGACCGGCGGCGCCGCCTGCGGCAGCCGGGTCCGATCCACCTTGCCGCCGGGACCCAGGGGCAGCTCCGGCAGGAGCACGAAGGCCCGCGGCACCATGTAGGCCGGCAGCGAGCGCAGCAGGGCCTCGCGCAGCTCCGCCGCGTTCGGTACGCCCTCGCCCGCGACGTAGGCCTCGAGCAGGGCATCTGGCGTCGTCTCGCGCACCCGCACCGCCGCCTGGCTCACGCCGGGCAGGGCAGCCAGGGCCCGCTCGACTTCCTCGAGCTCGATGCGGAATCCGCGGACCTTGACCTGGCGGTCCAGGCGACCGAGGAACTCGAGCTCCCCGCGGCCGTTCCAGCGCGCCCGGTCGCCGGTGTGATAGCGGCGCTCGCCGGGCAGGGGCGCGAAGGGATCGGGGCGGAAGCGCTCGGCCGTGAGGGCCGGCCGGCCGAGGTAGCCGCGAGCGAGCCCGGCGCCGGCCAGGCAGAGCTCGCCGGCGCTCCCGAGGGGCAGCGGCTCGCCGCCGCGATCGAGGACGTAGGCGCGGGCACCCGGTACCGGCCGGCCGATCGGCAGCTCGCCAGGGGCCTCCCAGCACACGGGCAGCCGGCTCCAGGTGGCGACCACCGTCGCCTCGGTCGGGCCGTAGGTGTTGAGCACCGACAGCGCCGGGGGGGCCAGCGCGCGGAAGCGCCGATAGTCCTCGCGGCGGGCCTTCTCACCGCCCAGGATCAGCCAGCGCACCGACGCCGGGAAGCTCGCCGCCCTCGCCACCACCTCGTGCCAGTAGGAGGTCGGCAGGTCGAGCACCGTCAGCTGCCGGGCCTCGACCTCGCGCAGGAAGTCCGCCACCGAGGCGAGCATCCAGTCGGTGCGCAGGACGAGGGTGCCGCCGCGGGTGAGGGTCGGGAAGATCTCTTCGACGCTGGCGTCGAAGCTCGCCGAGGCGAACTGCAGCACGCGCGCCCCCGGACCCAGCTCGAGCCGGGCGGCGACCGAGCTGACGTAGGCCGAGGCGGAGCGATGCTCGACCATCACGCCCTTGGGCCGGCCGGTCGAGCCGGAGGTGTAGATCACGTAGGCCAGGGCCCCCTCGCCCGCGGTCGCGGCCGGCGGGCTGGGCGGCGCGCTGCCGGCGTCCTCGAGGAAGAGGACCGGCACGGTGAGGTGGGCCGGCCGGCCGGCGAGGCTCGCGCGGGCGAGCAGGGCGGCGACTCCGGCGTCCTCGAGCTGGAAGGCCAGGCGCTCGGGCGGACTGTCCGGGTCGAGGGGCAGGTACCAGCCGCCCGCGCCGAGGATGCCGAGCAGGCCCACGATCAGCTCCGGTGAGCGCTCCACGAGCAGGCCGACGCCGCTCTCCGTGGCCATCCCGAGCGCGCGCAGCCGCGCCGCCACGGCCGCGCTGCGGTGGGCCAGCTCGCCGTAGCTCAGGTGCTCGTCCTCCTGGGCCACGGCCACCGCTTCGGGCTGTCTCGCCGCGCACGCCAGCACCCGGGCCTCGAGCCGGCCGGCGCCCGCCGGCACCGGACCGCCGCCGGCCAGCTCGTGCAGGAGCTGCTGGCGCTCTCCCTCCTCGAGCAGGGCCAGGGAGTGCAGGGGCCGCTCGGGCTCGGCCACGGCCTGGCGCGCCAGCTGCCGGTAGCCGCGCGCCAGCCGCTCGGCGGTCGAGGCGTCGAAGAGATCGGCACGCAGGTCGAGGGCCAGGTGCAGCTCCCCCTCCCTCTCCTCGCCCCACAACGCCACCTCGAAGGCGGTCGAGCGCCGCTCGAGGGGCACCGGCCGCAGCTCGAGACCCGGCAGCCGCAGCTCGCCGATCGGCATGTTCTGGAGCACGCAGAGGGCCTGGAAGAGGGGTGTGCGATCCAGGCTGCGCTCGGGCTGCACGGCCTCGAGCACCTGCTCGAAGGGCACGTCCTGGTGAGCGAAGGCAGCGAGGGTCTCGGCGCGCACCCCCTCCAGCAGGGCGCCGAAGCCACCGGCGCGCAGGTCGATGCGCAGGGCCAGGGTGTTGACGAAGAAGCCGATCAGCTCCTCCAGCTCACGCCGCCGCCGGTTGGCGACGTAGGTGCCGAGGCCAATCTCCCGCTGGCCCGAGAGGCGGCCGAGCAGGCCCGCCAGCAGGCCGAGCTGGGCCATGAACAGGGTGCCTCCCCAGCGCGCCGCCAGGGCGCGCAGCGCGGCGGTCTCCGCCGGCGCCAGGACCAGCGTCGCACGCCGCGCCGCCGCGCCGGCCACCGCCGGACGCGGGCGATCCGTGGCCAGCTCGAGGGGCTCGGGGGGTTGGCGCCAGCGCTCCCGCCAATAGCCCAGCTGGCCGGCGAGCACGTGCTCGGCGAGCCAGCCTCGCTGCCAGGCCGCATAGTCCGCGTAGTGCAGGGTCGGCGCCGGCAGGGGCCGGCGCTCCCCCGCCAGGATCGCCGTGTAGGCCGCGCACAGATCGCGCACGAGCAAGGACTGCGACCAGCCGTCGAAGGCGATGTGGTGGACCGAGAGCACCAGCAGGTGGCGGCCCGGCGCCAGACGGTGGAGCCAGGCGGCGAGCAGGGGCGGCGTCCTCAGATCGAAGGCCACGCGGGCGGCGACCCCGGCCAGACGCCGCGCCTCGACCGCGGGCGCGCCGTCCACCAGCCCGCTGAGGTCGACCACCACGGGGCGCAGCGGGCCGGGCGCGAGGACCTCCTGGAAGGGGCGGCCCTCGGCGGCCCGGAAGGCCGTGCGCAGGACCTCGTGGCGGGCGAGAACCGCGTCGAGGGCCGCGGCCAGGGCCGCGACCGCGAGCGCTCCCTCGACCTCGAGGGCGACCACGATGTTGTACGCCGGGTTGCCCGGCTCGAGCTGGTCGAGGAACCATTGCCGCTCCTGCGAGAAGGACAGCGGCAGCCGGCCCTCGCGCGGCATCGGCACGATCGGCGGCCAGGGCTCGGCGCCCGTGCCGCCCGCCTCGAGACGGCGGGCGAGGGCCGCCACGCTCGAACGCTCGAAGAGGTCGGCCAGCTCGATCGGCACCCCGAGGTCGTCGCGCAGGCGGGCCAGCAGGCGGGTCGCCAGCAACGAATGCCCGCCGAGATCGAAGAAGCTCGCTTCTGCGTCCTCGACCTCGACGCCCAGCAGCTCGTGGAAGATCGCGGCGACGGCCCGTTCGAGCTCGCCGGCCGGCGGCCGGCCGGCCCGGCCCGGGCGCTGTGGCGGGGGCAGAGCGCGGGCGTCGACCTTGCCGTTCGGGGTCAAGGGCAGGTGCGGGATCTCGACCAGCACGGCGGGCACCATGTACTCGGGCAGCTGCCGGCGCAGATGGGCGCGCAGCTGGTCCCCGTCCGTCGCCACCCCGTCGCGCGGCACCCAATAGGCCACCAGCACGGGCTCGCGGGCTTCGTCCTCCGCCCCAGGGTGGGCCAGCACGTGGGCCCGCGTCACCCCCGGATGGCTCTCGAGCTGGCCGGCGATCTCGGCCGGCTCGACGCGGAAGCCGCGGATCTGCACCTGGTCGTCGGCGCGGCCGGCGAAGCGGACGTTGCCGTCGAGGTCGAAGCGCCCCAGGTCTCCGGTGCGATAGACCCGATCCCCCGCCGAGCCGGTGAAGGGGTTGGCGGGAAAGCGCTCCGCCGTCGTCGCCTCGGCACCCTCGCCGACGTAGCCCCTGGCCAGGAACGCGCTGCGGAACCAGAGCTCGCCGACCTCGCCCGGCGCCGCCAGCACTCCCTCGTCGTTGACCACCAGCAGCTGCACGCCCGCCGAGCCGCGGCCGAGGGGCAGGACCTCCGGCGAATCCAGGGCCTGGTCCGGCACCGGGTAATGGGACAGGGCCTGCTGGGTCTCGGTGGCGCCGTAGAGGTTCACCACCTGCGCTCGCGGCGCCAGGCGCCGCAGGGCCAGCACGTCGCCGGCGCGCAGGGCCTCGCCGACGAAGAGGACCCGCCGCAGCCGCGGCAGCGAGCCGGCCGGGCTGGCCTCGGCGATCAGCCGGGCCAGGGCCGGCGTCAGATGCAGCACCGTCACGCCCTCGCGCGCCAACCAGGCGGCCAGGTAGCCGGGCTCGGCCAGGCGCCGGGGCTCCGGCACCAACAGCGTCGCCCCCAAGTAGAGGGGCGTGAAGAGGTCGCGGTGCAGGGGATCGTGCGCCAGGCCGGCGAGCAGGGCGAAGCGGTCGTCCGGACGGAGGTCGAGCTCGCGGGCTCGCCAGGGCAGGAACTGCGTCAGGGAGCCGTGGAGGCCGGCGATACCCTTCGGCCGTCCGGTCGAGCCCGAGGTGAAGGCCAGGTAGGCCAGCTCCTCTGGCCCGAGGGCCGGGCTCTCCGGCAGGGGCACGAGGGTCTCGGCGGCGGGCCGCTCGGCCTTGCGCGGCGCCACCAGGCGGAGCAGGCCCGGTCGCGCCGCGAGCCCTTCCTCGAGCGCCGCGGGCAGCGTTCCGGCGGCGGCCAGGGAGACCAGGGCCGCCGGCCTCGCGGCCGCCACGATCGCCAGCAGGCGGGCCGGCGGATAGGCCGGGTCGAGGATGACGAAGGCGGCCCCGGCGCGCAGCACCCCGGCGAGCACCCAGGGGAGGCTGGCGCTGCGCTGGGCGTAGACCGCCACGACCTCGCCCCGGCGGACGCCCCCGGCGATCAGGGCCGCGGCCAGTCGCCCGGCCTGGGCCTCGAGCTCGCCATAGGTCCAGCTCTCCTCGTGGTCGCGCACCGCCTCGCGACCGGGGTGGCGCGCGGCCTGGCGGGCGAGCAGCTCCGGCACCGCCCCGACCCAGGGATCCGCCCCGAGCCGGGCGAGCGGCACGGTGGGGTCGGGCAGCAGGCCGGGTGGCAGGCCAGCCACCAGGGAGAAGCTGCGCAGGGGCCGGGCGGGCTCGCCCAGGGCGGCGGAGAGCAGCACCTCGAATTGGCGCGCCAGCTCCGCGATCCGTGCGCGCTCGAAGAGGTCGGTGTTGTAGACCCACGCGAGACGCAGCCGCTCCGCCTCGGCCTCGACGTAGAGCGTGAGGTCGAGCTTCGCCTCGACCCGTGCCGGCGGCAGCTCCTCGAGCCGCAGCCCCGCCAGCTCGAGCGGGGCCGGCGGCAGGTTGAGGACGTTCAACATCACCTGGAAGAGCGGCGTCCGCGACGGGTCCCGCTCCGGCCGCAGCGCCTCGAGCAGCCGCTCGAAGGGCATTTGCTGGTGGCTGAAAGCCGCCAGGCTGGAGAGACGGGTGCGGCGCACCAGCTCGCCGAGCCCGGGGCTGCCCGAGAGGTCGGTGCGGATCGCCAGGGTGTTCAGGAAGCAGCCGATCAGCCCTTCGCTCTCCGCCTGCAGCCGGCCCGCGACCGGCGTGCCGAGGGTGACGTCCTGCTGGCCGCTCCAGCGCCCGAGCAGGCCGGCGAGCACGGCCAGCAGGGCCATGAAGGGCGTCGCCTCCCGTTCGCGCGTGAAGCGCTCCAAGCTCGCCACCACCGGGCCCGGCAGCCAGGTCACCAGCCGGGCGCCGTGGCTGCTCTGGCGGCGTGGGCGGGGCCGATCGGTCGGCAGCTCGAGCCGGGGCGCGCCGCTCAGGGTGCGGCGCCAATAGACCACCTCCGCCTCGAGCCGTTCCGGGCTGAGGACGCGGCGCTGCCAGGCGGCGAAGTCCGCCACCTGCACCGGCAGGAGCGGCAGAGGGGCGAGCTGCTCGCCGAGCGCCTCGCCGTAGAAGTGGGCGAGCTCGCGCACCAGGATCGACAGGGACCAGCCGTCCGCGACCACGTGGTGCAGCGACACCAGCAGCACGTGGCGCTCGGGCGCCAGGCGCAGCAGGCGGAAGCGGGCGAGGGGGCCGCGTTCCAGGTCGAAGGGCCGCTGCGGCTCCCGCTCTTGCAGCCGCCCCGCCTCGAGCTCGGCCGCCGCGGCGTCGAGGCCGCCGAGGTCGATCCACGGCAGGGCCACCGGAGCGCTCGGCGCCAGGATCACCCGCGGCTCGCCCCGATGCTCGACGAAGCGGCTGCGCAGCCCCTCGTGGCGGTCCACCACCGCCGTCACGGCCGCGCGCAGGGCGGCGCCCACCAGCCGGCCCTCGCACGCCACCGCGCCGAAGATCACCAGCGCCGCGCTACCGGGGCTCAGGCGTTCGAGGAACCACAGCCGCTCCTGAGCGAAGGAGAGGGGCAGCTCGCCACCGCGCGGCACCGGCTCGACCCGCGGCAGGCTCGCCTCGCCCGCCGCCGCGACCCGCTCGGCGAGGCCCGCCACCGTCGGGGCCTCGAAGAGGGCGCGCAGGGGCACCTCGACACCCAACCCCTCGCGCAGGCGGGAGACCAGCCGGGTGGCCAGCAGGGAGTGGCCGCCCAGGGCGAAGAAGCTGCGGTCCCGGCTGACCGTGGCGAGGCCCAGCAGCTCGCCGAAGAGGGCGGCCAGCCGCGCCTCGAGCGGCGTCCGCGGCGGCTCGCCGTCGGCCTCCCCGGTCCAGTCCGGAGCCGGCAGAGCCTTGCGGTCCAGCTTGCCGTTGGCGGTCCGGGGCAGGGCCCCGAGCACCACCACCACCGACGGCACCATCGCCTCGGGCAGCCGCGCCGCCAGCGCCGCGCGGGCGGCCTCCGGGCTGGAGGACGCCGGATCGCCGGCCAGGTAGGCCACCAGCCGCCGGTCCCCGCCCTGCTCGCGGACCACCACGACGGCCTCGCGCACCCCAGGCAGGGCGAGCAGCGCGGCCTCGACCTCGCCCGGCTCGATGCGGATACCCCGCAGCTTGACCTGGAAGTCGAGGCGGCCCAGGAGCTCCAGCTCGCCGTCTCCGCGGCGGCGCACCCGGTCGCCGCTGCGGTAGAGCCGCGCGCCCGCGGCTCCCGAGAAGGCGTCCGGCACGAAGCGCTCGGCGGTCAGCCCCGGATGCCCGAGGTAGCCGCGCGCCAGCCCCTCGCCGCCGATCCACAGCTCGCCCGGCACGCCCACCGGGGCCGGCTGCCACCAAGCGTCGAGGACGAGCAGGCGGCTGCCGGGGCGGGCGCGGCCGATCGGCGGCGCGCCTCCCGAGCGACCCTCGACGGCGTGAAACGCGGCGTCGATCGTCGCCTCGGTGGGGCCGTAGGCGTTGAGCAGCCGGGCCTGGCCGGTGGCCGGGAAGCGCCGCGCCAGCTCGCCGCCGAGGGGCTCCCCGCCGCAGAAGACGAAGCGCAGGGTCTCGAGCCGGGCGAAGGCCGGCTCCTCCAGGATCACCGCGAGCAGGGAGGGCACCAGCTCGAGGTGCGTCACCCGATGGCGGGCCATGCGCTCGACCAGGGCACGGGACGATCGATCCTCGCCCTCCTCGGCGACCACCAGTCGCCCGCCGGTGACCAGGGCCGGCAGCATCTCGGCGAGCGAGGGATCGAAGGTGGGTGCGGTCAGCAGCAGGCTGCGAAGCGGGCCTCCCGCCGACAGCGCCGCCACCCAGGCGACGTACTGGGCCAGGCCGGCATGGGCCAGGAGCGTGCCCTTCGGCCGGCCGGTCGAGCCGGATGTGAACAGCACGTAGGCCAGGTGATCGCCGGAGATCGGCCGCGCCCAGGGCGACGAGGCCTCGGCCCAAGCCGCCTGATCGGCGAGCGAGAGCCAGGTCAGCCCGGCGTCGCCGTCCGCAAGCCCGGGGGCACCGTCCGCCAGCCTGGGGGCACTCACCCCGATGCCGAAGCGGACGCCGGCGTCGTCCAGCATGCCCGCGAGGCGAGCGGCGGGCTGGTCGAGGGGCAGCGGCAAGTAGGCACCGCCGGCCTTCCAGATGCCGAGCAGGGCCACCACCAGCTCGGGCCCCGGGGGCAGCAGCACGGCGACCGGCGCCTCCGCCCCGAGGCCCAGCCCCGCCAGCCGCCGTCCGAGCTGGCTGGCGCGCGCCTCGAGCCGGTCGTAGCTGATGGCCTCGCCGGGGCTCTCGATCGCCACCGCGTCCGGCGTGGCCAGAGCCTGCGCCGAGACCCAGGCGGGGACCAGCCCGGGCGGCTCGACGGCCGGCGTGCCCTGCCCGTCGCGGGCCAGCTCGGCCCGCTCGGCCGGGGACAGCAGCGACAGCGTTCCGATCGGCCGCTCGGGGCTCACCAGCGCCGCGGCCAGCAGGCGGTGGAAGCGCGCGACCAGGCGCTCGGCGGTGGTGGCGTCGAAGCGCTCGGCGGCGTACTCGAGGCCGCCGGCGAAGGTGCCGTCCTCCCCTTCCCCCAGTTCCAGGGTCAGCTCGAATTTCGCCACCGCCGGCGGCTCCCCGACCAAGCGGCCTTCGACCTCCCCGAGCGAGAGCCGATCCGGGATCCCCTGCTGGACGGCCAGCATCACCTGGAAGAGGGGCGAGACCCCCAGCCGCCGCTCGGGGGCCAGCTCCTCGACCAGCTTCTCGAAGGGCAGGTCCTGGTGGGCGTAGGCGGCGAGCGTGGTCTCCCGCACCCGGCCGAGCAGCCCTGCGAAGCTGGGGTCCCCGGCCAGGCGCAGCCGCAACGCCAGGGTGTTGACGAAGCAGCCGATCAGCCCCTCGGTCTCGGCCTGCCGGCGGTTGGCGATCGGCGAGCCGATCACCAGCTCCCGCTCGCCGCTCCAGCGAGCCAGGAGGGCCCCGAACGCGGCGAGCAGGACCATGAACGGCGTCGCTCCCTGCGCCCGGGCGAGGGCCCGCAGCCGCTCGGTCGAGAGCGGACCCAGCACCACCTCGACCATGCCGGCCGTGCGCGCCTCGTGGTCCGCCCGCGGCCGGTCCGCCGGCAGCTCCAGCACCTCGGGAGCGCCGGCCAGCTCCTGTCGCCAGTGCGCCAGCTCGGCCTCGAGCGCCGCGTCCGTGAGCCACCGCCGCTGCCACGCCGCGTAGTCGCCGAATTGGATCGGCAAGGGCGCGAGCGCCGCCGGGGAGGCGTAGAGGGAGCCGAGCTCGCGCAGGAAGACCGCCGTCGACCAGCCGTCGCCGGCGATGTGGTGCGCCGTCGCCAGCAGCTCGTGCTCCGCGGCTCCGCGCCGCAGGAGCGAAGTGCGCAGCACCCGACCCCGACCGAGGTCGAAGGGCAGCCGGGCCTCGGCCCGGGAGAGCCGACTTGCCTCGGTCGCTGCCTCCGCCACCGCAGAGAGGTCCACCACCGGCAGAGGCCGGCGGGCCGGCGCCGGCAGCACCCGCTGCAGGCCCCGCTCTCCTTCCGCGACGTAGGCCGTGCGCAACACCTCATGCCGCGCCACCAGCCCGGCGAGCGCCCGTGCCAGAGCCGCCACCGAGAGCTTCCCCGCCAGGGCCAGCCGCGCCGGCAGGTGGTAGGCCGCCGCGTCCGGCTCCAGCTGTTCGAGAAACCACAGCCGCTCCTGGGCGAAGGAGAGGGGAAGGTCGCCGCCTCGATCGATGCATTCAATCTTCGGCAAGCGCGCTGACTCTCCGGACGCCAACCGCCCGGCCAGGCCCGCCACCGTCGGCACCTCGAAGACCGCGCGCAGGGGCAGCTCGACCCCGAGCGCCTCGCGCAGGCGTGAGACCAGGCGGGTGGCCAGCAGCGAGTGCCCGCCCAGGGCGAAGAAGCTCGCGTCCCGGCTCACCGCAGGCACCCCCAGCAGCTCGCCGAAGACCCCGGCCAGCCGGACCTCGAGCGCCGTCCGCGGCGCCTCGCCCTCGGCCGCTCCCGCCCAGTCCGGCGCCGGCAGGGCTTTGCGGTCCACCTTGCCGTTGGGGGTGCGCGGCAGGGCCTCGAGCACTACCACCGCCGACGGCACGATGGCCTCCGGCAGCCAGGCCGCGAGCGCCGCCCGGGCGGCTTCGGGGCTCGGCGCCGCCGGCACGACGGCCACGTAGCCGACCAGCCGCCGATCCTCGCCCTCCTCGCGCACCACCGCCACCGCCTCGCGGGCCCCCGGCAGGCGTAGCAGGGCCGCCTCCACCTCCCCCAGCTCGATGCGGAAGCCCCGCACCTTGACCTGGAAGTCCAGCCGGCCCAGGAGCTCCAGCTCGCCGTCCCCGCGGCGGCGCACCCGGTCGCCGGTGCGGTAGAGCCGAGCGCCCGCAGCCCCGGAGAGGGCATCCGGCACGAAGCGCTCGGCGCTCAGCCCCGGCCGGCCGAGGTAGCCCCGGGCCTGGCCCCGGCCGCCGAGCAGCAGCTCCCCCGGCGTGCCCACCGGCGCGCGCCCGCCGAGGGCGTCGATCACCCACGCCGTCGTGCCGGCCAGGGGCCTGCCGAGGGTCGGCTCTCCCGCCTCGCTGGCCGGCACCTGGACCCAGGTCGAATAGGTCGTGTCCTCGGACGGGCCGTAGAGGTTGAGCAAGGAGTCGACCGTGCCCAGGCCGTAGAGCCGGTCGGCGAGCCCGCGCCGCAGCGGCTCGCCGGCCAGGCAGACCCAACGCACCGAGGGCGGGATGGCGCCCAGGCGCACCAGCTCGTTCGCCGCCGAGGGCACGGTGTTGAGCAGCGTCACCTCGTCCCCCCACGGCGCCTGCGCCAGGGCCAGGGCGTTGGCCGCGAGGATCACCCGGCCCCCGCGCAGCAGCGGCACGAAGAGCTCGAAGACCGACAGGTCGAAGCACACCGAGGTCGAGGCCAGCACCCCCCCGAGCACTTCCGCCGGGAACACCCCCTCGCTCCAGTCCACCCGGGCCACCGCGCTGCGATGCTCGATCGCCACTCCCTTCGGCCGGCCGGTCGAGCCCGAGGTGTAGATCAGGTAGGCGAGGCCGCCGGGGGCGACGGCCGGCGCGGGCGGCGGCTCCCAACTCGGCGGCTCGGGCTCGATGCTCTCGAGCACCCGCAGCGCCCCCGAGTCCGCCAGCATGTAGGCGAGCCGCTCGGCCGGATAGGTCGGGTCGAGGGGCACGTAGGCCCCGCCGGCTTTGAGAATCCCCAGCAGGGCCACCACCAGCTCGACCGTCCGCTCCATCCGCACGCCCACCCGCACCTCCGGCCCCACGCCCTCGGCCCGCAGCCGCCACGCCACGCGGTTCGACCAGGCATCCAGGCGCCGGTAGCTCAGCCTCACCTCGCCGCAGACCAGCGCCTCCCGCTCCGGCGTCCGCGCCGCCTGGCGGGCGAAACGCTCGTCGAGCGTGCCTTCAGGGGGCAGGGCGCCGGTGTCGCTCCACGCGGCCAGCTCGGCTTGCTCCCGGAGATCGAGCAGCGAGAGGGAGCCGAGGGGCTGGGCCGGGGCGAGGAGGGCGGCCCCGAGCAGGCGCTCGAAACGCCGGGCCAGTCGCTCGGCGCTGGTGGCGTCGAAGCGCTCGGCGGCGTACTCCAGCCGGCCCCTGAAGCCGTGTCCCTCGACCTCCTCGACCTCCTCGACCTCGAGGGTCAGCTCGAACTTCGCCCGCGCCGGCGCTTCGCGCAGCAGCCGGCCAGCCACGCCGTCCAGCTCCAGACCCTCTGCCGCACCTTGCTGCAGCGCCAGCATCACCTGGAACAGCGGCGAGACCCCCAGCCGCCGCTCGGGCCCCAGCTCCTCGACCAGGCGCTCGAAGGGCAGGTCCTGGTGGGCGTAAGCGGCGAGGGTCGTCTCCCGCACCTGGGCCAGCAGGCTCTCGAGGCTCGGGTCGCCCCCCAGGCGCAGGCGCAGGGCCAGGGTGTTGACGAAGAAGCCGATCAACCCCTCCGTCTCGGCCTGCCGCCGGTTGGCGATCGGCGAGCCGATCACCAGGTCCCGTTCGCCGCCGAGGCGGGCCAGCAGGGCCCCGAAGGCCGACAGCAGCACCATGAAGGGGGTCGCCCCGTGAGCCCGGGCCACCGAGCGCAGACCCTCGGCGAGGGCCGGCCCCAGCTCCACGGCGACCGTGCCGGCAGCGCCCGCCTCCTGCCCCCCTCGGGGACGGTCCGCCGGCAGCTCCAACAGCTCGGGGGCCCCCGCCAGGGCCTCGCGCCAATAGGCCAGCTGCGCCGCCAAGGCCTCGCCCGCCAGCCACCGGCGCTGCCAGAGCGCGAAGTCGCCGTACTGGATCGGCAGCGGTGCCAGGGGCCGGCCGGCGTAGAGCGAGGCCAGCTCGCCGAGGAAGATCCCCGTCGACCAGCCGTCCGCCGCGATGTGATGCACCGTCGCCAGCAGCTCGTGCTCCCTCGGGCCGCGGCGCAGGAGGCAAGTGCGCAGCACCCGCCCCGCCGCCAGGTCGAAGGGCAAGCGGGCCTCCCGGCCGGAGAGCCGCCGCGCCTCTCCCGCACCTTCTGCCAGGCCCGACAGGTCCACCAGGGCCAGCGGCCATCCTCGCGGAGCCGCCAGCACCCGCTGGACGACTTGCTCTCCGACCGCCCGGTAGGCCGTGCGCAGCACCTCGTGCCGCGCGACCAGGGCCTCGAACGCCCGGCGAAGGGCCGGGACCGACAGCTCGCCGGTGAGACCCAGCCGCGCCGGCAGGTGGTAGGCCGCCGTGCCCGGCTCGAGCTGCTCGAGGAACCACAGCCGCTCCTGGGCGAAGGAGAGAGGAAGGGCACCGCTCCGATCTACAAATTCAATCTTCGGCAAGCGCGCTATTTCTGCGCACTCCATCCGTTTGGCCATGCCCGCCACGGTCGGCGCCTCGAACACCGCCCGCAGCGGCAGCTCGATCCCCAGCTCCTCGCGCAGCCGCGACACCAGCCGGGTCGCCAGCAGCGAGTGGCCTCCCAAGGCGAAGAAGCTCGCCGTCCGGCCCAGCCCGGAGACTCCCAGCACCTCGCCCATGACGGCGGCCACGCGGGCCTCGAGCGGCGTGCGCGGCGCCTCCCCGGCCTCCTCCTCCGCCCACTCCGGCGCCGGCAGGGCCCGCCGGTCCACCTTGCCGCTGGGGGTGCGCGGCAGGGCTTCGAGGCGCAGGTACCGGCTCGGCACCATGGCCTCGGGCAGCTGCCGCCCCAGCTCGGCCGCCAGCTCCTCGCTGCCCGCCTCTCCCACCCAGTAGGCCACCAGTCGCGCCCCGCTCCCCTCGCCGGCGAGCGCCACCACCCCTTCCCGCACCCCCGGCACACTACGCAGGGCCTCCTCCACCTCCCCCAGCTCGATGCGCACCCCCCGCAGCTTCACCTGCTCGTCGAGACGCCCCAGGAACTCCAGCACTCCCGAAGGGTGCAGTCGCACCCGGTCCCCGGTGCGGTACAGGCGCGCTCCCGCCTCGCCGCTCAGGCTGTCCGGCACGAAGCGCTCGGCCGTCTGGCCCGGCCGCCCCAGGTAGCCCCGGGCCAGCCCCACCCCTCCGAGCAGCAGCTCGCCCGGCACCCCCAGCGGCTGAAGTCGACCGTCCTGCCCGCACACCAGGGTGCGCAGGTTGTCGATCGCCCGCCCGATCGGCACCACGGCGGGCCCCCGAGCCACGGCCGGCGCCTCGCAGCGCAGCGCCGTGGCGTCCACCGTCGCCTCGGTCGGGCCGTACTGGTTCCACAGCTGCGCCCCGCTCTCAGCCAGCACCCGCTCGGCCAAGTCCCGCGGCAGGGCTTCGCCGCCGGCGAACAGCAGCCGCACCGTGCCGAGGGTCCCCAGGCGGCCGGTGTCCGCCAGCAACTGCAGCACCGACGGCACGAAATGGGCCACGGTGCTGCCCGTGCTCGCCAGCTCCTCGGCCTGGCCGAGCACGTCCTCGGCTTCCGGCAGCACCACCGAGGCCCCCACCAGCAGCGGCGCGAACAGCTCCCAGATCGCGAAGTCGAAGCCGATCGAGGCGATCAGGGCCACCCGGTCGGCCGCCTCGAGAGGGTAGGCCCGCTGGCCCCAGGCCAGGCGGTTGAGGATCGCCCGGTGCTCCACCACCACCCCCTTGGGCCGGCCGGTCGACCCCGAGGTGAAGATCAGGTAGGCGGCCTGGCCCGAGAGGACCTCGATCTCCGCGGCAGCGCGCGCCGCCTCGACCTCCGCCGCCTCGGCCAGCAGGCTTTCCACCGCCACCACCGCGGCCTCCACCCCGGCCACCAGCGGCAGCGTCGCGGTCTCCGCCACCACCAGGGCCGGCCGAGCGTCCGCCACCAGTCCGGCCAGCCGCGCCGCCGGCTGCTTCGGGTCGAGGGGCAGGTACGTCCCCCCGGCGGCCATCGTCCCCAGGGCCACGGCCACCAGCTCCGGCCGCCGCCCCAAGCAGACCGCCACCGCCTGCTCCGTCCCGAGCCCCCGCGCCAGCAGGAGGTCACGGACTCGCGCCGCCTGCCCGGCCAGCGCGCGGTAGCTCGTCGCCTGCCCCCGCCGCCACACCGCCGGGGCCTCGGGGCTGCGGGCCGCCTGGGCGAAGAAGAGCGCGGGCAGCGTCGCTTCGGAGCTCGCCACCACCTCCCCGGCCCCCAGCTCCCCCACCAGCTGCGCGCGCTCGGCCTGCGAAAGCAGCTCCAGCTCGCCGAGGGGCCGCTCGGGATGCTCCAGCACACCGTCCAGCAGCCGCTCGAAGCACCGACCCAGTCGCTCGATGGTGGTCGGCTCGAAGAGGCCGCGGTCGTAGGCGAGCACGGCCCGCAGCCGGCCCTCGGCCCTGGCGGCGGTCAACGCCAGGTCGAAGCGCGAGGCGCGCTGCTCGAAGTCGAAGGCTTCCACGGTCAGCTCGCCCAACCCCACGGCGACGCCCTCGATGCCGAGGGCGAGGGCGGTCAGGGATTGCGCCTCCCGGGGCGGCAGGGACGGCAGGTTGAACAGCACCTGGAAGAGGGGGGTACGCCCCGGCTGCCGGGGCGGTTGCAGGCGCTCGGTGAGCCAGGAGAGGGGGTACTCCTGGTGCTCGAGAGCGCCCCGAGCGGCCTCCTGCGCCGCCGCCATCAGCTGGGCGAAGGTGCCGGCGCGGGTCACCCGGGCCCGCAGCGGCACCGTGTTGACGTGGTAGCCGATCAGATCCGCGCTCTCCGCTCGCAGGCGGCCGGCCATGGGAGCCCCGACCAGGAAGTCGCCCTGCCCGCTCCAGCGAGCGAGCAGAGCTTCGAACGCCGCCAGGAGAGCCGAGAACGGCGTCGCCCGGCCGCGGCGCGCCACCGCCTCAAGGGCCTCCAGCCGTTGCGGTCCGAGGTCGAGCCGGAACGAGGCGCCCCGATCGCGGCGCTCGCGGGAGAAGGGGAAGTCCGTGGGCAGGTCGAGGTCCGTGGCCGCTCCCTCGAGCTGATCGCGCCAGTACTCCCAGTGCCGCTCGCCGCTCTCGCCCGCAAGCTCCCGCCGCAGCTGGCCGATCACCCGCCCGCGGGAGGGCGGAGGACCGAGGCCGGCCCCCTGGTAGAGGGCGCCGAGCTCGCGGGCCAGCACGGCCATCGACCAGAAGTCGGCGACGACGTGGTGGACGACGAGGAGGAGGACCACCTCCCCCTCGTCTCGGCGCCAGACGTCCACTCGCAGCAAGGGCCCCTGCTCGAGGTCGAAGGGGATCGCCGCCGCGGCCGCGACCCGCTCCTGCAGCTCGCCGAGGCCGAGGCCGTCTGCGCCGTGCAGGCTCAGGGCGAGGGGCGGGTCCGGCTCGACGCGGCGCCGCGGTCGGCCCTCGACCTCCGGGAACCTGGCCCGCAGCTCGCCGTGCCGGCGCAGGAGGGCCCGCAAGGCCCCCTCCAGACGGGCGAGGTCCAGACCGGAGACGACCCGCACCGCCGCCGCGATGTGGTAGGCGGAGCTCTCGGGCTCCAGGCGGTGCAAGAACCACAGCGCCTCTTGACCCGGAGACAGGGCCTCCTCGAGGTCCGGCTCCTCCACGGCCGTCGACACCGCCGGGCCAGGGCCCTCGACGGCCGCCGCGAGCCGGGCCTCGAGCTCGCTCACGGTGATGCCGCTCAACAGGTCGGTCAGGGGCAGCTCGGCCCCCAGCTCGCTCTCCAGGCGGTGCTTGAGCTCGATCGCCGCCAGCGAGTCGAGACCCAGACCGGTGAGGGAGCTTTCCGGGCGGATGCTCGACGAGGCCACTCCGAGCAGGCGGGACAGCGTGCCGACCAGGCCCTCGGCTTCAGTCTCCGCCGCCTCGAGGACGCTGTGTCCGAGCGCCGAGAAGCCGCCTTCGAGGTAGAGCTGGCGGCAGCGGTGGCGCTGCACCTTGCCGCTCGAGGTCTTGGGCAGCCCGCCGGGCAACAGGAGCAAAACCTCGTAGACCGAGATCTCGTGCTCCTCGGCCACGGCGCGTCGCACCGCCTCGGCGACGACCTCGACCTGCCGGGCCGCCCAGCGCTCCGCCTCGGCGACCACCACCAGTCGCTCCTCGCCCGCCACGTCGACGGCGAAGGCGCCCAGCCCGCCCGGGCGCAGGGCGGCATGGCTGCGCTCGGCCGCCAGCTCGACGTCCTGCGGGTAGAGGTTGCGGCCACGGACGATGATCAGGTCCTTGAGCCGGCCGGCGACGAAAAGCTCGCCCCCGAGCAGGAAGCCGAGGTCGCCGGTGCGCAGGAAGCTCTCCCCCGGCCGGCCGGCCAGAGTGCCCCGGAACGTCTCGGCCGTGGCCTCGGGGCGACGCCAGTAGCCCGCGGCCACGCTCTCGCTGCGGACCCAGATCTCCCCGACCGCACCGGGCGCGACCTCTCGCCGCTCCTGGGGCTCGACGATCCGCACCTCCTGGCCGACCTCGCCGGCGCTCACCAGCCGGGAGCCTCGCCGGGCGGGCACGACGCGGTGGGCCCCGAGCGCCGCGGTGTCGAAGGTGCCCACCCGTGGCCGGCTCCCGAGCTGGCCGCCGCGCACGAAGAGGGTGGCCTCGGCCAGGCCGTAGCAGGGGTAGCAGGCCTCCGGCCGGAAACCCGCTTCGCGTAAGGTCGCGCTGAATCTCTCGAGGGTGTCGGCGCGCACCGGCTCCGCGCCGTTGAAGGCGACCGTCCAGCTGGACAGGTCGAGGGCCGCGCGATCCTCCCCGCCGAGCCGGCGCAGGCAGAGCTCGTAGGCGAAGTTCGGCCCGCCGCTGGTCGTCGCGCGATGCTTCGAGATCGCCGCCAGCCAACGCAGCGGCTTCTGCAGGAAGGCCACCGGCGACATCAGCACGCAGCGGGCGCCCAGGAAGAGCGGCTGCAGCAGGCCGCCGATCAACCCCATGTCGTGGTAGAGGGGCAGCCAGCTGACCACCACCGAGCGCTCGGATTGGGCGAAGGCCTGCTCGATGAGGCGTTCGTTGTGGACCAGGTTGCCGTGGGTGACCATCACTCCCTTGGGCAGGGAGGTGGAGCCCGAGGTGTATTGCAGGAAGGCCAGGCTCGAGGCGGAGAGCTCGGGCTCCCGCCAGCTGGCGGCCAGCGAGCCGAGCACCGGCGCTGGGCGGAAGGCACGCGTGATCAGTACCTCGGCACCGGCCAGGCTCAGCCGCTCGGTGTCGAGCCTCGGCAGCACTTCGGCGCTGGTCATCACCGAGCGCGGCTCTGCATCCTCGACGATGGCGGTCCATCGCCCCTGGGTACGCTGCCGGTGTGGCGGATAGGCCGGCACGGCCACGGCACCGGCGTAGAGACAGGCGAGGAAGGCGATGGCGAAGTCCAGGCCCGGTGGGTAGAGCAGCAACACCCGTTCCCCGGTGAGCCCCCGGGCTTGCAGCTCCGCGGCCAGCGCCCGCGTCTCGAGCGAGAGCTGACCGTAGCTGAGGTGGCTGACCGCGTCCTCACCGTCCTCGAGGAAGGTGAAGGCGAGGCGCCCGTCCTGGCTGCCTGCGTGCTCCTCGAGGATCTGGACCAGCGAGGACCAACCGATCGCGCTGGCATCGCGCGAGATCAAACGGGCATCTCCAAGGCCATCACTCCAGAACTAATACAGAATTTTTTTATCTTCTGGCAACAACGCATTGTGGTCTTGGTCTCAGCGGTATGTCGCCATACTTGCACTTTGTCCCTATAATAGCCTCAGTCTAGGAAAAGTGACTAGTGGCTCTCTGGTGATACAAAAACACCATCAATCTGTAAAGAAATCGTCAAGCCCGTCTCGACTCGCTCTCCCCGCCAACCCGGTGGGAGCCTCGCCGGCGGGCCCCTGCCTCACTCCTGCGCGCTCGGAAACCGCAGCATGAGCCTGCTGCGCAGCACGCTCGTGCCTTTCCTGAGGTCTCTGCGCAAGACGCCCGTGGTGACCACCACGGCAGTCCTCTCGCTGGCGGTCGGGCTGTCCATTTCGACGGCGGTCTTCTCCTATGTCAACGCCCTCTTCCTGGCACCGGCTTGGCTGGATGAGCCGGAGCGGGTGGTCTGGCTCCACAGCGTCGTCGAGAGCGATCGCAGCTCCCGCCTCCTGCGCGTTTCTCGGCTCAACTACCTCGACTACGCCGCGGGTCGTGACGTTTTCGAGGGCCTGGCTCTCTACCGCCTGCTTCCCTTCAGCCTCAGCGCCGGCGAGCGCTCGCCCCAACGGACCTTCGGCCAGATCGTCTCGCCGAACTACTTCGAGGTGCTCGGCGTGAGTGCCGAGCTCGGGCGGGTCTTCTCGACTCGGGACCCGGCCGAGGAAACCGCCACCGCGGTCGTGCTCAGCCACGGCTTCTGGCGCCGGGCCTTCGGCGCGGACGAGCGGGTGATCGGCGAGGTGGTCCGCCTCAACGGCCACCCCTTCGTCGTGCTGGGGGTGGCGCGCGAGGGCTTCAGGGGACCCAAGACCCTCGGCTACTCGGACCTGTGGGTCACCCTGGCCAGCCACGAGCAGGTGCTGACGGGGGCGGCCGCCCGCTGGTGGGACGAGCGCGGCTCCCTGGTCTTCGAGGTGTTCGGACGCTTGCAGCCGGACCTGTCGCTGCTCCAGGCCCGCCAGGCCCTGGACCGCAAGGCCGCGGCCCTGCGCGAGCAATACCCCGACGACAACGAGGACCTCGGCATCACCGTCATCCCCTTCCTCGAGGGGGCGATCAACCCGAACTACCGCCAGAACCTGCGTTTCGGCCTCCAGCTGATCCTCGCCGTCGTCCTCTTCCTGCTGCTGATCGCCTGCGCGAACATCGGCAGCCTCCTGCTCAACCGCGCGCTCGGCCGGCGGGAGGAGATCGCGACCCGTCTGGCCCTGGGGGCCGGACGCCGGCAGCTCTTGGCACAGCTGCTCACCGAGAGCGCGGTCCTGGCCTCGATCGGCCTGCTCCTGGGCCTGCTCTCCCTCGGCTGGCTGCGCAGCTGGCTGTGGACCCTGCGGCCGCCATACATCTCCGACCTGGTCGAGCTCGCCCCGGATTGGCGGGTCCTGACCTTCAGCCTCGGCCTGACCTTCGGCACCACCTTGCTGTGCGGGCTGGCACCGGCCCTGGTGCTGCTCCGCTCCGATCAGCTCGCTTCGGTGATCCGGCCACGCGGGGATGCCGCCGAGGTCGCCGGGGCGGCCGGCGTGGTGCGGACGGCGATCATCGTCGGGCAGCTCGCCGTCTGCCTGATCGCCCTGGTCGGCTCGGGCCTCTTCCTCAAGAGCCTCCAGGCACTGCGCGGGGTCGATCCCGGCTTCCGCCATCGGGACGTCGTCAACGTCGGCCTCGAGATCGGCACCGCGGGCTACGACCCGCAGCGGGGCCGGCTCCTCCAGAGGGCGCTGCTCGACGAGCTGCGCCGCCTGCCCGGGGTCCAGGCCGCGAGCCTCGCCGAGCTGACCCTGCCGACCGAGGGCCAGGCCACCTTCAGCGTCGAGCTGATCGACGAGCCGACGCCCACCGAGCTCGCCAACTTGTTCACCGCCATCAACGCCGTCGAGCCGGGGTACTTCGAGGTCGTCGGCCTCGACCTCGTCGAGGGCCGCGATTTCGGCCCCGAGGACACCGCCGAAGCCCCCGGCCGGGTGATCGTCAACCAGCGCCTCGCGCAGCTGCTGTGGCCGGAAGGGAAGGCCCTCGGCCGGCGCTTCGCGCTCAACGACCAGGAGGTCCGGGTGGTGGGCATCGCCCGCGACGCCCGGTACAGCAGCCTGACCGAGCCGGCTCAGCCCTTCGCCTACCGCCCGCTGAGCCAGTCCTACGGGCCGAGCTTCCAGCTGGTCCTGCGCAGCTCGGCGCCCACCACGACCCTGCTCGCCGGCGTCCGCGGGGCGCTCGCACGGCTCGATCCCAGCCTGCCCGTCGGGGAGGTGCGCACGGCCCGCCAGCTGCTCGACACCTCGATGTGGGGCGCCCGCGTGGGGGCTGCCTTGCTCTCGCTGATCGCGGGCCTCGCCTTCGTGCTCGCCACCATCGGCATCTACTCGACGCAGAGCGCCACGATCCGGGCACGCCGCCGTGAGGTCGCCCTCCGGCTTGCGCTCGGTGGCCGGTCCTCCTCGGTGCTCGGGCACGTGCTGCGGCGGAGCCTGATCCCCGTCGCCCTCGGGCTGGTGCTCGGCGGCCTCGTCGCGGCGCTGCTCGCCGGCCGTGCCGCGGGCTTCCTGGTCGGCACCTCGGCTCACGATCCGACGGTCTTCGCCCTGGCCTCGCTCGGCCTCGGGGGCATGGCCGCCCTGGCGGCCTTTCTGACCGCGCGGCGGATTCTGCTCAACAGCCCGATGGTCGTGCTGAAGGGGGATTAGTGCTCGAGCTCGGTGACCCCAACGGTCGGCGGCAGCCCCGGTCCCTCGATGGCGTCGAGCTCGCGCAGGGGACGGTAGCCGTACGCCAGGAAGAGGACGACCGACGACCACAGGCCGAGAAGCACGAAGAAGAGGGCGATGCCGCGGCCCGGTCCGGAGCCGATCAATCCTCCCAGCCAGGGGGCGAGGGCTCCCCCTTGGCGCATCAGCGGCTCGAAGACACGGTCGGCCAAGGGGCCGGCGAGGCCGTAGGCGAGCGGCAGGGTCGACCACGCCGCCATGCGGCGCAGCGAGAAGACGCGCCCCTGGATCTCCCGCGGGGTGCGCAGCAACCAGATCGACTGGCTCATCGAGTTGACCAGCGGCGCGCAGAAGGCGTAGGCCACGACGGCAGCCCCAATCAACAGGACGCTCGGTCGCGCCCCCCCCAACATCAGGATCAAGCTCTGGAAGAGCGACAGGTTGAGGATCCAGCGCGTACGGCGCTGGGGCCCCTTCCAGCTGCTGGCGAGCAGGCTGCCGAGCAGGATCCCGACGCCGGCGCTGGAGACCACCAGGCCGACCGCGGCGGGGGGGGCGAAGGACAGCACCAGGGGCGTGAGCAGGACCTGGATGAAGCCGCCTACCAGGTTGAAGGCGGCGAAGAAGCCGAGCAGGGAGAGCAAGCCGGGCTGGCCGGCCAGGAAGCGCCAGCCCTCTCGCGCCTCCTGGAAGACGCCGCGCTGGATACGACCGGCGGTCTCGGCGACCCGGCCCGCCGCCGGAGCCACGAAGACCAGGGCCGCCGCCCCGATCAGGAAGCTCGCGAAGTCGAGCGCCAGCAGGCTCTCCAGGCCGAGGCTGGAGAGCAGGACCCCGGCCAGCGAAGGCGCCAGGATGCGCGCCAGGGCATCCCCCAGCTCGATCATCCCGCTCGCACGGCCCACCTGCTCGCGCCCGACCAGAGCGGAGGTCAGCGCCATCAGCCCCGGCAGGTGCAGGGCCTGAAACAGCGACTGCACCGACAGCAAGCCGTAGAGATGCCAGACCTCGAAGCGCCCGGTCAGCAGCAGCAACGCGATGGAGCCGACGATCACCGCCGACCCGAGGTTGCTGACCGCCAGCACGAGGCGGCGATCGAAACGGTCGATCAGCACGCCCGCCACGGGCGCCAGGAGGATCCCCGGCAGCACCGAGCACAGGGTGATGAAGGCGAAGCGCGAGACCGAACCGGTCGCCTGGTAGACCCAGACCCCCAGACCGAAGCCGGTGAGGCCGGAGCCCAGAGCCGAGATCACCTGGCCGATCCAGAGGGGGAGGAACCGCTTCATCGTCTTCTCGCCGAATCCTGCTCCTGCAATCCAGAAGTCCGTCAGTGTACGCCGACAGGTAGATCCGCTCCTCCCGTGCCGTTTCCTGCGCGAGCTCCTGGCTCGCGGGGCAGGGGCCGCGGAGCGGGCCACTCGATAAGCCGAAGCCTTCATGGAGAAGGTGGACCGAATCACGGAGGATCCCTCATGACCTGGCAGGTTCTCACCCCGGTGGCCGCCGTAGCCGTGCTGCTCGGCAGCCTCGCGGCCGACGCCGCGCAGAGTCCCCTCGCTCGCCACCCGGCCGCCAGCGGCGGCCAGGTGGATAGCTCTCCCCCCTCGAGCTCGTCGGTCTCGCCGGAAGCCACGGGTGGACCGGACAGCTACGGCTACACCTTCGCGGACCAGGCGAGCGGCTGTGCCTACCAGTTCCTGGACATCTCGGGCACCGGCTCCTTCGTGGTGTCGGGCAACGCGGCGGCGGGCCCGGTGAGCCTGCAGCAGTCGTTCAACCTCTATGGGCTCGACGTCTCGACCCTGTCGATGGCGGTCGATGGCTACGTCACGACCGACCTCAACGACGACGGTGCCGATCCCTCGAACGACTGCCCGGTGCCGGCGGTACCCAGTTTCCCCACCGGCACCGCCGGCCGCCGGCTCTACGTCCTCCATGACAACCTGATCACCGCGGGCGGCACCAGCGCCGCGTTCAGCGAGTTCTTCGCCAACTGCCCGCGCCCCCAGGGTCCGGCGCAGGCCTGCACCGTGCTGATGTGGAACGACATCTCGCACTTCGACGGGGGCCTGGGCGGTCCCTGGGACATGGAGGCGATCCTCTACCACACGACCGGCGACATCGTGTTCCAGTACGCGGCCGGCAACCCCGAGGCTGGCGAGGGCTCGACCACCGGCCTGCAGGGCAACCCGACCGCCGCCAACTTCACCGGCCTCACCTACGCCTGCAACGTCCTCAACTCGGTGCCGGCCAATACGGCGGTCTGCTTCACCCTGCCCACCGGTCCCAACCTCTCCCTGAGCCTGACGGCGAGCACGGAGCCGGTGCAGCCCTTCCAGGTCTTCGACTACTTCCTGGAGGTCACCAACCAGGGCCCCGGGGGCCAGTCCGGCGTCGTGGTCACGACCGACCTACCGGCCGGCCTCACCTACCTGTCCAACTCCTGCGGCGCGACCCTCGGGGGCACCACCCTGACCTGGAACGCCGGCAGCCTGGCTCAAGGGGCGACGGCCAGCTGCACGGTGACGGTCCAGCTCCAGGTCTGCGGGGCGGTGACCACCGCGGCGAACGTGACCAGCAGCATCCCCGACAACCCGGGCAACAACTCCGACTCGATCACCACCAACGGCACCTCCCAGCTGGTCTCCGACGGCAGCTTCGAGGAGGTCCAGCCCCCGGCCGACAACCCGAGCTGGGTCGAGACCTCGACCAACTTCGGCTCCCCCCTCTGCCTGTTCGCCCTCTGCGGCGACGGCGGCGCCACGGTGGGCCCCCGCTCCGGCCAGGTCTTCGCCTGGTTCGGGGGCGCCGAGGCGGTCGAGGAGGGGACCCTCTCGCAGGCGATCACGATCCCCCAGGGCATCACCTCCGAGCTGACCTTCTACCTCTGGAACGGCCAATCCAGTGGTACGGGCAACGACTTCCTCGAGGTGAGCGTCGACGGTGACGTGCTCTTCCAGGCCTTCGAGGGGAGCCCGACCTACACCGGCGGCTTCGCCCCGGTGGTGATCGACCTCTCGGCCTATGCCGACGGCGGCGTGCACACCCTGCTGCTGCGCGGCGTGCAGACGACCGCCGCGACGACCAACTTCACGGTCGACGACATCACGCTCTTCTCCTGCCAGGGAGCGCCGTCGGTTGCGCCGGCGATCCCGACCCTCGACGGGATCGGCCTGGGCCTGCTGGCCGGTGCTCTGGCCCTGCTGGCGATCTTCTTCACCCGGCGCCGGCGCCGCCTGGTCTGACCTGGAGGCTTCTCCTGCCGCGGGCCGCCGGCGCCTCTGCCGGCGGCCCTCACTCCTCCCGCAGCACCCGCGCCGGATCCACCCGGGTGGCTCTCGCGGCCGGCAGCCTCACCCCACGCCCATCTCGAAGCGCCAGGGTGCCGGCCGGCCGGATTCGGTCCAGGGCAGCCCGGCGGTGGGCAGGACCTCGAGATCGCCCGGCGAGGGCGGCTCACCGGCGGCGGCGCCCTCTCTCGCCATGACCGCCACCCAGCCGGCGTCGAGATCGAAGTCGAGGCGCTCGGCGAGCCGCCGCGCCCGTACGTAGTGGAAGATCCCCCGGCCCAGGGCGAAGGTCCAGAGCACGCCGAGGAAGAAGTCCATGAAGCTGGTCTCGATCGGCCCGCCCCGCCAGTGATTGATGGCCATGGCCGTCACCATCAGCAGGAAGAGCCCGGCGAGGCCGAGCAGGCAGCCCGAGGGCTTGCGCAGGGAGCGGATCGACCGCGTGAGCTCCGCCCTCTCGCCCTCGGACAGGCGCCGGCGCGAGAGGCCCTCGACGTCCTCGCTCTCCCCCGCCCAGCTGCGGGGAAAGGCCCAGCGCACGGCATCGCGCGGCGCGGCGGCGGCGCGGGCGATGTCCACCTGCCGGGGCTTCCGGGGGGCCGCCCCGTCGAGCCGGAAGACCAGCTGAGAGCGAGGCAGGACCTCGACGTGGCGGGCCGGCTCCCCTCCTGGAGCGCTGAAGGTCTCGACCTGCCCCAGCTCGAGGTCCTGGCCCAGGGCACGGGCTCGCCGCACCAGGTCGCGCAGCCGCAGCACGGCGAAGGCCGGAGCCAGGAGCGCGACCACGCCGATGAGAAAGGCCGGCAGCCCCTCCAGCGAGGCCGGGACCCTGGGCTCGAGCAGGGCGACGACCACCACGGCGGCCAGGGCCCCCAGGAGGATCGCCGGCACCTGCCAGAGCCTGCTCCAGGTCCGGGCGCGCAGCCCGCGGACCTCGGCCAGCTCCGCGGGCTCGAGGCTGCGCGGACCGCTCGCCGGAGCACCCAGGCACCACGCCACGGGCGGCTCGGACGGCTCACCCGCCAGGGGCGCCGGGGCATCCTGTCGTTCCGTTATCATCGCCTTCAATCATGCTATGTCATCGCCTCGCGGAAGTCGCCGGCCCGGCGTTGGCCGCCGCCCTCCTCGCCACCACCGCCGCGGCCCAGACGCCCGCGCCCCCACCCCTCCCCGACCTCGAGCACCGGCTCTACCTCGCCAGCCTGGCGAGCGCGGAGGCTTCGCTTCGCCTTCATCAGACCGCCGCGGCCAAGCGCTGGCTGGCCGAGGCGCCAGAGCGCCTGCGGGGCTGGGAGTGGCGCTATCTCTCGGCCCGCGCCGACGAGAGCAGCCGGGTGATCGCCGCCCACGGCAGCCCCCTGACCGACGTCGCCGTGAGCCCGGATGGCCGGCTCCTGGCGACCACCTCGGCCGAGCCGACGGTCAAGCTGTGGCGGGCCGACGGTGGGCTCGTGGCCGAGCTGGCCGGGCATACCAAGACGGTGTGGAACGCCCGCTTCTCCCCCGACGGCGCCCGGCTGGCGACCGCCTCGTCCGATGGCACGGTGCGCCTGTGGACCGTGGCGACCGGCCGGGAGGTCCTTCGCCTCGAAGGCGTGGGCCGAGGCATCGCGGTCCTGGCCTGGAGCCCGGACGGCGCCACCCTGGTCTCGACCTCCTGGGACCGCACGCCGGAGCGGGGGGTGTGGGGCGTGGTCAAGGTGTGGAGCACCGCGGACGGCCGCCTCCTCCACTCCCTGGAGCAGGGCGTCAAGCCGATCGTGGCGGCGGCCTTCAGCCCGGACGGCAAGCGCTTCGCGGCCGGCACCTGGGACTTCGACGTGGCCGTCTGGGACACCGCCGGCTGGACCCTCGCGGCCCGGCTGATGCCTCCCGAGTCCGAGGTCTACCGGGCCGTTCAGTCGCTCGCCTGGAGCCCGGACGGCTCGCGGCTGGCCGTGGGGGCCAAGGACGGCAGCGTGCGGCTGTGGAACGTCGCCGAGGGGCGCCTGACGGCCACCCTGGTCGGCCAGGCCGAGGGCCAGACCCAGTCGATCAACGGCGTCGTGTTCCTCGCCGGCGGGGTCACCCTGGCCGCCGCCTCGGGGGACTCGACCCTGCGCCTCTGGGACCCCGCGACCGGCCGGCAGCGCCGGGTGCTCCACGGCCACTCGGGGCCGCTCGCCGCCCTCACGGCGAGCGCCGACGGCCGTTGGCTCTACTCCGCCGGAGGGGACGGCACCGTGCGCGCCTGGGACTTGCCGGCCCTCGAGCCAACGCTCACCCGCTGGCCGATCGAGCACGACCAGTACGACCTGGTCTTCACCGCCGACGGCGGCCGGGCCCTCAGCACCGGCTGGAGCGGGCTGACCGAGGTGCGGGACGCCGCCTCCGGGCGGCTCGTGTCCTCCTTCCAGGCGAACGAGGTGTCGGGGGTACGACTGGCCCTCTCGGCCGACGGCCGCCTCCTCGCCACCACCGGCAACGACGGCCGCATCCTGCTCTGGGACGCGGCCTCGGCCTCCCGCCTCGCCGAGCTGGACCGGGTCCCCGACCGCCAGATCACCGGCCTCGCCTTCCATCCGAGGGAGGCGCTGGTGGCGGCACCCACGGTGCCAGGCAAGGTCAAGGTGTGGTGGGTGCCCTCCGGGGACCTGGCGGTCGAGCTGGATCATCAGGGCCGCGCCATCGCCGACGTGCTCTGGAGCCCGGACGGGCGCTGGCTGGTCGCCGCCGGGGCCGACGGCACGGCGGTGGTGTGGGACTGGCCCGAGCGCAAGGAGGCACGCCGCCTCGAGCACGGCCGTGGCTCGCTGGTGGCCGCCTTCCACCCGGCCGGCGAGGTCCTGGCGCTGGGCGGTGGCGACCGCCTGGTCTCGCTCTGGGAGGTCGCCAGCGGCCGTCGCCTCGCCACCCTCGCGGGCCACGGGGACGCCATCCACGACCTCGCCTTCTCGCCGGACGGCAGACGCCTGGCCACGGCCTCGAGCGACGAGACCGTGCGGATCTGGGACCCAGCCGCCGGCGAGCTGCTGCTCACTCTGCCGATGGGGACCACCGTCTGGGCCGTCACCTGGCACCCCGACGGCCGCCGCCTGGCGGCCCTCACTCTCGACAGCACCATCCGGATCCTCGACGCCTCCCCCCAAGTCATCCCGAGCGAAGCCGAGGGATCTCCCCCCCAGGGACCGGCCCGGTACCCCGCGCAGCTGCCGAGCTGAAGCGAGTCCGCGGCCGTCGCTTGGCGTATCCTCGGCTCCATGGCTGAACCAATCCGGCGAATGGCCGGCTGGCACGAGATCCTCACCGCGCCCGAGGAGCTCAAGGCGGAAGTCCTCGGCGGAGAGCTGATCCTCCAGCCGCGGCCTCGCCCCCGCCACGGCCGCGGGCAGATGGCGCTCAGTGCCTCGCTCGGCCGGCCGTTCGACTTCGGCGAGGGCGGCCCGGGGGGCTGGTGGCTGGTCGTCGAGCCCGACGTGGCGTTCGGCCCCCACGACATCGTCAGCCCGGACCTGGTCGGATGGCGCCGCGAGCGGCTTCCCGAGCTGCCTCAAGAAGGGCCGGTCGTGGTGGTGCCCGACTGGATCTGTGAGGTGATCTCTCCCTCGAGCATCCAGCGCGACCGAGTGCTCAAAGCCGATCTCTACCTGCGCTCAGGGGTACCGCACTACTGGCTGCTCGACCTGCCGGCTCGCCTCCTCGAAGCCTACGAGGCCCGGCAGGGGGGCTGGTTCCGCCTCGGCGCATGGACTCCGGAAGACCGCGCCGCCGTGCCTCCCTTCGAGGCGATCGAGCTCGAGCTGGGGCGGTTCTTCTCGTAGCTCGCCCTCAGCACTTCACCGACTTGCGCTTCTTGCCCAGGGTGCCGCGCTTCTCGACCTTGGCGATGTAGTCGAGGGCGTCCGGCACCTTGCAGCACGTGCCGCCCATGTCCACCGTCACCGCGCCCAGGTCCGCCGCCACTTCGCGGGCCTTGGCGGTCAAGGCCGACACGTAGCAGCCCACGCCGATCACGAAGCCGTTCATCACGTAGCGCACGCGGTTGGGCTGGTCGTGGAGGGTGTCGCGCACCCTCTCGAGCAGGCGCTCGAGCTCGCCGAGGTCGAGCTCGGCGTCGGGCTTGACCGAGACCAGGCTGCCGAGGGTGGCCCATCCGGCGGCGGCGACCGTGTCTCGGTCCGACTCGATCCATTCGAGAGCCAGCTCGCGTCCGAGGGGGTTGCCGGTGGCCACCCAGGGCACGGTGTACTCGGAGTGCATCGGGCAGTAAGCATCGTCCACCCAGCGCTCGAGGTCTTCCCGAGTCATCCGGGCGTCGTCGGCGATCAACCCGGCCAGGTACATCGCATCGCTGTTGCCGGTGGCGTAGAGGTCGAGGGAGAGCTGGTAGTCGACCTTGATCCGCTTCTGGATCTTCTTCAGGTCCTCGATCTTGACCCCGAAGAAAGGCTCGCGGACGCCATGCTGGAGCATCACCTTCTTGTAGCCGGCACTACCGAGAGGCGCCAGCTCGGCCAGGATCTCTTGGGCGTTCATGGCGGGATCCTACCCGGAGTAGCAGCCGCCTCGGGCTTCCGGCTCGGCGGCTGAGCGTCTTGCCCACCG
>JBIOYC010000177.1:0-3548 GCA_044869955.1 Thermoanaerobaculia bacterium | reverse complement strand
GGAAGAGATCGACCCCGAGAAGGCCCAAGCCGCCCTCACCGCCGCCCAGGCCCTCCCCACCGGCGACGACACCGCCCGTGACGTGAAAGAGCGGGCGGTGAAGTATGCAAAGGAGATGGGGAAGGTGGCGCGGGCGGGGTAGGGCGCTTGGCGCGGATTTCGGCGCAGGCAGTCCGTCCGTCGTTCCCGCGAAAGCGGGAATCCATCCGGAGGCCCTTCTCCCCGCTCTGTATCCCCGGCAGAACTCGGACGTCGCGGCGGCAGCGTCACCACTTCGCGGCCCGAGGCGGCCTCCTCTTGCCGGAGCCGCTGGCTCAACACTTCGAGTTCATGGCCCGCCGCCGCGAAGAGTGCCTCCCGCGCGAGCCTCACCCCCGCGACAATCGGATCCCCCGTCCCCGTGAGCAGCTCCAGCGCACCCACGGGCTGCTCGCGGGAGACCGAGGGGAAGGACCGGAGAAAGTCGTCCAGGCTGTCGCCGCCTTCGAGATGGTCCAGGAGGTTCCGCACCGGGACGCGAGTCCCAACGAAGACAGGCGTGCCGCCGAGGATCTCCGGGTCGCTGTGGACGACAGCCGTAGTGCTGGGCCTCTAGACGGCTGATCTTACTCCCAAGGGACGCAGGCTCGGCTGTACACTCCGCCCATGACCGACGAGCTGCCGAATGAAGAGGAAGCGCGCCGAGCCGTCGAAGCGCTGAGGGCAACTCCTCCAGACCGGGAGGACGTCCTCCCGGGCGGCGTCAAGAACCCTCGTGTGTTTGGCCAGGATCGGGGCCTCTTCCAGGTGCCCGAGGACTTCGACGATCCGTTGCCTCCCGAGGTGCTCTCCGGCTTCGGGCTAGGTGGCGCCAAGCCGGACCCCGCCCACTCCGCTCCGGTTGTGGAACTGGCCGTGCCCGACCGTCCTGACCGGCATGAGCGCCGCGACTGCCGGGGTCTCAAGATCCAGAACGCTCAGACGAAGGAGCTCAATCGGGAGATGGAGGACGTGCAGGACTATCAGGCTGAACCGTAAGCTGCCGAGCTCCCAGACCGGACCGTCGGTCCGTCTGACTCCACTCGCCCCGCCTCCGTCATTCCCGCGAAAGCGGGAATCCACCCGTTTTTTTCTCCCCGAGAGCTCGAAACCTCAACCCGGTGCCCGTCCAAGGAAGAGGAAGGCACCTCGACCCGGGCTCCGTCAGCTCGCTCAGAGCGGCGCCCCGGGTCGTAGATGGGAGGTCTCGAGCCATGAGCGCAACGAGGACAGAGACGGGGAAGCGGCAGGGGTCGGGATGGGCGTTCGTCTTCCTGGTGCTGGCGCTCCTGGCTCCACAAGCCTGGGCGGGCCCGGCCGAGGCGGACGGCCAAGCGCAGAAGGCCTATGACGCCTTCAAGGCCCGGGTCGATGCGGATCTTCTGCCAGCTCTCGCAACAGAGCTGCCGAATCACTACAAGACCGACGACAAGGCCGAGGACACTCTGGCGATTCTCGACTACACCAAGCTACCCAAGGACCAGCAGAGCAGCGAAGGTTTCCTCAACACGGTGGCTGACTGGCTCGGGAAGCGCGGTAAGGCGTTGGCCGCGAGCGTGCAGTCGACGCTCGAGACCAAGGGCAACGCCCTCGCAGCCAAACCCCCAGAGGACTTCACCCTCCTCGCCGCGGACCGCCGTGACCTCAAGGCTGACGTGGCCGCTCAGATCGAGATTCAACGGAAGGCTGCCCTGGCCTGCCTGCAGCGCGAGAGCGATGCAAAGTCTGGAACCGCCAAGGAAGCCGTGAAGAAGGATCTGGGCGACGCGGGCGATTTCGCCAAGGGGATCACAACGTTCCAGGCTCAAGTGAAGGACTCCCTCGCCAAGCTCGGGGACAAGGACTCCCGGCTGGCCTGCCTGGACGACGCCAAGAAGGCCCTCTTGGCCTCCGCCTTCAATCGGATCACCACTCCTGATGCCGACGCCCGAGTGGCGACCGCGCTGGCGAGCGCCGAGGCCGCCAAGGAACGCGAGAGGATGGCGCTGGCATCTATCCTCGAAGACGGCAATCCCAATGGCGATCCGGCTCGCCGGGTGATCTGCGACTGGGAACCGATTGCCCCGATACCGGACCCGGGCAAGGGCCAGCTCAGCTGCCACCCGAAAGGTCTGCTGGTAGCAGGCGACTTTGTGGCACAGATCATCATTCGCGGCCTTCCCACCGGGAAGACGGCGCAGATCGAGGTGACCACCGGGGAAGTCTTCATCGCCAAGAAGGTCGAGCCCAAGACACTCGGTTGCTCGACCGTGGAGTATTGCCTCACAGCCTGCGCTCCCTGCCAGCTTGGCAGCCCTCTCTATCGCAGCGACGAGGACGGCAAGCTGGACGTGGAGCTGGCGCGTGACTGCCGGGCCGGGCTCTCCACCTCCGAGAGCACGCAGCGGATGATCAGCGTGTTCGTCGATCGGTATGTCTACCCTCGACATCGCGGCTATCACACGGGGTTTCCGTTCCGGTCTAGAAGTGTCACTGCCGAGAACCTACGCAAGGTGGGTCGGCAACACCTTTCGATCGTGAGCCGCGGCGATGCCACATCGGTGGCGATCTCCCTGATGGTGAGCGGAGACGGGACCAGCCAGGTCAAGACCGGTCGAGTGCCCGTGGTCTACCGGCGCTGGTCCTTCGAGGCCGGGGGCTTCTTTGCGGTCGCCAGCGAAGTCGACCAGGAGCTGGTCACTGTGCCCGACGCAATGACGGCGGGGAAGGTCAAGGTAACGGCGATTCGCAATGCGGACGAGTGGCGCCAGGAGAGTGGCGCTTTCCTGACCTTCTTCCCGGACAACTATCCGATGATGGGAGTGGGGCTAGGATTCAGCACACCGAGCGGCCGGCCAGCTTCGATCTTCCTCGGCCCCACGGTCCGTCTCCTCGGGCTCGGCAACCAGGCGGTCCTGACGATCTCAGGAGGGCTCTCGATCTCCTCGCAGCGTCACTTCCCGGGGATCAAGGCGAACGATGGGACCCTCTATGGGGCGGAGGATGCCGTCCTCAAGGGCCGCCTCGAAACCGAACTGGGGGGCTACGCCCTGGTCAGCCTGGGCTTCCAGTTCGGACCGATCCCGGGGCCGAAAAAGGAGTAGGGCTGCAGAGGTGTTCGCACCTCTGGCTGCGCCCCTGTCGTCCTCGCGTCGTTGCTGCGCCCATCGCGCAGCTCCATCAGCCCGTCGAGGAAGTCCTGGGCGGCGGTGAGGCGCTGTTCCGGGGTCAGGCTGAGGGACCAGGCGATCAGGGTCAGGTCGACGCCGTCCTCGGAGAAGGCGCCCTGGGAGAGATCGGTCTCCTCTCGCTCAGCAGGCGCAAACTCGGTGGGAAGGGAGAGCGCTTCTGGAGGATCGCCCGACGCGCTGCCAGGCAGAGGCTCCCTTCTCACTCTTCCTCACCCTGCACCGCCCGAACCCACCCGATGCCTAGCTGCTTCGCGTGCCTCGCCAAGCGCCGGTCAGCGGTCCAGAAGTCGGCGCCCAGGTGCTCGGCGGTAGCGAGGTAGGCGAGCGGTGCCACCTGGGCGACCAGGAGGTTGGCGTCCA
>JBIOYC010000176.1:0-14373 GCA_044869955.1 Thermoanaerobaculia bacterium | reverse complement strand
CGCCAAGACCGGCAAAGGCGACCGGGAGCCGGGGAACCGCTCCCCGGTATTCGCCTACTTCCGCAACGGCCGCGGACCGGGCCCCGCCAGCGACCCGGGGCCGATGCTGCGACCTCCGGGCTGCGCGCTCGGGGGTCCTCCGTAGTCCGACGCATCTCTCGTCGGACTCGCCCCGCCCTGCCGCCCCGCCTTGTGCTCCGCCGTGCTTCGCCGCTTCCGCGACTCGATCCAGGCGTCGAGGTCGGCGCGCTTGTAGTAGATGCGGCGGCCGATCTTGTAGAAGACAGGGCCGGCGCCTTCGGAGCGCCAATGGTCGAGCGTGCTGGGTTCCATGCGCAGGACGGCGGCCGCCTGCGCCGTCGTCAGGAACGGGGAGGCCGAGCCGGAAGCAGAGTCCATCGTGTGCCCTCCATGGCGAGAGTCTGCCGCCGGTGGCCCACGCTGAAAGCCGACCGGCAGCAGGAAGGTTGTACGGTCGCCGCGCTCGGCCGACAGCGCGTAGTCTTCCGCCCTCCGAGCGCGCCGGGGTCGAGCTGGAGCACGAGAACACACGACCGATCAGGTTTCTTCCAACCTTTCTTGCAGAACTTTGAACCGGGTTCGAGGAGATCCGATCGAGTCGCCCCAATTTGATGGTAGCAAGCGGGAATCTGAGGCAACTTCCGGGAACCTGCACTCGCGCAAGACTGGCGCCACGCGATGGATGACCTCGCCGCGCCTGGCATCGGCCCCGGCAGCCACCTGATCCTCGCGCGCCAGCGCGCCCTCCGCCTCGCCCGATGACCCGAATTCATCACATTTCGTGCACCTCGCTTCAAACTGGGCTTTCTCCCTCGGGCGCGCAGTTGCGCGCCTCGCCGGAGCCGCCGTAGCCTGCAACCGTGATCGCCGCCGGAGCAGACGAGCAAGCTGTTTTTTCGCTTCGCGAAAAACCCCCGCTCGCATGCTCGCGGGTCGCTTGCCAGGGGAGATCCCCTGGACCCCCGGAAGCGCTCGCTTTGCTCGGGAAGAGGCGGCGCAGCGGCGAGCGAGATCAGCGAGCCGCTATTCCATCACTCGCGCATCCTCTCGCGCGAGTTTTGGGCCCAAAACGGCGGCAATCAGCGGCGGCACCCTTCACGGGCCGTAAAACTGATAGCAAGGTTTGCCGCGGAGAGATGGAGTTTACGGCCGTAAATTCTCCGCCGACCTCGACGTAGAGGCAGCTTGGACGACACCGCCAGCCCAGGAGCAGGCACTCGACGCCGGCGAGGCCGGCCGCGGTTGCCCGACCCCGAGCGGCGCAGCCTCACCTCGATGGTGCGCCTCTCGCCGGCGGAGCTTGCCGAGCTCGAGGAGTCGGCGACCGCGGCCGGCCTGGCGGTCGCCACCTATCTCCGGGAGGTTGGCTTGCGACACCGGGTGCGGCCCGCCCGCTCCGCCATCGACCTCCGGCTGATCGGAGAGCTCAACCGGCTCGGCAACAACCTGAACCAGCTCCTCGTGCTCACCTATACCCATCGGGCACCGGCCGCGCTCGCTCCCACCGTCGAGAGCCTTCGCCTGCTCCTGGAGACGATCCTCGCCGTCCTGGGCGGCGAGATGAACGGTGGTGAGTCGCCGTGATCGCGAAGCTCTGCAAGGTGGGCTCGCAGCCCCGGCGGCTGATCGACTACCTCGGGCGCACGGCGCGGCCCAACGCCTTCCTTCTCGACGCCAACGTCCCCGGATCGAACCCGACCGAGTGGGCCGGCTGGGTCGCCAGTGTCAACCAGACCTATCGACCGAGGAAGGGTCAGTTTGTAAAGCATTTCGTCCTCTCGTATGCGACCGGCGAGCACCGGCCCGACGACGAGATGCGAGATACGGTGCGATTCTTCCTCCAGAGGATGGGTTACGGCGAGGCCCCCTACGTGGCATTCCTCCACAAGGACACGGACAACGATCACATTCATGTCGTCACCACACCGACGACCTGGGAAGGCGAAGCGATCTCCGAGGCGTTCGACAAGCTGCGCTCGGTGCGCATCGTTCGCGAGATCGAGGAGCGCTGGCACCTCGTTCGCGTCGAGGCGCCCGAGGCGGCGTTTCTCAAGAGCCCGAGCCAGGGAGAGATGCGGCGCGCGGCCCAGGGCGAGGAGTCGATGCGGGCTGTGTTCCAGGTCGAGGTGGCGCAGGCCGCGAGGGACTCACGGACGTTGGTCGAGTTTCTCTCGACGCTTCGATCGCGGGGGTTTTCGACGCAGGTGCTCCTGGACCAGGGCGGCCAGCTCTGCGGCATCTCCTTCTCGCGGGACGGCGTGGCCTTCAAGGGCTCGCAGCTCGGGCGGGCCTTCCGAGCTGGGCAGCTTCTTTCGACATTCAAGCTCGCCTACGATCCTGAGCGCGACCGGGCGGAAGTCGAACGACTTGCGGGAAGAGGAGTGCCCGGCGAAGTTCGGGCAAGCTCGCAGCCTCGGGGCCTGCGCGAAGCCCTGCGGCGCGAGCCGGACGGCGAGGAGGACCTGCGGCAGCTCGACCGCCGGCCCGAGCTGCCAGCCCGGCAGCTTGTCTCGCTCGACTGGCTGCGTCAAGGACAGGCGATGCCGACCGGCCCCTACATCGTGCTTCCTCTGAGCCAGAAGGAGGTCGCTGCGGGGCTGGAGCGGGTCGAGGTCCGCCCGCTCGACGCTGCCCACCGCGGCCTCACGTTCCAGCAGGCGCTCGACGAGGCTCGACGGGCAGAGCGTTCGGGAGCGGCTGCGATCCTCGCGCGGGCCGAGGGTACGGAGGATTCTCGACTCTTTGGCCTGCGCAACCTCAGCGCCGAGCAGGTCGTCACCCTGCGGCAGGGCGGCTTCGAGCCGGCCGTGCTCGTTCGCGTGGGCGACCGCCACGACCTCTGGCTGCGCACCCACGAATTCCTCACCCCTTCGGAGACTGTGACGCTGCGCCAGGAGCTTGCCGGCCGCTTCGGCATCGCTTCGCCCAAGGGCGGATTCCAGAACGCCATCCGCTTTCCCGGAAGCTCTTTCGAGAGCGCCGGCGAACGAGCCCGGGTGCGGCTCGTCGAGGTGCGGGAGGAACCGTTCTCGGCGTCGAAGCCGTGGCTCCAGGCTTTGCGCGGCGAGAGGCGCAGCGATCTCGAGGACCGGCTGCGGCGGCTCGATGCCCCACGCCTCGAAGCACCCCTCGCGCGGGCCGAGGCCGTCCGTGCCTTCGAGCGGGAGGATTTTCCGTACCCGAGCCGGCTCGGAGGCATCGAGGCGCACCTCACGCAGGAGAAGCGACGGACACCCCGAGACACAGGAAGCGCCGGGGGCCGCGAGCCCGCCGAGGCCCTGATCGCACGCGCCCAAGGGATCCACCAAGAGGCGATCCGAGAAGCACTGGCAACCGAGCCAGGCGTGCCGCGCGAGGCTCGCGAGCGGCTGCTGGCGGTGGAGGGCGAGCTTGCCGGCCGGCTTCGCGAAGCGCGCCAAGCCTTCGAGGGCGAGAGACAGAAGATGCTCTCTGCCTGGCAGCGGGCCGAAACCGCGGCAGTAACGGTCGAAGCCGCTCCGTCGCTCGAGAGGATCTACGCCTACCAGGTCCTCGCACACGCCTACGGCCTCGCCCGGCGTGATCTGGATCAGGCGGAGCACACCTACTCCCGGCTCGCCCTGGCACAGCTCTCCCTCCACCGCGAGCGCTTCGGCTGGGCGCTGGTCGAGCGCGAGCGGTCCGCTGATCACTGGGCCGCTTTCGAGCGGCTGGTCCAGCGAGAGGCTCGCCTCACGATCCAGCTCGGCCTCGCGCCCCAGGCGCCGGCCGGCGGCATGGCCGCCGCCGGTGAGCTGCGCGCCCACCTGGGCGAGCTGGAGAAACGCTGGGCACAGCTCCGCTCCCAGGGAGGGCTTGCCCAGCGCTGGCCTCAAGCCATGGAGTCGCTTCGAGAACGAGCGGTCGCCAAGCTCTTCCTGGAGCGCGCCGAAGCGCGCGAGGCGAGGCCGGCGACCGAGCCAGGCTTCCTCGAGCGGGAGCACCAGGAGCCCTCTCAGGCGCTTCGCGAGTACAGCTTCTGGCGGGTCGAGTCCTCGGAGCGGGCCGCCGTCGAGGAGGCTCTCGCCGCCCAAGCCGCGACGGCCCGCGAGCGGCTGACCGAGGCCAGCTCACGGGTCGCAGCGGGCGACCTCTCGCCCGAAGCCCTGCGCCGGCTCAATGCCGCTCTCTTGCTCGAGATCCCTCCGAACCGGATCAGCCTGCCCGTGCTCCCAGCCGACGCGGCCCCAGGCGCCGGCCTCGACGCGCTGGCGAGGCTCGCTCCCGAGATCGTGAGCAGTGCCCAGCGGCACGTAGGCGACGATACGCAACGGCCTGAAGAGGCCACCCGGCTCTTCGCCGCCTCGGCCGAGGCCGTTGCGTGGCTGCGCCACCTCGACCGCCAGCAGCGGGCCACCGCAGGCATTCCCGAGCCCGGCCGGCCGCCGCGGGAAGTCTCGGAGCTCGCCTGGCGGGCGGCCTGGGTCGAGGCCGCTTCCGGGCGGGGCTTGGCGCCCCAGGCCGCCGCCTCCCATCTCGGCAACCTGGCCCGAGCCTCGCCCGAGGGCGCGCCCCGTGCCTTCGACATCGCCGTCACCTGGGGCCTCTCGCTCGGCCGCGATGTCGCCCACCGGGCCGGCCGGTGGCTCCGGGGCGTGCTCGCGGATGGCGAGGAGCAGCGGGTGCACCTGCGGCGGTAGGTGCGCATGCTCCGCTCGGTGGGGCTCAGCCGAGCCTGCTGTCGCCGCCCGGGCCGGGCGGCCCGCCGCGCGTAAGGCGTGCGATCAGTTCGTCGAGCAGCACGCCGGCCAGAGCCTTCCACTGCTCGCGGTCCAGCATCGGCCCCGGCCCACCGGGCGCTGCAAAGGCGCTCAGGCGGGCGCCGCGCCAAGGCTTGGGCTCGATCTCCTCGGCCGCCAGGCGCCGGCGACGAAAGGCCCATGCAGCTTCTTCGAGCTCCACCCTCTTACACCCCAGCGCGCGCACGATGCGGGCCAGGTTGTGCTCCCTGGGGCTGCGCTTTCCGGCTTCGTAGAGGGACCAGCTCGTGCGGTCGATCCTCGCCTTCGCGGCGAGCTGCGCTTGCGGCCGATCGCCCCGCAGGTGCCGGATCGCGCGGCCGATGTCCAAGGCATTCCCTGCCCCTGCGCTCGCGGCTCCATCGGTCAATGTCGCTCCCCTTCGGCCGCGCCGGCCTACACGATGGCCCGCTCCAGAAGCGCGCATAACTGCTCCAGCGTTGCGCCGAACTGTGCGGACAGCCTTCGGAGCTCCGTCTGGGGGGTGCCGGCGGCAGCGCCCACCGGCGGCTGCGAGGCGCCACCCTGGAGGCCGGGCCTGCGGGCCGTCGGCCTTGAGGACGCCGCGGCCGACAACCGCCGGCGGCGGAACTTCCAGGCCACCTCCTCGAGGTCGAGCTGGGTACAGCCGAGGGCGCGAAGGACCTTCGCGAGGTTGGCCCGATTCGGTTTGCGCCTTCCGTTCTCGTACAAGCTCCATTGTGCGGGGGTCAGCCCACAGGCCCGGGCGAGCTCTGCCTGCGTGCGGTCGCCGCGCAAGTGGGCGATCGCGCACCCGAGATCCTGGGCGGTGCCAACCAGCTCGACGCGAGGGTCCTCCTGCATGGCGGTCCGCCGGGCCTTCCCCTGCTCTAGCCGGGAGCCGCCTGCGCTTCCTGGAGGGTGGGTCGAGGGGCGGCCTTCAACCGCTGGGCCGTGGGCGCTCGAGCCTCCTTCGCCTTGGCAGGCTCGGCGCTGTGGTGCAACGCCGAGGCCCACCGGCCGCCGGGCGCGACGAGCAACAGGTCGACGAGCTTCAAGCCCACGACCTCTGCGCTCTCTTCGAGCCGCAGCGCGAACAGGCGGTCCTCGGGGCTCACCAGGGAGAGGGGGCCGCCCGCCACCGTGCGGAAGAGCACCATGCCGGAGGCACCCAGGAGGAGGCTGTGCCTCAAGAGCGGCGACGGGTGGACCGAGTCGTGGTACCTGCTGCCGCGGAAGAGCACCCGCTCCCCCAGCAACCGGCGGCGCGAGTCGAGGTAAAGGACGCCGAGGAGCCCCTCTGGAAGCTCCCCGTAGCGGGCCTGTACGTACTCCGCGGTGCGCGTGGACCCGGCGAGCGAGCCCTCGCCGAGAAGCAAAGCGAGAAGCTCGCTGGAGTCGAGAGCGGCCACGGCGGCCGTGTCGGAGTGGGCACGAGGGAGCTGCTGGGTTGGCGTGCGCTTACGGTTCCGCTGGCTCACGATACGGGCTCCTTTGCGGGTTCCGGCCCCGGCGACGGGAGCCTCAGGCCCAGGCGTTGGATGGTTTCAGCGTGGCTCGTAAGCGCCTGCTCGAAGGCCGCCGGCCCGAGCAGGGACAAGGCCCGCGTGCGGGCCGCGAAGGCTCTCTCCTCGCTGTGCAACTGGGTGAAGAGCAGGTCGAGCCAGAGGCAGACCTCCCCCTCGCGAACGGGATCGCGCAGCGACGCCGCCAGCTTGAGCGTCAGCTTGAACGCCGCCGCCGCGCCGAGGCCCCGTCCTGAAGCCCAATCAAGAAAGGCCACGTCAAGGCCGACCTCGAAGACGATGACCGAATCCCCACTCCCCGTTTGAAGGTGCGCCCGCGCGCACTCCAGCGCGAAGCTCGCACGGGGGAGGTCTCGGCGCGCAAGCCCGACCTCGGCCAGGAGCAGCCATCCGAGGGTCAGGAAGTCGCCCACCCAGCGGGAGGGGAAGGCACCGAAGCGCACGCGTGGCGCCACTTGGAGGACGAGAAGCGCGAGCGCCTCGACCTCCTCGAGCGGGAGGCACCGATCCTCTGCGCGGCGGAGCAGCTCCTCGACGATCGGAACCTCGTGGAAGACCGCCTCCTCGTTGGCCGGCCGCCAGCGCTCGGCCGCGGGCAGCGCGAGAAGCCCGCTGACTTTGGGCCGCACTCGCTCCGCGCTCGCGGCGAGCTGCCCGAGCACCGCCTCGCCAGCCGCTCGCACCCGTTCGAGGAGGGGGCTCTCGCCCTCGCAGGCCCCACGGGCGGACAGCGAGCGAGCCGGGGCCGGCAGGCCGGTTTCCGGAAACGCCAGACGGAGGAACGGGTCCTCGCTCCGCCCGCCGGCCGCGGCCAGCTTGCCCAGCCAGTGCTCCAGCTCGGCCTGCTCCGCGGGCGAGTCGCCTGCGAGCTCGTCGAGGTCGGGGACCAGGGTGTCGTCGAAATCGTCGGTCATGGCGCTGGGGCTCGGGGGTCAGCCGTCAGGACACCTGGTCCGCCCGCAGGTGTGGGTCGGGGGGAACGCCCGTCGCCAGGCGGAAGAGCGTGGCGGCGACCTCGGCCAGCGCTCCGTCAGCCTGGCCCTCGAGCCAGGCGCGCAGCGCAAAGTCCGGCTCGATGCCGGCCTCGGCTCGTTCGAGGTCGAGCTGGTCCGCCACGCTGTGCAGCTCCTCCTGCCAGCCGCCGGCGAGCCGCGCCATCCCCGCGAGGCGCAGCGCCAGCCGCTTCGATCGCGGGAAGCCTCCGAGGGCCGGGCGCTGCCACGCGTCGCGGGCGGCCGAGGTTTCACGCGATGCGCCCTGGAGCACGTCGATCGCTCGGCTGAGCGCCAAGGCCAGGCCGGCGCCAGCCTCGGTGCCCAGCTCGTCCTCCGCGATCGACTCGAAGGCCGCGAGCAGCCGCTCGGCCAGATCGGAGGTCTGCCGGGCCGCGCCATCGAGAGCCAGCCATGGGCCGGCCGCCCAGCCCACGGCCGGGGGCAACGCCCCGGGTTGGTCGAGCTCGGCGAGCAGCGAGACGGCGGGCCGCAGGTAGTCGGCGAGCACCCTGCGCAGGGTGAGCGCCGCCAGCAGCCGGCCCGGGAGCCCTTCGGGCTCGGTGGCTCCCAGCAGCAGGCCCTCGTACCGGGCCGCGGCCGCTTCGAGCGCCGAGGTGGCTGAGCGCAGCGCTCCCCCCGCGCGGTACACCAGGTAGGTGGCCGAGTCGGCCGGGAAGGCGGCGGCGAAGGCTTCGAGGTCGCCGCGGGTGGGGCTTCGCATGGCGAGCCGCGCCTCGGCCAGGGCCTCGAGGTCCCGCGCCAAGAGCGCGCTCGTGTGCTCGAAGTACGCGGCTTCGAGGTCGCCCTTGGCGAGCCGCGTTTTCGCCAACGCGCCGTGATCAAGCACCGTGGCGAGGGCGCGTAGCTCTTCGAGCGCCGCGAGGAACCGGCGCCGGGCCTGCCGGGCGTCCGCCGGAGCCGAGGACCGAACCACCTCGGGCGCCACGCGGGCAAAGAGGACGCGCCCCGCCCCCTCGAGCACCGTGGCCTGCTCCGGGGGAAAGCACAGCAGGAAGAGCTTCGAGAAGGCGGAGAAGCCCGACTCCGCCAGCCGGGCGATGCCGCTCTCGACCTGCTCCGGCGTTGCCGCCGCCATGGTTGGCGCGCCTTGGGATGCGGCCTGCGCCGTCATTGAGCCTGCTCCTTGGGAGGCACCCCAGCGCCAACCAGCGGTGCCTGGGGTTCTGGGCTTGGTGGGGCCGGTATGACTTCCATGACCTTCTCCCTCCCGCGGCAAGCCGCGATGCGCGGGCCTGGCCGCGTGCTCTCATTCCTTCTCGAGTGGCACCGCGGTCTTCCCGTCGCCGGCGGCCTCGGCCGCGATGCGCGCTGCCGGCCGTCGCTTGCCGTAGAGCTGCTCGAGCACCCGGGCCGCGGCGATCTCCCGCTTGGTCAAGCCCCGCACGTCGCTCGGCCGCACGATCGCACCCACGAAGCGCCCGGCGGCCGCGAGCTCCACCCGCCAGCCTTCCCGCTCCACGATCTCCTGCGCCAGGCCGAGGAAGCTCTCGGCCTCGCTCCCGCTCGCGAGCTCGAACTCGGTCGCAAGGCCCTCGCCATCGACCTCCGGCTCCCAATCCGGGAGGTCTTCGAGCAGAGCTCGCAGCGGCCCCGGCCGCTCGCCCCCGCGCCCCTCCCCGAGCTGTGCATAGAGGCCCCGCAGCGCCAGCAAGGTCACCTCGGCAAGCTCCTCGAAGTCGGCGAACGAGCCGGGCGCAGGCGGCGGCTCGGGAAGCGACGCCGCCGCGCATGCCGCGGCGAGAACCTCCAGCTTGCGTGCCAGCTCGAGGTCGCGCCAGGTGAGGCCCAGCTCGAAGCTGCGCAGCGTGATCCACACCCGCTCGCGCGCCCACGAGATCTCGGGCCAGCGGCGCTCGAGGCGGGCGAGGAGCCCCGCCGCCTGCACGAAGAGCAGCGCCGGGCCGGAGGAGGCGAAGCTCAGCTCGCGAGTCATCGACAGGCCGCTCGCGTGGAGCACCCACCCGGGCAGACCCTTGACCGCCGTTGCGAGCTCGTCGTAGGGCAAGCGCCACCCCGGCGGCGCCTGTGCTTCGCTCACCGGCGCCTCCGGGCCGGGCGGAAGCGGTAGAGGGGCTCGGTCAAGGTGCGGTGGATCTCGGCCAAGAGCGCCAGCCGCTTGTCGTCCCACCCTTCAGCCGGCGGGCGCAGGGTGACCTCGTAGTAGATCTCCGAGCGGCTGCGGCCTTCGAGCTCGATCCCGAGGCCAACCCGGGACCGCAGCCGGTGCTCGACCAGGCCCTGCCCGTCGTCCTCCTCGCCGGTCAGCCGATACGTGATGCTGTAGCTGTCGTCCGCGGGGTTGTGCCTCCAGCCGGGCGGGAGCTTGCTCGTGGCCTGGATGCGCTCACTCTTGAGCTTGGCGCTGGGCCGGCCGTTGAGGACGGGTGCGGCGTGGGGTTTCCGAGTCATCGATCCTCCTGGAGCCCAGCGCCGGGGCCGGGCGAGCCCTCCCCGGGGGCCACGGCGGCGGGTGCTACGGGACCTGGCGTGAGAATGCGGCGAGTAGGAGGTGAGCCGGCGGCCACCGGGGCCGCCTGAAAGAGATCGAGCGGCGAAGGCGAGAACCGCCGTGATCCCGGGGGAGGAGCAAGGTGACAGTCTCGCGGCCCGGGCGCGCCGACCTCGCGAGAGAAGGAGCCCCGCCTCGCCGACCCGTCCCCGCGGCCCCGCGGCTTCTCCCGCCGCCAGCGGAAGGGCGGCGTGTGGAAGACGAGGGGCGCCCATTGCGCCCAGCGCAGGAGGTGCTTCATACGGCGTTTGTCGGAGAGCTTGCGCGGCATCCTGACCCTCCCGGGGCAGATCTCATGGCGAAGCACAGTAGGACGAGAGGGACGCTAACATCCCCTGAGAGACGCTGATATATCGAACTAGCCGCTAGCCTAGCGGCTCTCGTCCAGGCCGTGCTAAAGTTGCGCCGTGCATCCCGCAACCGCCGTGGCCGAGCTGGGCCGCGCTCTAAGGCTTACGCTTCGCGCCCACCGGGTGCGCGCCAAAGGCCTCTCCCAGGCACTCGGCTTCCACGCCGCCTATCTCTCGCGTGTGCTCCGCGGCGTGGGGCCGCTCTACGTGGCGCTGGTCTTCGAGGTGCTGCTGCGCATCAAAGAGCCTCCGGAGGAGCTCTTCTTGACCCTGTATCCGCTGGGCGGTGAGCCGGTGCGAGAACTTGTGGCGGTGCGACGCAAGGCGAAGGCCAAGCCGGCCGACGAGGGGAGGATGGCGGAGTTCGTGCGCGCCATGCGCGGCCGCGCGCACCGGCCGCTCGACCCAGCCGCCTACGAGGCGCAGGCGCGTGACTGGCTGCGCGACGCGCTCGCCACCAAGGGGGTTTCCCAGCGCCAGGTGTCCCGCCGGCTCGGCCTGGGCCAGGACGCGCTCGGCCAGGTCCTGCGCGGCGCGGGCCGCCTGACCTTCGTGCACGTCTTCGCCGTGCTCGACGCCGTGGAGGTCGATCCCGGCCGCTTCTTCTTCGAGCTGTTCATGCCGCCGGCTGCGACGCCGGCCGAGCGCCTGCGCCGGGCACAGCGGGCGGGGCTGCTCGAAACCGGCGCCCGCGGCACGGCCGGCGCCTACCTCAAGCTGGAGAAGGCCAAGAAGACCCCGCCCAAGGGGCCGCGGCCGGGCAAGGCGCGCAAGAAGCGCTAGTCGAGGTCGGACGGCGCGGCGGGCGCCGCCACCTCGCCCCGCTCGTAGGCGCGGCGCAGCGGCGTGAGCTCCGCCACCCAGGCCGCGATCTGCGCCGCCTCGACGTGCAGGCTTTTCGCGGTCTTCGCGAACAGCACCAGCACCGCGGCGGCCTCCTGCGGGATGCGGAGCGAGGTGAAGACCGGGTACATCTCGTGCGCCAGGCGGATGACCTTGAGCGGTTCGCTCTGCTGTGCGTAGGCGAAGGCGAGGTCCAGGCCGGCGAGCGCGGCGGGGTAGGGGAGGTCCAGGTGAAGAAACCCTCGGCGGGCCTCCTCCAGCTCGGCGACCGCGCGCGCCGGCTCCCCCTCGGCGAGGGTCAGGCGGCCCCGCATCCAGCTCGCGCGATGCTGCAAGAGCGGCGAGCCAATCAGGTCGTAGAGCCATCGGGTGGTGCGGCTGCCCAACAGGGCCGTGCGCAGGTCCCCATCGGCCTCGAGGTAGACCAGGGAATTGTGAACGAGGGCGAAGCCCACCTCGGGTTCCAACTTGTAGTCCAGCTCTTCGCAGGCGCGCGCAAGATGCTCGATGGCTAGGTCCGGCCGGTCGACTTCATACGAGAAGTAGGCAAGCTGCACTCGCGCCTTCGCCGCAAGGTGGTTTTCCTTGAGCTTGTCGCGTAGCGCGACCGCCGTGCCCACTAGCGCGATGGCCTCGTCGAAGAGCTTCTGAGCCCCGCGAAGGCTGCCCTTCTTCGCGCAAAGATCGGCCTCCAGCAGCGGGTCTTCAGTTCCTGCCAGCCAGTGCCGATCCGATTTCCCCCAGGCCTTCTCGGCTTCGACGAACACGCCGCCAATACGCAGCGTGTTTGCAAGGTTCCCCCACGCCTGGGCGCGCAGGTCGGCGACGAGACGGGCGTAGTGCCGCTGGAGCCGCAGGTTCTCCGCCACCTCCACGGCCGCCCGCGCCCAGCGCAAGCTGCCCTCGGGGTCTTGAAGGCGCAGGCGGTAGCTGCGGTCGATGAGGGCGAGGACGATGTCCCGGTGGTTGGCCTGCTTCGAGTTCTTGAGGTAGAGGCCCAGGCCCCGGTCGAGCTTCCGCACCACCCAGTCGCACACCCGCTCGACCTCCAGCGGCGGCAGGGGCGTGACCTCCGGCCGAGCGGCAGCAGCGATCGCCCACCGGCGGATCCTCCGGTAGTTCACCTTCCGGCTTGGCATCTTGGTCAGGATAATAGCGGAACAAGGAAACGCCGGGAAAGGGAATCCCCTTCCCGGCCCCCAACTCGAACTCTCAGCCTTCGGGACTGCTGTCCGGGCCCTGGCCCGTGCAGTCCCCGGCCGTGCACGCTCCCGGCGCTGCGTGCGGTTGGCCTTCGGGGTCGATGTGTGGCCCTTCCTTGGTCCAATCGCCCACCGTACGGGCCGCGGGCGGTGGTGCTGGCTTCCCTTCGGGATCGATCGAGGGCCCGGTCTTCGCCCAGACCGCGCCTACCCAGTGCCACAGCGTCCCCCACACCCCAACCAGCCCTCCCCACCCCGGCCCGCCCGGCGCCGCCCAGGCCGTCGGCGCCGCGAGCGCCAACGCCAGCACTAGCGCCGCGGCGCGCCGCAATCCCTTCTGCCGCATACCTCCTCCTTCGCCGCCACGAAGCTCCGGCACCACCACCGCGGCAGACCGTGCTCGCAGGCAGTCGTGCGGCCATTGTGCTGAGGGTTTCGCCGCTTGAGAATTCGTCGCTTCCCACGGGGCCGCGGGAGCCGCAGACGACCTCCGGCCAGGGTGCCGCCCGGTTCTCGCGAAGGGCAACGGTGGGGGCGGCCGCGCCGGCCCAAGACACTCTGTTGCAGGCGGATAGGGCCACCTGAACATCGCCAGGCCCGCCTGGTTTCCGGGATACGGAAAACTCCAGCACGCCGGGAGGTGCGGGAGGCCCTATTCACCGCCGCCCGCCGGCGCAGAGGCGGCGGGGTGCCGGAAGGCTGCCCACCCCCGCCGGCCGGCCGGGAGTTTGCAATTCTGTCAACAAAGTTTGCAGGCCGCGGAAACAATGTTGCGGAATCTGCAAACTCTCTTGCCAAACGCAACTCGTTGGGGCAGGCTCAGCGCCCTGTGCCAGCGTGGTCGCAGTTGCTTCGGTTCGGAGACTCGGCCTCGCGCCTTTCGTGAGAGAAGAGCAGATCTGACAACCCCTTCGGGGAGGATGACCATGCAACGAGCCTTGCGGCTTTCCAGCCTCGCAGCTCTCCTGTTCTCAGCACCTGTGCTCGCTTCCGCAGCACCGAGCGTCACTTTGGAGCCCACCGCGGTCGTCGCCAGCGGCGTCACCGCCGGCCAGTCGGTGCTCTTCTTCGGCCTGACCCGCGCTGAGAAGCGCTACAACGCGGTCTACGCCACGCACCGCGAGATCCTGCGCGACGAGGACGGCGACGGCGTGGTGCGCTTCGAGCCGGAGGCGGGGGTGCCGTGGAAGTCGGTGTTCTTCGCCGTGGACTTGGGCAACGGCGAGCTGGCCGTGGCCTCGCCGGAGGGCTTTCCGCTGACCGAGGCGCCGCTCGCCGCCGAGGACGTGCGGCGCGGGCCCTCGGGCGACCTCGACCGGCTGCACATCGCTGATCGCCGGGCCGAGGTGACGGTGGTGCGGCTCGGCACGGGGGCCTGGGGCGGGGAGGTCTACGACGGCGCGCCCGCGGATCGGGACGCAGGCCTCTACGACGAGATGGAGGTCGATCTGACGGACCTGGCGGCGTTGGAGTCCTCGCCCGCGGCGCTGGAATCGCTCGCCGGCTCGGACCTCATCCTGGTGATCCACCCGGAGTACGTCTTGCACTCCTTCTACCGCGTGCCGGAGGTGGAGCCGTGAGGGCCGGCGCCGCCTCGCTCGGCCTGGTCCTGCTCTTCGCTGCCAGCCCTGCTTTCGCCCAGCAGCACCCCAACAAGGACAACGGCTTCTCGGCGGAGAAGGCGTTCCACGCCGGCGACTTAGATAGCGTGAACGCTATGAACGGCAACCTCGTGATCACCCTTCCCATAGGGCCGCGCTACGGCACGGGCGGCGGCTTCTCCTACGGCCTCACCCTGGTTTACAACTCCAACGTCTGGGAGGTGGACCAGAGCGGCCCGCAGCTCGACACCAACAAGGTCGTCCCCGGCCGGAACTTCACGGCGGGCCTGGGCTGGACCCTCTCGCTGGGCCAGGTGCTCGCCCCCAATCACCCCTCCAACCATACGAACGGCTTCGTTTACGTCGCCCAGGACGGCTCGCACCACCAGTTCTTCGATCGCCTCCACCCGGCGGCCAACGAAGACCCGGTGACCGGCGTCTTCTACAGCCGCGACGGCTCCTACCTGCGATTGAAGACCACCGGCGGCACCCAGCTCGAGCTCCCGGACGGGGCCATCCATACCTTCGACAGCCAGGGGCGGGTGACGAAGATCGCGGACCGCTTCGGGAACTTCCTCAAGGTGACC
>JBIOYC010000175.1:0-11238 GCA_044869955.1 Thermoanaerobaculia bacterium | reverse complement strand
GGCCCCCCCGACCAGATCCTTCGCTGCGCTCAGGATGACAACGGGACGATGCTTGCCAACGGAGCGGGCAGGCCCTCCCCCGTCCCGGCAGGGACGTGTCTAGGTAGCGTGGGGCTTCAGCCCCTCGCGTGAGGACCGCGCCCCCGGTGTACCATCTTCAAAACCCCAACGGGAGGTCCCATGCCCGGCACGATTCTGCCTCGCCTGCTCAGCCTGGCCGCTCTGCTGATGCTGCCTCCATCTGTGGTGGCGCAGCCTCACCGGGTCACCTTCGTCCTCGACCTGCGCGCGGAGACCGCCGCCGGCCGCTTCGATCCGGCCCGGGACGGAGTCGGTGTGCGGGGTGGCACCTCCCCCCTCAGCTGGGAGAGCACCCTGCTCGCCACCGACCCGGACGGCGACGGCCGCTACGAGGTCGTGGTGACCTTCCCGCGTGCCCCCTTTGGCGGCCAGGCCGTGGCGTACAAGCTCAAGAAGGAGCGCCCGGGCCGGCCCGGGGACGGCTGGGAGGAGGGCCGCAACCGCCAGCTCTTCCTGCGCGAGCCGGCGCAGAAGGTCGAGCGCCTTTTCGATGCGCCGCCGGAGCCCGTGATCCTCTCCCGGGTGGGGACGATCCGCAGCCATCCGGCCTTCCCGTCGAAGCTCCTGCCCCCCCGCGACGTGCAGGTCTACCTGCCGCCCGGCTACCAGCGCGAGACCTCCCGCCGTTACCCGGTGCTCTACCTCCACGACGGCCAGAACGTCTTCGACGGCGCCGAGGCCGGCATGGAATGGCAGGTGGACGAGAGGGCCGAGGCCCTGATCGAGGCTGGCCGCATCCAGCCGGTCATCGTGGTGGCCGTGGCCAACACCGAGGCGCGGACGGATGAGTACACCCCCCGGGTGGTGGAGTTTCCCCGGCCGGACGGCCGGGTGGAGCGAGTCGGCGGTAAGGCGGATCTCTACGGCCGCTTCCTGATCGAGGAGCTGAAGCCGTTCATCGATCGCAGCTACCGCACTCGGCCGGAGCCGGCGAGCACGGCCATCGGCGGCGCCTCCTTCGGCGGGCTGGTCTCGCTCTGGTTGGGGCTCGGATCGCCGCAGGTCTTCGGCCAGGTGCTGGCCGTTTCGGTGCCTGCCGACTGGGACGACTTCGTGCTCCTGAGGCGGGTGACTTCCCTCTCGCAGAAGGCCCCGCTGCGGGTCTGGGTCGACCTCGGCACCCTGGAGAGCGAGAGCATCGTCACCGGCGTTCGCCGGCTCCGCGAGGCTCTCGAGACGAAAGGCTGGAAAGTGGGGGAGGACCTCCGCTACGTCGAGCAGGAGGGCGGCCAGCACGACGAGATCTCTTGGGCTTCGCGGGTCGAGGGGATGCTGACCTTCCTCTTCCCGCCCCAGCGTCAGAAATGAACAGGGCCGCCTCGCGGCGGCCCTGGGTCTTGCTCGGTCGGTGATTCGGCTTACGGATGCGCTTCGTCGTAGGCGCGGCGGGCGCTGGTGAAGAAGCGGTGGCGCTCCTTGCCCGAGATGAGGCCGGCCTTCTTGTAGTCGTCGAGGGAAGCCTCGACGCAGCGCTGGTAGGCGCCCTTCGAGGACCAGTCGCCGTCGTAGCTGCACGGAATCGCCGGGAAGAGCACGGTCTCGCCGGCCTCGACCTCGTAGAGCTTGTTCTTGTAGCCGCCCGGCCAGAGCACGTCAGCGACGCCGTTGGCGGCGTCGGCCATGCCGAAGACCGCCTCGACGGCGTTCTGGGAGGCGTACGAGGAGCCGCCGAGGATCGGGTACATGCTGGTCGGCAGGCCGGTCGGGGTGAACCGGACCACGGCACCGATGCCGTCGCGGTTGATCGCGCCCGGGGCGAAGCGGTTGCGGGTGATGCCAGCGTTGCCGATCGGGATGATCTTGGCCGAGCCGTTGCCGTTGTCGCCGCTGCTGATCTCGACCGCCAGGCTGCCGTTGTCGTACTCGGCCCGCGGGTTCACCGGCACGAAGGCGCCGGCCACGATGCGACCGGTCAACACGTTCTGGAACATCGCCACCGGGTCGAAGGGACCGCCGGTCGGACCGGTGAGGTTGATCATCGGCCGGTAGGCCGGGTTGCCCGGCCGGACGTTCGAGGAGGAGATCGAGACGACGTCGCTGAAGCCGTCGTTGTTGAGGTCACCGATCGCGACGCCCTCGACCATCCGGGGGCGGTGGTCGGTGGTCGCCCACGGGCTCGGGGCCACCTGGGCGGTGAAGGTACCCGTGCAGACGCCGGTGTTCTGCAGCAGGGCGCCCGGGTTGTCGGCGGCGGCGAGGTTCAGCACGTCGTAGCCACCGTGGTAGAGGATGTCGGCGTCACCGTCGTTGTCGTAGTCGAAGATCCCGTCGCCCCAGCCGAAGGGGTTGGGGAAGAGGCGGTCGACCAGCCAGTCGCCGCTCGCCTGGCGCACGAAAAGGCTCGATTCGAGGCCGGCGCCACCGAGGTAGTTGCCCATACCGGTGGAGAAGAAGTCCATGCCGCCGTCGCAGTTGACGTCGCCGAAGCCGAAGCCCATCCAGCTGTTCTCGACCAGCAGGCCGGGATAGGAGCCGGTCACGTCGACCACGTTGCCGGTGCCGTCGCCCTTGAACCAGCGGTTCCAACCGCGGCGGTGGCTCTCGTCGAGGGGCGGGGCGCCCTGCGTGTCGCCGCTCATCACGTCGACGTTGCCGTCGAGGTCCATGTCGACCATGGCGATGGCCCAGCCGTGGGAGGCGGAGGTGTTGCCCGCGGGGCCGAGGTGATAGACGGCCTCGATGCCGTTGGTCGCCGAGCGGTCCTCGAAGCGGTTGAGGCCGATGTTGATGAACAGGTCCTTGTGCTCGAAGGCGTTGGTGTAGTCGCCGGTGACGAAGATGGGGTAGCGGTCGTCCCAGCTGACGGCGGTGTTGACCACCACCACGTCGAGCAAGCCGTCGTTGTTGAGGTCGCCGAAGGAGCAGCCCACGGAGTGCTGGAGATCACCCTGGAGGCCGGCCCAGCCGGTGACGTCGGTGAAGGTGCCATCACCGTCGTTGCGGAAGAAGGTGTGGTTGGCGGCCAGGCCGAGGACCAGCAGGTCCTGGTCACCGTCGTTGTCCGTGTCGCCGAAGCAGACACCGGAGTTCTCGGGCTCGGTCGCGGTCACGCCCGCCTCTGCGGCGACGTCCTCGAAGGTCAGCGAGCCGGTTTGGGCCAGCTGGCTCTGGAACAGGCTGTTCGGGCTCCCGGGGCCGTTCGCGGCGTAGATGTCGAGGTCGCCGTCGTTGTCGTAGTCGAAAATGGCGACGCCGGGGGAGCCTTTCGGCTTCTCCGGGCTACCGGGCCGGGTGAGGGCGAAGAAGTCGGCCGTCAAGACCGGCGTGATCGCCGTGGCGTCGATGATGGCGAGACGCACGGCATCACGAACCGAAGGGGTGTGCTCGAAGACGATTCCCGCTCCGCCGCCCGCGGCGATGTCCGTGAAGGTGACGCCACCGTCGGCGAGGGCGGGTGCGGTGCCCACGAGCAGGAGCAAAGCTCCACTCGCCAGGCCCAGTCCGCTCTTGATCCTGCTCATTCCTACCTCCTCAGCGTTGCATGAAATTGCAGAGGAATGCCAAGGGCCTAGAGTGATCCTCCGGCTACCCCTCTGCGGTGTCAGCTACTGAGTGCACCCTCCGGTGTGAGGCGTGACGGTTTTGTCGACCCGTTTGGCAGATTGGCGTTTCGGCTCAGCGCGATTCGATCGATCGGATTTTTCGATAGGCATGAACACTATTTATGGAGCGGAATCCGTCGAAGTAGACTCCGCGGCCTTTCCGGTGAGAATTCGATCATGTGGGCGAGACTCGTGACTCCGGCGGACGACGAAACCTGCGGCTGGTTGGCTCCTTTCGCCGCGATTCCCGCGGCTCCCCGGCTCGAAGGGGAGCGGCTCGTAGAGGTGGCGATCATCGGTGCCGGACTGACCGGTCTGGCCGCGGCGCGGACCCTGGTCGAGAGGGGAGGTGGGCGGGTGGCCCTGGTCGAGGCGCAGCGCGCGGGCTGGGGAGCCTCCGGCCGAGCCTCGGGCTTCGTGGTGGACCTGGCGCATTTCGTGGCCCGCTTCGCCCCGGCCGACCAGGAGGCCTATCTGCGTCTGGCCCGCGCCGGCATCGCCGAGCTGCGGGCGGCGGTTCGGCGCCTGGCCATCGACTGCGACTGGGACGAGACGGGTTGGTTGCACGTGGCCTGGAGCGAGGCCGGGGCCGCCGAGGTGGCGGGCCTGGCGCGCTGGCTCGAGGCCCGCGGCGAGCCGCACGTCCCCCTCGACCGCGAGGGCCTGGCCGAGGTCACCGGCGTACCCTTCTACCGCGCCGGGATCCGGCTGCCGGGCAGCGTCCTGGTCCAGGCCGGGGCCCTGGTGCGGGGCCTGGCGCAGCAGCTGCCGCCCTCGGTCCAGCTCTTCGAGGGCTCGCCGGTCCTCTCTCTGGAGCGGGACCGAGGCGGCTGGCGGCTGGAGACTCCGGGCGGCCAGCTGCGGGCCGAGAAGGTGCTGCTGACGGTCAACGGCTACACCCGCGGCATCCCGGGACTGGCCCGCCGGGTCCTGCCCCTGCTCACCTTCGGCAGCCTCACCCGCCCCCTCACCGAGGCCGAGCAGGGGCGTCTGGGCGGTGAGCGGCAGTGGGGCGTGCTCGCCGAGGACGCCATGGGCTCCACGGTGCGGCGCACTCGCGACGGGCGCATCCTGGTGCGCAACAGCGTCGCCTATCGGCCGGGGCTGGCGGCCCGTCCCGCCGATCTCGCGACCGCCCGGACGCGGCACCGCCGAGCCTTCGACCTGCGCTTCCCGATGCTCGCCGAGGTCCCCTTCGAGAGCACCTGGACCGGGGTCATGGGGGTGACGCCCGGCCGCTTGCCCTACTTCGGCGAGCTGGCGCCCGGGCTGTGGGCGGCAGGGGGCTACACCGGCGCCGGCATCGCCCTGGGCACGGTCCTCGGCCGGCTGCTCGCCGAGCTCGCCCTCGCCGAGCCCTCTTCCCTGCTCGCCGACGCGCGCTCGCTGACGGCCCCCCGCCAGCTGCCTCCAGAGCCCTTCCTGTCGTTGGGGGCGACTCTGCGGGTGCGCAGGATGAACTACAACACCGGATCTGCCGTATAAACAGTCCAGAGCCGTTTGGCCATGGTTCCTGTCCTCAAAAGTGGGGGGGAACGCACTATAACCCCAGACCGAAAGGTCGGTGGGGACAGGGCCCCCCGTCAGGGGCTTTGATTGGTCTTTTTGTCGATACCGAGGAAAGCCGAGGAGGTTCATTACGATGCCAGAGCTGCGCTTTGAGGACAAGGACGCCCACGAGCCGTGGGGCTATCAGCTGATCATCGACTGTTTCGGCTGCGACGAGGACGTGTGCTGCGATCTCGATCAGGGCTACGAGTTCCTGGACAAGATCTGCGTCGAGCTGCACATGACCAAGCAGACCCAGCCTTACATCTTCAAGACCTGCGAGACGACGTTTCCGGGGCGGCCCGGCTACAGCGGCTGGGTGCCGATCATCGAGAGCGGGATCCAGGTCCACACCTCGGCCAAGAACCGCTTCATCAGCGTCGACGTCTACTCCTGCAAGAAGTTCGACCAGAAGATGGTCGAGGACTTCGTCAAGCGGTGGTTCAACCCTCGGGTGGTCGAGACCGTGCTGTTGCAGCGCGGCAAGGACCTGCTGGCGCGCTCTTTCGGCCGCGAGGTCGTCGAGGTGGGCGTCTGAGCGCTTCCCCGTCTCGGCCAGCCGTCTAACTTGGAAACGATTCGTCGCGATCTCGTTGCGGCGTGGCGTTGGCTCGCCGCGCGGCCCGGCTTCGCCCTGACGGCCGTGGTCTGTCTGGCGCTCGGCATCGGCGCCAACACCGCCGCCTTCAGCCTCAACCGCGCCCTTCTCTGGCGGGCCCTGCCCTACCGGGAGCCCGACCGGCTGGTCATGGTCTGGACCGAGATCCGCTCCCTCAACCGCAGCCGGCAGCCCGCCTCGGCCGCCGAGTTCCTCGACGTGGCCGAGCGGACCCGCAGCCTCTCCGCCCTCGGCGCCGTGCGCGTCACCTACGTCAATCACACCGGCGCCGACGCGCCCCGGCGGCTGCTCGCCGCCCGCGCCTCCGCCAGCCTGTTCGCCCTGCTCGGCGCCGAGCCCCTGCTGGGCCGGGTGTTCAGGACCGAGGAGGATCGCGCCGGCGGCGAGCGGGTGGTGGTGCTCGCCGAGGCCTTCTGGCGCGGCGCCCTGGGCGGTGACCCGGCCATCCTCGGTCGCACCCTGACCCTCGACGGTGCCCCCGCCACCGTCGTCGGGGTGATGCCGGCGCGCTTCCAGACCGGCTTCGCCGAGCGCTTCGAGCTCTTCCTGCCCCTCTCCCTCGACCCCCAGCGGCTGCCGGAGCGGGGCCTGCGTCCCCTCTCCCTCTTCGGCCGGCTGGCGCCGGCGGCGACCCTGGCCTCGGCGCGCACCGAGATGGCGGCTCTCGCCGCCGAGATGGCGCGCGAGCACCCTGACTACTACCCGGCCAAGGCCGGCTTCTCCTTGAACGTCGTGCCCCTCGCCGAAGAGGTGGTCGGCGGCCTGGGCAAGAAGCTCGGCCTGCTCTCGGCCCTGGTCGCCCTGGTGTTGGTGATCGCCGTCGGCAACGTCGCCAACCTGTTGCTGGCGCGGGCCTCTTCGCGCCACCGCGAGGTGGCCATCCGCACCGCCCTGGGCGGCGAGCGCTGGGACCTGCTGCGCCAGTTCCTGGCCGAGGGCCTGCAGCTGACCTTCCTCGGCTCGCTGGCCGGGGTGGGAGTGGCCTACCTCGGCCTGTCGCTGCTGACCCGCCTGCCGGGCACCGGCATCCGGCGCCTGGACGAGGTGGCGATCGACCCGGTGGTGTTCGGTTTCACCCTGCTGCTCTCGCTGGTGGTAGCGGTCGCCCTCGCCTTCGCTCCGTTCTGGCGGCTGCGCAAGCCGGACCTCGCTACCATGTTCAAGGAGGGCGACACCGGCAAGTCCTCGGCCGGAGCCGGGGCCCGGCGCCTGCAAGGGGCCCTGGTCACCGCCGAGGTGGCCCTGGCGACCGTGGTGCTGATCGCCACCGGGCTGACCATCCGCAGCTTCCTCGCCCTGCAATCCGTGCCGGCGGGCTTCGACCCGACCGGTACGCTGACCTTCAACGTCTTCCTGTCACCGGACAAGTACCCCGAGCGGCATCTCTACCAGGGCTTCTACGACCGGCTGCGCGCCCGCCTGGCCGCCCTGCCCGGGGTGCGCTCGGTGGCCACCGTGCAGGAGCTGCCCCTGGGCTCCCGGCGCTTCGCCGTCGAGGCCGAGTTCGAGGGCCATAGCCTGGCGGCCGGCGAGCCGATGCCGATGGTGGACTGGCGGCCGGCGAGCCCGGGCTATTTCCAGACCCAGGGCGTGCCGCTGCTCGACGGCCGGGACTTTGCCGACGCCGACGACGCCCGCGGCGAGCAGGTGGCGGTCGTCAGCGAGACCCTGGCGCGGCGCTTCTGGCCCGGCGCGAGCGCCCTGGGCAAGCAGCTGCGGCTCACCGGTCGGCCTGGAGGCGTCGCCCGCTGGCTCTCGGTGGTGGGGGTGGTGGGGGACGTCCGTGCTCTCGGTCTCGAGGTCGACGCGCCCCTCCAGGTCTACACCCCCTTCCCGCAGGCGACCTTCCCCTCCATGGCGGTGCTGGTCCGCACTGAGGGCAACCCGACCGGGCTGGCCCGGGCGGTGCGCGAGGCGGTGGCGTCGATCGACCGAGACCAGCCGATCGAGAGTCTGCGCAGCATGGAGGAGGTGGTGACCGCCCACCTGGCCGACAAGCGCACCTACGTGGTGCTGCTCTCGACCTTCGCCGCCGTCGCCCTGCTGCTGGTGGCGATCGGCGTCCACGGCCTGATGGCCTACGTGGTGGGGGAGCGGCGCAACGAGCTCGGGGTGCGCATCGCCCTCGGCGCCGAGCGCTCGAGCGTCTTCCGCCTGGTGCTGGCGCAGGTGCTGCGCTTCACCTGCGTCGGCCTCGCCATCGGCCTCGCCCTGGCCCTGCTCGGCGGCCGGCTGCTTTCGAGCCAGCTCTACGGCGTGGCGGCCTCCGACCCGGCGACCCTGGCCGGCGTCACCCTCCTCCTGCTCGCCCTCGGCTGCATGGCGGCCTGGGCACCGGCGCGCTCGGCGCTCGCGATCGATCCCGTCAACGCCCTGCGGAGGGCCTGAAGGGAGCGACGATGGCCGAAACCCCCTCGAAGCTCGCCGGCCTCTCTCGCGAGCAGCTCGACCAGCTGATCCGCAAGCTCCAGCAGAAGAAGGCCGCGGAAGCCCCCTCGGCGGCCGTGGCGGCGGCGAGCATCCCGCGCCGCGAGGGAGACCGCAGCCGCGCCCCCCTCTCCTCCTCCCAGCGCCGCCTGTGGCTGATCGATCAGCTCCAGCCCGGCTCGGCGGCCTACAACGTGGTGGCCGCCGTGCGCTTCCGCGGCGCTCTGGTGCCGGCGGCCCTGGCGAGCAGCCTGACCGCCATCGCCGGCCGCCACGAGGTGCTGCGCAGCCGGTTCGCCCTGGCAGAGGGGGGAGAGCCCGAGCAGGTGATCGAGCCCCCGGGACCGCTGCCCCTGCCCGTGGCCGACTTCGCCGCCCTGCCCGCCGCGGCCGCCGAGGCCGAGGCCCGCGCCCAGGCCCTCGCCGAGGCCCGGCGGCCCTTCGACCTCGAGCGCGGCCCCCTGATCGCCGTCCGCCTGATCCGCCTGGCCCCGGACCACCACCTGCTGGTGGTCAACCTCCACCACATCGTCTCGGACGGCTGGTCGACCGGCGTCTTCGTGCGCGAGCTGGCGGCCCTCTACCGCGCCCACCGCGAGGGGGTGCCGGCCGCCCTGCCCGAGCTGGCCGTGCAGTACGGCGACTTCGCCGTGTGGCAGAACCGCCAGCTCGAGAGCGAGGCCGTGGCCCGCCAGATCGCTGCCTGGCGCGAGACCCTCGCCGGCGCCCCCGAGGTGCTCGACCTGCCCACCGACCGGCCCCGCCCGGCGGTGCTCAGCCTCGCCGGGGCCAGCCAGCGGATCGCCCTCGGCCCCGAGGTTGCGGCGCGCCTCGCAGCTTTCGCCCGCGAGGCCGGCGCCACACCGTTCATGGTGCTGGCCACCGCCTTCGACGCCCTCCTGCTGCGTTGGAGCGGCCAGAGCGACGTGGTGCTCGGCACTCCGATCGCCGGCCGCCGGGCCCTCGAGACCGAGCCGCTGATCGGCTTCTTCATCAACACCCTGCTGGTGCGGGCGAAGCTCGACGGCGACCCCAGCTTCGGCGCGGCCCTGGGGCGGGTCGCCGAGGTGACCAAGGCCGCCTACGAGCGGCAGGACGTGCCCTTCGAGCGCCTGGTCGAGGAGCTGGTGCCGCGCCGCGACCTGGCCCGCAACGCCCTCTTCCAGGTCCTGCTGGTGCTGCAGAACGCCCCGGTGTCCCGCTTCGAATTGCCGGGTTTGGCCGTCGAGCCCCTGCCCCTGGGCACGGGCAGCGCCAAATTCGACCTCACCCTGGCCCTGGCCGAGACCGAGGCCGGCCTCGCCGGGGAGATCGAGTACCGCACCGACCTCTTCGACGCCACCACCATCCGCCGCCTGGCCGGCCACTTCGAGCGCCTGTTGGCGGCCGGGCTGGCGACGCCGGGTGAGCGCCTCTCGGCCCTGCCCCTGCTGTCTCCCGCCGAGAGCCAGCAGATCCTCGAGGGCAACGACACCGCGCGCCCTTACGCCGGGGCCCACCCGGTTCACCAGCTGATCGAGGCCGCCTGTGACGCCACCCCCGAGGCGGTGGCGGTGTCCTCCGAGGAGGAGTGGCTGAGCTATCGGGGGCTCGAGGAGAGGGCCAATCGCCTGGCCTGGAAGCTGGTCGAGGAGGGAGTCGGCCCCGGGGTGCCGGTGGGCCTGCTCGCCGAGCGCAGTGTCGAGCTGGTGGTGGCCCTGCTGGCGATCTGGAAGGCCGGCGGCGCCTACGTCCCCCTCGATCCGGACAACCCGGCGCAGCGCCTGGCCGGCATGGTGGAGGACGCCAAGCTGCCGGTGGTGCTCTACCACCCGCGGCAGGCGGGGCATCCGCTGCTGGCGGAGCTGGGAGGCCCCTCGGCTGCGCTCGGGGCGACAGCGGGAGCGTTGGCGCTGGAGATCCGGTTGTCATCCCGACCGGAGCCGGAGGCGCGCAGCGCCGGAGGCGAAGCGGAGGGATCTCTGCCCCACGGCGCCGGCGAGGGGGAGATCCCTCGGCTCCGGGCCTGCGGCCCTGCGCTCGGGATGACAATCGGGGGGCACTCGGCGCTCCCGGCCGGAGGAGATCCTTCCCCGAAACGGCTGGCACCTCGCGCCGGCCTCGACAGCCCGGCCTACATGATCTTCACCTCGGGCTCGACGGGCAAGCCCAAGGGAGCGGCCAACGACCACCGCGGCATCGTCAACCGCATCCTGTGGATCCAGGAGCTGCTGCGCCTGGGCCCCGAGGAGCGGCTGCTGCAGAAGACCCCGGCCTCCTTCGACGTCTCCCTGGGCGAGCTGATCTGGCCCTTGACCGTGGGCGCCCAGCTGGTGATGGCGACCCCGGGTGGCCACAAGGACCCCCTCTACCTCCTGCGCACGATCAGCGAGCGGCAGATCACCAACGTCCACTTCGTGCCCTCGATGCTGGGGGCCTTCCTGGAGGTGGCGAGCCCCGAGGCCTGCCGCTCGCTCAAGCGGGTGCTGGCCAGCGGCGAGGCCCTGACCGTCGAGGCCACCGAGCGCTTCTTCGAGAGGATTCACGCCGAATTGTCGAACCTCTACGGCCCCACCGAGGCGGCGGTCGAGGTCTCCTTCTGGCCCTGCCGGCCGGGGGACCCGCGGGCGGCGATCCCGATCGGCCGGCCGGTGGCCAACACCACCCTCCAGGTGGTCGACCGCCATCTCCGGCCCCAGCCGATCGGCGTGCCGGGGGAGCTGCTGCTGGGCGGGGTGCAGGTGGGGCGCGGCTATCTGGGCCGGCCCGCCCTGACCGCCGAGAGATTCATCCCCGACCCCTGGAGCCCCGCGCCCGGGGCCCGCCTCTACCGCACGGGGGACCTGGTGCGGCGCCGGGCGGAGGGGGAGATCGACTTCCTCGGCCGCATCGACTTCCAGGTCAAGGTGCGGGGCTTCCGCATCGAGCTGGGGGAGATCGAGGCCGGTCTGCTGGCCGATTCGCGGGTGCGAGAGGCGGTGGTGGTGGCCCGCCCCGGTGCCGGGGGGGACTCCCGACTGGTGGCCTACCTGGTCGGCGGCG
>JBIOYC010000174.1:0-7894 GCA_044869955.1 Thermoanaerobaculia bacterium | reverse complement strand
GGGGCGGTGGGGGAGGCGGTGCCGGCTACGGACGGGCGTGGCGACCTGCTGCTGGTGCTCCACCCCGAGGACCTCCCGTTCTACCGCCAGGCCCTGGCGCGGCGGCTCCTGACCCGGAGCGGCTTCGCGACCTCGCTGCCGCCCTGGATCGTCCACGGTGCGGCCTTGTGGCTCGCGGGAGAGCACTACGGCCGGCCCTACCGCGACTGGTTGCCCACCCTGGCGGCGGCCGAGGTCTGGCCAACGGCCGCGGAGCTCCTGGCGCCGGCCGAGCAGCGGGACGGCTCCGAGATCCTCTGGGCGCCGGTGGCGGCGGCCCTGATCGAGGCGCGGTCCGGCGCCACTCTGGCGGCTCGGCTGTCCGAGCCGTTCACCGAAGCTGGTGTGGCTCCCATCCTGGAACGGCTCCGCCGGCAGGCCCTGGCGCAGGCCGGACCGGCCCCGGGCCAGCGGTCGTGGCAGCAGAGGGGTCTGCTCCGTGGGGTGAGCTTCGCCATGCTCAACGGGGTGGAGGTCGGCTACCACGCGCCGAGCGCTGACCAAGCCCTCGGTCGCCTGGCCCGTCTCGGCACCGACGCCGTCTCGATCATGCCCTTCGCCTTCCAGCGTGACCCCGCCCAGCCGGCGATCGCCTTCCTCCGCCAGAGACCCGGGAGCGAGACAGACGCCGGCTGTCTCTACGCCGCGCGGCGGGCGCGGGCTCGGGGCATGAAGGTGCTGTGGAAGCCCCATCTGTGGCTGCGGGATAGCTGGCCGGGGGAGGTCACCTTCCAGACCGAGGACGGCTGGCGAGACTGGTGGCGGGGCTACCGGCGCTTCGTCCTTCATCACGCCTTCCTCGCCCGGCGGGCCGGGGTGGAGCTGTTCTCGGTCGGCGTCGAGCTGGACAAGACGGTGCTCCGCCAGGCCGAATGGCGGCAGCTGATCTCCTCGGTGCGGCGGGTGTTCCCGGGCGCCGTCACCTACGCCAGCAACTGGTGGCGGGGCCTCGACGTGGTGCCCTTCTGGGACGCCCTCGATCTGGGCGCCGTGGACGCCTACTTCCCCCTCGCCGAGAGCCCCGAGGCGACCTCCGCCGACCTCGCCCGTGGTGCCCGCGCCGTGGCCGAGAGGCTGGCGGCAGAGTCGCGGCGCATCGGCCTACCCCTGATGCTGACCGAGGTGGGCTTCGCGGCCCGCAAGGGAGCCTGGACGGCACCCCACGAGGAGGGCGGAATCCTCTCCGAGGCCGACCAGGCGGCCGCCTACCGCGCCCTGCTCTCGGCCCTCGAGGGCCAGGCCTGGCTGGCCGGCCTGTTCGTCTGGAAGGCCTTCAGCTTCGACCTGCCGCCCACTCCCGAGGCGGACTTTCGTTTCCTGGGCCGGGCCGCGGAGGCGGAGATCCGCCGCTTCTTCGCCACCGCGCGCTGACCAGGTCGCGCCGGGAGGCGTGAAATACTCCCGTCGTCCTTCGAGAGCCGCCCCGATGGAAACCTCCCTCCTCCAAGCCGCCGTCGCCGCCGCCGAGGCCGGGGGCCGCGTGCTCCTCGACTACTGGGGCAGGGGCGACCTCGACGCGCGCAAGAAGGCCGAGAACGACTTCGTCACCGTCGCGGACCAGGGCAGCGAGGCGGTGATCGTGGCCGAGATCCGCCGGCGCTTCCCGGAGCATCGCTTTCTCGCCGAGGAAGGCGGCGCCTCGGGAGGGTCCGGCGACGTCGAGTGGTTGATCGACCCCCTGGACGGCACCGCCAACTTCATGCAGGGAGTGCCGTTCTTCTGCGTCTCGGTGGCCTGCCGGCGCGCCGGCCAACTGCTGGCCGCCGTGGTCTTCGACCCCCTTCGGGACGAGCGCTTCACGGCCCGGCGAGGCGGCGGGGCGTTCCGGGACGGCCGGCGGATGATGGTCTCCGCCCAGCCCGACCTGCGCGGCTCCTTCCTGGCCACCGGCTACCCCTTCCGGGCCTACCCGGCCCTCGACCGCTACCTCGGGATCTTCCGCGAGGTCTTCCTCGAGGCCAAGGGCATCCGCCGCTGCGGTGCCGCGGCCCTGGACCTCGCCTACACGGCGGCGGGGGTCTTCGACGGCTTCTTCGAGCTCCGGCTCTCGGCCTGGGACATCGCCGCCGGCGCCCTGCTGGTCTCCGAGGCGGGAGGGCGGATCTCGGACCTGGACGGTGGCCCCGGCTACCTCGAAGGGGGCAACGTGCTCGCGGGGACCCCCGGGGTGCATGCCGCCCTCTGCCGGGCGGCCTCTCACCACGCCAGCGAGGCGCTGGTGGACTCTCTGGTCCCTCGCGCCGTCGAGGTCGCTCTGTGACGTCAGGGACGTGGGAGCTCCAGTTCCATCCCGCGGACGCCCGCCGGCCGGTGCGGCGCTGGTTCCTTTCCTCCCGCGAGGTGCTCTGGCTCAAGGTCGGCGTGGGCGCCTGGCTGCTCTTCCTACTCCTGGCCGCCGTCGCTGCCCCCTTCGTGCTGCCGTCTCTGGGCCGGCGCGACCTGCCCTCGTTGCGCAGCCAGCGCAACCAGGAGCTGCGGAGACTCTCGAACGCCGCCGACGGGCTCGAGAAGCTGCGCCCCCGCACTCAGCAGCTGGCCATGCGCCTGGCCAAGCTCGCCGCGGCCTACGGCCTGCCGCAGCCGACGCTGCCGGCTCCGGAGGCCCTGCCCGCCGTCGCCCTGCGCGACACCACCAGCCTGCGTACGGCCCGCCGCGGCCTCGAGCTGGTCGGCGCCGCGCGGCGTGACCTCGCCCTCGCCGAGGGTCTGGTGACGGCGATCGAAGAGCTGGCCGCGCGGGAGTCGGGGCGACTGCGCGTCGTGCCGGTGGTCTCCCCCCTGCCGGCGGGCTCCTTCGTGCTCACCAGCGGCTTCGGGCCGCGCCAAAACCGCTACACCGAGCAGCCGGAGTTCCACGCCGGCCTCGACCTCGCTGCCCTGACCGGCACCCCGGTGCGGGCGCCGGCCGACGGCACGGTGCGCTTCGCCGGCTCAGTCAGCCGGCGGGAGGGCTCGTCGTGGTGGAGGCTGGGGGAGCTGGTGGTGCTCGATCATGGCGGAGTCGTCAGCCTGTACGGGCACCTGTCGACCATTGGCGTGAGGGTGGGCCAGAGGCTGCGCCGGGGCGAGGCACTGGGCACGGTCGGGGCGAGCGGCTGGGCGGTGTCCTCCCACCTCTACTACGAGGTCCGGCGGATCGGCACCGACGGCGTCCAACGACCGGTGGACCCCCGCTTCTTCGTCGCCGACCACCGCTGGGAGGGGGAGGAGGAGATGGTCACCCGCGGCCCCGAAGCGGCCCCCGACGGCGGCTTCGAGGCGCTGCCTTAGGAGACTTGGCCTACTTCCGGGGGCGCTCCCGCCGCCAGCGATCGAGCTGGTCCTCGCAGGCGAACTGAACCGTGACACCGTTCTGGCGCAGTGCCGCCTCAAAGTCCCACCAGTCCCGGTCAACCGCGTTGACGACGGGTGGCCTGAGGGGGCTGATCAGAGCCACGGCCACGAACTTGCGATCGTCGGGGTCGAACCTCTCCAGCTCCGGATCCTCAGGGAACGCCTCGTAGCCCCGACCGGGGTGCTTCGAGATCGCGACGAGCTCGCACCGATCGGGGTTGAACTGGTGATCGTAGATCCAACGGAGGAAGGCCCAACCGACGCGCTGTTCGGCGCGCTTCAGTCTCTTCCGGTACTCCTCGACGATCTCGGCTCGGTCATCGAGGACCAGGCGATGGCCTCGTTTGACGGTCTCCAGAGCTTCGATGCAGGCCAGCTGGCAGGAGTCGGACGCCTCCGCATTGTCGCCGTTGGCGACCAGCAAGACGTTGGTGTCGAGAACCAGTGCGGCGGTCGGACTCACGCTCGCTTCCGCCGGGCGAGGGCTGCCTTGTTCATGCTAGAGATCTCTTCCATCTGGTCGCCAAAGAAGCCCTCGGGCCAGTTCTCGATGAAGCCATAGGGATCGAGGCGGAGAGCCTCTGCTTTCGAGGCGCCGGCCTCGCGCCGGCAGAAATAGAGTGCGAGCTCTTCTGCGGGGATCTCCTCCTCGGCGATGCGGCGCTGCAGCCTGCGCAGCAGGTGCTCGCTGTGGCTTTCCAGGATGATCTGCACGCCCCGGCGCTGCACGGCGTCGATCAGAACGTCGGCTAGCCCTGCCTGGGCCCAGGGGTGGAGGTGGATCTCGGGGTGCTCTAGCAGGATGATCGAACCTCTGGGGGCGTAGAAGCACAAGACGATCACTGGGAGGATCTGCGAGACCCCGAAGCCCACATCGGTGATCAAGACCTCGTTGTCCTGGTCCGCCAGGCGGACCTTGACCTGATAGAACCGGCTCTCCGGCGCGACCTCCTCGACGCGGAAGTGATCGATCAGTCCGAGCTGTTGGAGCCAGTGAGCGGTCCAAGCCTCGAGTGTCTGTTCGCCCCAGTCGGAACTCTTGCCCTCAGAGCGAGCGGCGAGCAAGGCGTCCACCCATCCTTCGCCCCGGGATCCCATGTCCTCCCGGCTACCACCTGCCCACGTGTAGACCCGGTGCGGGTACTGGCGAAGGGGTCCCAGGAATCTGATTCGAGCCATCAGCCGAACGAAGGCCAGCTCCAAGTCCGAGAAGAAGCCAGCGTCCGGGTAGGTGGCACGGATTTCGTCGGGGAAGCCATAGCACTTGACCGGAGGTGGCAGCATCGGGGCCCACGGGGGCTGGCCGAAAGGTTGGGTGGGACCGCGGACCTCGAGGTAGTAGCCTGGGGCACCCGGTGGAACCGGTACTGCAGGGAAGGGGCCACTCTCGGCATAGCCGTAGGAGAACTGATAGTTGGCCAACTCGTAGGCGAAGCGCCGAACTCGGACTAGCTGCTGCCCACCATTCGCTTCCAGCTTCGCAGCGAATCGCAGTTCCTTCGCTTCGGCGGTTGGTCTCTCTGCGTCCACGCTGTTGGGGATCGTCAGTGCCCTTTCGCTCTCAGCCAGTGCCCAGGAGACTTCCCAGGACAGCTTTCCCTCGCGGTCATGGTTGTGCAAGATGTCCCGGAATGTCCCGAGGTCGACCAGGGTTCGATCATTCCCCAGATCCAGGACCAATGATCGATCCGGCGATTCGGCCGTCTGCTTGAGCACCAACAGCAGTTGGAGCAGGCTGGTCTTGCCGGAGCTGTTGGTACCGAACAGGCCCGTGATCTTGCCCAGGGGCAGGTCGCCAGTATCGGCCCAGCTCTTGAAGCCCGCAATCCTCAGGGACTTGATCATCGCTGTGGTCTCTCGGCCCCGATCCTACAGCGCCGTCACCCGCACCACCTCTTCGAAGCTGGTGACTCCCTCGGCGAGCTTGCGCAGGGCGCTTTGGCGCAGGCTGCGCATGCCGTTCTTGACCGCCTCGCGCTTGATCCGCGGCGCGTCGGCTCCCTCCAGGATGAGGGGCTTGATGGCATCGTCGACGGCCAGCATCTCGAAGACACCGGTGCGGCCGAGGTGTCCGGTGGAGCGGCACTCGAAGCAGCCGGCGCCCTCGCGGCTCTTGACCTTCTTGCCGGCCGGCACGGCGAGGCGCAGGGTCTGGGCCTCTTCCTCGGTGAGGTAGCGATCGGCGGCGCAGTGCGAGCAGACCTTGCGCACCAGCCGCTGCGCCAGCACGCCGATCAGTGTGGAGCTGACCAGAAAGCGCTCGACCCCCAGCTCGGCCAGGCGGGTGATCGCCGAGGCGGCGTCGTTGGTGTGCAGGGTGGAGAAGACCAGATGGCCGGTGAGCGCGGCCTGGATGGCGTAGTTGGCGGTCTCGCCGTCGCGGATCTCCCCCACCATGATGATGTCCGGGTCCTGGCGCAAGATGTGGCGCAGGGCGTTGGCGAAGGTGACGTCGATCTTGGGCTGCACCGCGGTCTGATTGAACTCCTCGTAGACCATCTCGATCGGGTCTTCGATGGTGGTGATGTTCTGCTCGCGGTTCGAGATCGCCTTCAAGGCCGAGTAGAGCGTGGTGGTCTTGCCCGAGCCGGTGGGGCCGGTGACCAGGAAGATGCCGTGGGGCCGGGTGATGAAGTCCTGGAACATCGCCAACTCGTCGGGGTAGAAGCCGAGGCCGGTCAGGTCCTGGATCAGCACGTCGGGGTCGAAGATGCGCATCACCACCTTCTCGCCGAAGGCGATCGGCAGGGTCGAGATGCGCAGCTCGATCTCCTTGCCGTTGCGGGTGGTCTTGATGCGCCCGTCCTGGGGCCGGCGCTTCTCGGCGATGTCGAGGCGCGCCAGGGTCTTGATCCGCGAGACCACCGCCCGGTGCACCAGCTTGGGCATGCGCTGGATGTCGTGCAGCACGCCGTCGATGCGGAAGCGGATCAGGCTGTCCTCGCGTTTGGGCTCGATGTGGATGTCGCTGCCGCGGCTGTCGAAGGCGTGCTGGAGCATGAACTCCACGGCGTTGACCACGTGCTGGTCGCTCGACTCGAGCTCGGAGTCGCTCTTCATGGCGACCAGCTGCTCGAGGTTGCCCAGGTCGATGCCCGAGCGCAGGTCCCGCTCGGCCTTCTTCACCGCGTGGCGCAGGCCATAGAACTCGGTGATCGCCTTGAGGATCTCCGGCTCGGAGGCCACCACCAGGTCGAGATCGCGGCCGGCGATGCGCCGGAACTGGTCGATGCCCTCGAGGTCGAAGGGATTCGAGCAGGCCACCCGCAGCCGGCCGTTGGCCATCGCCAGGGGGATCATGCGGTGGCGGCGGGCGAAGGGGCGCGACATGCGCGCCTCGATCAGGTCGGCGTCGAGGCCGAGGGTATCGATGCGCACGAACTCGAGGCCGGCGTCCTCGGCGATCGCCTGGCCGATCTCGACCTCGTTCAGCCAGGTGCCCGGGCGTCCCTTGAGCGGCAGGCGCAGGCTCTGCACCAGGTCGTAGGCCACGGCGCTTTGCTCGTAGGCGCGGGGGGAGCGGCTGTTGGACGGCAGCATCCGGGCTTCCTTCTTGATCTCGAAGCCCTGTTCGTCGGTGATGCGACCGCGCCGGACCAGGAGGTCGGCGAGGAACTCGGGGAGCAGTCTCACGGGCCGAAGTCTATCGCGGAGCCGAACCGGGATAGGCTCGCGCGGCCATGAGCATCTCCACCGCCGGCCTCGTGCTCGCCCTGGCCTCGAGCCTCGCCTGGGGCGGCCTGGACTACACGCGCAAGGTCCTGGTCGGCCGGCTCTCCTCCCTCGCCCTGCTGTTCTGGTTGACGCTGGGGAGCGTGCCCTTCTTCCTCGCCTGGGGTTGGTCCCAGAGCATGGGCGCGCCCCTGCCGGGCTACTGGCTGCCGGCGATCGCCTCGGTGGTGCTCAACATGGTGGCGAACCTGTGCTTCTTCGAGGCGATGAAGCGGGCGCCGTTCTCGGTGACCATCCCCTTGCTCTCCCTGACCCCGGTGTTCGCGGCGCTGGTGGCTATCCCGGTGATCGGAGAGTGGCTGACCTGGCTCCAGATCCTCGGAGTCTTGCTGGTGGTTGTCGGCGCCTTCCTGCTACAGCGGTCGCCGGCGGGATCCGTCCCGGACGGCTACGACCCGGCCCAGATCCGCCTCGGTGTCCTCCTGATGACCGTCACGGCCTTGCTGTGGTCGGCGACGATCGTGATCGACAAGAAGGCTCTCGAGTCTTCGCAGGGCAGCTTCCACGGGGTGGTCCTGCTGTCGGGAGTGGCGCTCCTGAGCCTGGCCGTGCTGGTCTATCGCGGCGAAGTGGCCGAGATTCGGGCGGCGGCGCAGACGCCCTGGACCCTCTTCGCCGCCCTGGTGGTGAGCAGCGTGGCCCTGGCCACGCAGTTCCTGGCTTTGCCCCTGGTGCCGGTCGGTCTCTTCGAGACCTTGAAGCGGGCCATCGGCAACGGCCTCGCCCTGCTCGTCGGCGCCCTGCTCTTCCGCGAAGCGGTCACCCCCGGCAAGGTTCTCGCCGCGATCCT
>JBIOYC010000173.1:0-44729 GCA_044869955.1 Thermoanaerobaculia bacterium | reverse complement strand
GCTCAGCCCCGCGGCCGCCAACCAGCCGAGCCAGGGCCGCCAGCCCGGCCGCCTGCGGTGGAGCGCGTCGAGGCCGTGAGCCCCGGCGATCGCCAGGGCCAGGGTCATCGGCAGCAGCAGCCGAGAGTAGGCGAAGAGTCGCAGGGGTGCCAGGCGGTAGAGCAGATCGTGCAGCCAGATCGGGTGGGCGGCGAGCAAGAGGTAGGCGCCGGCGACCAGCAGCCAGGGGCGGGCTCGTCTCCGCCAGGCGGCGAGGGCGGCCAGGGCGCCGCCCAGGCTGGCCAGCCCGGCGTAGCCGGCGAGGGAGTCCGGCCAGGAGATCGTCCCCGTGAAGGTCTCGCCGTAGGGCACGCCGAAGGCCTGAGGGCCCGTCGGGGCGAGGACCAGCCGTCCCCGCCATTCGTAGGACCAGCGCCAGGGCTTGGCCGGGGAGGGCTGCAGGGAGCCGCCTTCGAGGGCCAGGGTGTCGGTCGCACGCTGGCTGGTCCGGGCGTGGGCCGCGAAAGGCAGCAGCTGGGGCGCGGCGAGGGCGAATCCGAGCGCGGCCGCCAGGGCCGCCGCGCCGAGGCCCCGCAGTCCGGGCCGCCGCCGCGGCGCGAGGGCCACGGCCACGACGGCGGCGAGCAGCCCGCCGCAGGCCGCCGTCTCGGGGTGGCCGGAGAGCAGCACCAGGGCGGTGATCAGCCCCGTCGCCGCCACCGCGCGAGCCCGGGGCCGGCGGACCACGGTCACGGCGCCCAGTGCCAGCCAGGGCAGGAAGGCGGCGGTCGAGGAGTGGGGGAAGAAGCCCCAGGCGAAAATGCCCCCGCCCAGGCCGAAGCAGGCCGCCGCCACCCAGCTCGCCCGCCGGCTGGCACCGGACCTCCGGCCGAGCAGCCAGGTGCCCTCGAAGGCGACCAGCACCTTCAGCCACAGGGCGACCAGGAAGAAGCACTGGATGGGGAAGGCGCGGCCGGCCCAGGCCAGGGGCGAGAGGGCGCCGGCCTGGGGGTTCGCCCAGGGCGAGCTGCCGCCCCCCGAGAGCTCGGACCAGAAGGGAAAGCCGCCGTCTCGCCACAGCCTGCGCACCTCCAGCTCCCAGGGCAGGAACTGGTTGACCGTGTCGTTGAGCTGCAGGAAGGGGTCCGAGGGCGCGGCCAGCGGGGTGCCCGGGATCTGCCCGCCCAGGGAGGCCGTCGGCACCAGCAGGCGGTCGGGCCCGAGCCAGGGGGTAAAGAGCAGCCAGGGCAGCAGCAGCCCGGCGAGGACCACTCTGCCGGGGAGCCGGGCGCCCAGGGCTCGGGCCAGCCACCACAGCCCGAGCTGGGCCAGGCCGGAAACAGCCAGGAGGCCCAGCGCCAGCTTCCAGGCTGCCACGGGACCTCAGCGTGGCTCGAGGGGCAGGGCCGCTCCCAGCTTGGCCGAGAGATGCGTCTCCAGCCAACGGGGGTCCCACCACTCGACCGGGTTGACCGGCAGACCGTGCACCAGCATGGAGAAGTGGAGGTGGTCGCCGCCGGCGAGGCCCGTCTTGCCGGTCGCTCCCAGACGCTGTCCGGGCTCGACGATCTGTACGGGCTGGACGTCGATCGACGAGAGATGGGAGTAGAGGCTGCCGAGGCCGAAGCCGTGGTCGAGGACCACGGTGTTGCCGTAGATCCCGAAGTACTCGGCGAGCACCACCTTGCCGCGGTTGGCGGCCGCCACCGGAGCCTTCTCGAAGGTCGCGAGGTCGAAGCCGAGATGGTCTTGCAGGTCGACCTTGCGGCCCTGGTAGAGGTAGGTGCGGCGATCGGCGAAGGAGGCCATCACCGCCGAGCCCGGCAGCTGGCGGAACGGCCGGCGCCAGAGGAAGCTCGGCTCGCTGGTGGTGGCGAGGGTGCGCAGCCGCTCGTTGTTCTTGCGCCGGAGCTCGCCGTTGATCGCCAGGTAGGAAGCGAGGAGGTCGCCCTGCTCGCGCACCTCGGTGGTGTGAGCGAGGATCTCGGGCACGACGCGGGAGAGGAAGCCGTCGTCCACCGTGAGGGTGGCCGGCCGAGGCGGCCGGGCGGCGAAGCGGTCGAGGAACGACCGCTCGCTGGCGTTGCCGGCGGCGTCCTCGGCGACCAGCCTCACCGCCCCGGAGTCGGCCAGGTCCCAGGGGATGCCGAAGAAGGCGAAGCGCGTCTCGGCCCCGCCGCCGGGCAGGCTCGAGCCGGGGAAGAACCACTCCCCGGCCTGGACACCGTCTCGTTGGGCCTTGCCGGAGAGGCGGTAGACGACCACGCCGCTGCCCCCCTGCGCCACGTTGTGCTGGGTCGAGAGCACCGAGAGGTTAGGAGGGGTCAGGACCACCGGCAGGGTGATCTCGAGGCTCACCGGGGCAGGCTGGCGAAGCCAGGTCCCCGCCCGTGCCGCCTCCACGCGGAGAGTGGCCGTGCCTTCCTTGAGCTCGGGGAGCGAGGACTTGCCGACCTCGAGCCGTAGCTCCTCGCGTTCGACGGCGCCGGCCCAGGGAGCCCAGAACGGGCGCGGCTCGAAGGTCTTCTCGGCCAGCCGGTGGCGGGCGCCGTTCTGTTCGAGGTCGACCGTGATGCGGGAGAGGCCGCGCCGGGTCTCTTCGACCGTCACGCCGAGGGGGGTCTTACGGCCGATGGCTGGGCCGGAGGGTTGGATGTCGATGCGCGGGTTGGCACCGACGGCCAACCAACCAGCGACGACGAAAGCGAGCAGGAGGCAGATCAGACCCCCGAGGAGGGTGCGGAGAATACCGGAGCGTCTCTTCACGGGCGTCGTTATACCAAACCCCCGATCCCGGACCGAGTCGTCTCGCCATCAGGATTGGGTTTGCATATTGTGAGACCTTCATGAAAACGGCATCCCCTCTCGATGCGGGATGCCAATCCACAGGTGTCGAGGAGGCTCCATGCACGTTCTCTTTTCGCGCCCCGCTTTCTTCGCTTTCGTTCTGGTGATCACCATCGTCGCTGCCGCGGCGGGTAAACGTGGCATGGACATGGACCCCTATGGCCGGGCGTCGGCGCTCGCCCCGGAGACCGGCGAGACGCTGATCAGCGTCGACCCCTGAGCACTCTTCTCTCCGCGGGTCGGCTCAGATACGATTTCGCGAATGGTCGATTCAGCAGACGGATACGACGCGGCCTTTTCCTCGGCCGTGCGCAGGGTCCTGGCGGAGGCGGGCCGCCAGCCCAGCGCGGATCAGCTGCGCCGGAGCGTCTCGCAGCTGATCGCCGTCAACGCCCAGCAGGCCCGCCTGCTGCTGCGCAACAAGCGGTCCCTGCCCAGCCCCGCCCTGGTCCGGGCCCTGCTCGCGGAGGCCGAGGTTCTCCGAGCCGACGGCCTGGAGCGCGCCCAGGTTGCGGCCGAGAGGGCGCGGCAGGTCGCCAGCGTCCTGCGCGGACGCGGCGTGGCGCCCTATCTGGCCTGGGACCTCGAAGCTCAGACCCTGATGGTCGCTGGCCACCTCCACCGGCTCCAGGACCAGCTCCGGCGAGCTGAGCGCAGCTTCGTGGAGGCCTCGCGCGCGGTCCGGCTCGGCTCGGGGGATCCGCTGCTCGCGGCCGAGCTCGCGGCGCAGATGGCAGCCCTCAAGCGAGACCAGCGCCGTTTCGAGGAGGCCCTCCGCCTGCTCGGGATCGCCGAGCGGCGATTTCGCCAGGCCGGAGACCTCCACCAGGCGGGCCGGGTGATCCTGCTGGCCGCGACCACCTGGCGCCAGGTGGGACAGCTCTCCCGCGCTCTCGCCTGCCTCCTCGAGGCCGCCGACCTGCTCGACTTCGAGCGCGAGCCAGCCCTGCGCTACAAAGTGCTGCACAACCTGGTGGTGCTCTACGAGCAGCTCGGCCAGCCGGGGCATGCTCTGGTCATCCATGGCCAGCTCGCCAGAGTCCGCGGCCTCGAGCTCGCCCGCACCGATCGCCTCCGCGAGCACTGGCTGGAGGGCTGGCTGCTCGCCTCCCTCGGCGCCGTCGAGCAGGGGCGGAGCATCCTCGACGGGGTGCGCCGGGCGTTCGTGGCCGAAAAGCGTCCCTACGACGCCGCCCTGGTCACCCTTGACCTGGCCCGGCTCTGCCTCCAGCAGGGCCTCCAGGGGGAGGTGCGCAGGCTGGTGGGAGAGATGTTGCCGGTCTTCGCCGCCCTCGAGATCGAGCGCGAGGCCCGCGAGGCGCTAGCTCTCTTCCTGCAGGCTGCCCAGGCGGAGCGGCTCACGCCCGAGCACATCGGTGCGGTGCGCGCCGGCCTGGGGCCCGCGCCCGCGAACCGGCCTCAGTCCCCTTCCTGACCTCCCGATCCCGAGAGCCGGCGCACCAGCCCCATCACTTCCGACCAGCGCGGGCTGTCGAGAGCCCAGGAGCGAGAGGCCCCCGGCACCTGGAAGAGGTCGGTCCAGAAGTCCTCGGGCGTGACGCCGGAGCGGTCGATGAGCGCCAGGGCGTCGGCGAGGGGGAGGTCCGCCAGCAGATCGGCGCCGCCGGCCGCGGGCCGTTGCTCGCTTCGACCGGCCAGGGGATGAGGCGCGGCCTCGGCCAGCCGCCGGCCGAGCAGGAGTCCGAAGCGATCGGCGAGGTCCTCCGGGTCGACGGGTCGCGCCTCCTCCAACCGGCGAGCCTGCTCGAAGAGCTCCCCGGCGGTCGGCGCATCCGGTCGCGAAGGCTCGTCCTCGGCCAGCGCCGGCCGCTGCCAGTCGCCCAGAGAGGGTGGGCTCCAGCCCGGCAGCGGGTACAGCCGACCGAAGAAGTAGCCCGGCGAAACGCCGAGCCGGGCGAGGCAGAGGAAGAGGCCGCCGAAAGTCAGTGCCGGCCCGGCCGCTGCCTCGCGGGAGCCACGGCGATCGAGCTCCTCCTCGAGAGCCGCGGCGATGCGTGCTGCTTCCGAGCCGGGGTCCACGAGGGACAGTCTATGGTGGGGCGAACGACGCGGGGACGAAGCGCGACCGGTCTCGGCCGCTCAGGAAGCCATGGCGGCCGCCGGCCGCAGCGGCGCCAGCTCGTTGAACAACCAGGCCTTGGCCCGGCGCCACTCGCGGTGGATGGTCTCGGGAGAGAGATGGAGCTGGTCGGCCGTTTCCTCGACGGTCATGCCGGCGAAGACCCGCAGCTCCACCACCGTGGCCTTGCGCGGATCGAGGTCGGCGAGGCGGGTCAGGGCCTGGTCGAGGGCCAGCAGGTCGGGGGTCGGACCGCTCGTCTGGGCGAGCCCTTCCTCGAGGCTTACCCTGAGCCCGCTGCCGCCTCGCTTCTCCGCCCGGCGGCGCCGGGCGTGGTCGACCAGCACCCGGCGCATCAGCCGGGCGGCGAAGGCGAAGAAGTGGCGGCGGTTCTCCCAGGAGACCTCATGGGCACGGCAGAGGCGGAGGAAGGCCTCGTGGACGACGGCGGTGGCCTGGAGAGTGTGGTCGGCGCGTTCGTGGACGAGCTGTCGCGCGGCGATCCGGCGCAGCTCCTCGTAGACGAGGGGGAGGAGGCGGTCCGCGGCGTGGACGTCGCCGGCGGCCCACTCGTGCAGCAGCTCAGTGACCTCTGTCTGGCTCATGCGCTTTTAGCATAACCGAGAAACGTATCTTCAGGCGCGACGATCGCCGGAGACCGGAGGGTCCAGCAAGGAGCAGGCCAGGGAGGAACCTCCGTGCTAACCTCACCGGCGATGCGTCCCCCGCGGTTTTCCTCCTGCGCCCGTACTCTGCTGGTGACAGGGGCGTTGCTCGCGGCGGCGGCATGCTCCAGGACTCCGGAGCCCCCTCCCCCGGCCACCGCGCCCGCCCCACCGGCTCTGCCGATCGTGGCGCCGGCCTCGCGGGACCGGCCGAACATCCTGTTCATCGTCTCGGACGACCTGGCGGCACGGCTGTCGATCAACGGTGACCCGATCGCCCGGACCCCCAACGTCGACCGCCTGGCCGCCCGGGGGGTCCGCTTCGATCGCGCCTACTGCCAGTTTCCCCTCTGCAACCCCTCGCGGGTGTCCTTCCTGACCGGCCGTTACCCGCACCGGACGGGGGTGTTGGGCAACCTCGACGCCTTGCGGGCGCGCATGCCGAACGCCGTCACCCTGGCTCAGCTCCTCCACCAGGCCGGCTACGTGACCCGCCGGGCCGGCAAGGTCTTCCACGGCGGGCTGGACGATCCGGCTTCCTGGGACGAGGGAGGCGAGGTGGTGCAGCCCGTGGCCACCAAGGCCCCCACGTCGGAGCAGAAGGAGCAGCGCCGGCGCACCAGCGACCAGTGGAAGGGCCTGGCCAAGGAGGAGGGGATGGCCGACCAGGTGATCGCCACCAAGGCGATCGAGATGCTGGGCAAGGCCAGGACCGACGACCGCCCCTTCTTCCTCGCCGTCGGCTTCCTGCGGCCCCACGCGCCCCTCTTCGCCCCCAAGACCTATTTCGACCTCTACCCGCCGCGGCAGATGCAGCTGCCGGTCGATTTCGCCCGCCGGCCCACCCCGCGGCCGGGCGCCCCCTCGGTGGCCCTGCTGCCGCGCAACGGCGACCTCTTCATCGATCGGCCCTCGAAGCCGCGGGAAGCGCGCCAGGCGATCGCCGCCTACTACGCCTGCATCTCCTTCGTCGACGCCCAGGTCGGCCGGCTGCTCGACGCCCTCGAGGCCGAGGGCCTCGCCGAGCGCACGGTGGTCGTCTTCCTGGGTGACAACGGCTACCACCTGGGGGAGAAGGGCAAGTGGTCGAAAGACTCTTCACTCTACGAGCCGGCGGTCAAGGTCCCCCTGCTGATCGCCGCGCCCGGACCCTACGCCCGTGGGGCGGCGAGCCCGCGCACCGTCGAGCTGGTCGACCTCTATCCCACTCTGGCCGAGCTGGCGGGCGCCAGGCTTCCCGGCGGCGAGGACGGCGTGAGCCTGTTGCCCCTGCTGCGCGAGCCTGGCGCTCCTCGAGACCGCGCCGCGGTTTCCCTCGCCGCCTGGAACGGCGAGATCGTCGGCCGCACCCTGCGCACGGAGCGCTACCGCTACACCGAGTGGTTCGGGGGCGACCGAGGGGTCGAGCTCTACGACTACGAGCAGGACCCGCACGAGCTGGGGAACCTCGCCCGGGACGGCAGCACCAAGGCCCTCCGCGTGGAGCTCGCCCGCCAGCTCGCCGAGCGCATCCCGGTCCCCCCCGGCCAGGGTAAGAAGAAGGATCGCTAAGGCGCGGTGAGAGCCGGCACGGCGCTGCGGTCCGTGCCCACCACGCCGTCGTTGGCGGTGCCGAGGACCAGCCGTTCGCGTACCAGCACGGCGGAGGTCACGTCCCGTGCGGGCACGGGCAGAAGGAGCGGGTGGGCCTTGCGGTCGACCTCGTCCCACAATCGGGCCCCCTGGTCGTCGAGCAGCAGGTGGGAGAAGCGCAGATCACCGGTGACCACCACCCGGGGCGGCGGCTCGGAGGCGCGCTGCCACGGCAGGGAGCCGTCGCGAGCCTCCACCGCCAGAGCGTTGGCACCGGCTGGCGAAGGGGGTAGAGCCGCGAAGCGATCCCCCTGCCGTTCGTATACGGCCTTCTGGGTGCGGGCGACGACTCTTCCCTGCTCGACCTCGACCCGCTGGACCCGGATCTCCGGCACCTCGGTCACCCGCCGCCACAGGAGGTCGGCCCCGCGCTGCCAGAGACCCTTCTCGGTCGCAGCCCAGACGATCCCGCCGCTGGCGGCGAGGCCGAGCACGGTGGGCAGGCCACTTCTCTGGAGCTGGAAGGTGCGACCGCCGTCGATCGAGCTGTAGAGGCCGGACGCCGGCCCGGCGTGGTTGACCGCCGCGACCAGCTCCGCGCCCACGGGTTGGAGGGCCGCCACCCGCACGTTGGTCATGCCCTGGGCGGCCCGTTCGAAGGTGGCGCCGCCGTCCTCCGAGCGCCAGACTCCGGAGCCCTCGGTGCCGAGGAGCACCCGCTGGGGGCGGGCCGGGTGGACGGCGATGGCGAGGACCGTGAGGCTCTCCAGGGTGGCGCGCAGCCAGCTCTCGCCCTGGTCGTCCGAGGTGTAGAGCCCACTGACGGTGCCGGCCAGCAGCCGGCCTCCCGGCAGAATGCCGAAGCTCGGCGTGCGGTTGGCGGCCAGGCCCTGGCGGTGCATCGTCCACTGGCCGCCGCGGTCGGGGCTGCGGTAGACCCAGCCACAGGTCGAAGCCCAGATCTCGCCGGGTCGTTCTGGGACGGGCGTCAGGGAGAAGACCTCGCGGTCCAGGTCCATGCCGGTGAAGACGCCGCGCCAGGTGGCGCCGCCGTCGTCGGAGCGGTAGGCCCGGCGCCAGGTGCCGGCGAAGAGAGTGCTGGAGGAGGCGGGGTCGACCAACAGGCTGGTGACCTTCTGCACCTCGGGCAGAGCGGAAGTGAGATGGCGCCAGGTCAGACCCTCGTCCGCGCTGGTCCAGACGCCTCGCCGGGTGCCGATCAGCACCTTCCCGGGCTCGCCGGGCACCAGGGCCAGCGAGTAGACCTGGCCGGCCAGGCCATCCTGCCGCCAGGTCCAGTGGATGCCGTCGTCGTCGGAGAAGGCGACCATGCCACCACCCCAGACGCCCCACATCCCGGCCCACAGACGGCGGGGCTGGTTGGGATCGAAGCGCAGGGCGGAGACTACCCAGCCGGGGAAGAGCGGTGCGGGGGTGGCGTCCGTCCAGGTACGGCCGCCGTCGTGCGAGACGTAGACCTGGCCTCCCGAGGTGCCGGCGAAGACGGTCTCGGGCCGGTCGGGGGCAATGGTGAGAGACCGGACGTCGGCCCCGAAGAGAGCGGCCTTGGACCATTCGGCGCCGGCGGGTGAGGCCGGCAGGGTGCTGAGCAGGCAGAGGAGGATGCTCGGGAAGGGAAGGCGTCTCGCAGCCACGGGAGTCTCCTTGGCGGGGGATTATCCCATGGTCGGCTGGGGGACCCGCGAAGGACCCTCACCCCTGCTTCTCTCCCAGCCCGCCCACACCAGGCTTCCGGCAGTGGCCCAGGTTGCAATCAGCTCTAGAATCCCCTCCATCTCGCCCATGACCCTGCCATCCTCACGCTCTGCCTTCCGAGCTCTCCTCCGCCTCACCGCTCTGGCCGCCCTCGGCTGGCTGGGTTGGGGGTTGGGCGCCGAGCTGGTGAAGGCGGAGCAGGTCGAGCGCAAGACCCGCATGTGGCGAATGCCGGCGGCGGTGTGGCGCTTCGGCCAGCGCCAGACCGAGCTGTTCCGGGATTTCGCCCTCTCCGCCGGCCGGCACGTGCCGCCCGGCGAGCGCATCCTCTTTCTCGGCCCGGCGGATCAGCCGGACACCGATTTCTTCGGCTACCTGTGGGCCTCCTACCACCTCGCGGACCACACCGTGGTCCCCAGCTCCCATCCCCAGGCGCCGGAGATCTGCCGCTACCTCCTGGTGTTCGGCCGCAAGCTGTCCGGGGACCCGCGTCTCGAGCTGGTGTGGGAAGACCGGCTGGGGGCGCTCTACCGTTGGAGGACGCCGGGGGCCCCATCTTGACGGTCCTGGGGTTCCTCGGTGTCCTCTCGCTGTGCAGTCTGCTCGGCCACGGCTGGGCCCCGACCCTGGCCCGTCCCGAGGACGGCCGTGCCTGGCGCTCGCTCGCCGCCCTCACCGCCGGCACCGTGACCTTCTTCCTGCTGCTCGCCCTCCTCGACCTGGTGGGCGTGCCGTGGACCCGCCTCTCCCTGGTGCTGGGCACCCTGCTGGTCTACCTCGGCCTGCGTTCCCTCGTGAGAGAGCCCCTGGTGGCCCGGCCGCCGGTGCGCCGGGCCGGCTGGGGGACCCTCGTGGCGCTGCTGGCCCTGGCGGCCGTGGCCTTCGCCTGCCTGGCCACCTGGGGCCTCAACCCGGACTTCATCTACCACTGGGGCATCAAGGGCAAGCGTTTCGTCCTCGCCCGGGCCTTCGACTTCGAGTTCCTGGCCCTGCCTTGGAGCCAGGTCCGGCACCCCGACTATCCGAACCTGCTGCCGGGTCTTTTCGGTGCCACGGGGGTCTTTGCCGGCCTTTTTGGTGAGCGCGGCATGCTGCTGTGGTCCGCCCTGCCCTTCGCCGGACTGCTGGTGGCCGCGCGGGAGACACTGCTGCGGTCCTCCTCCTCCTTCGCCGCCCGGGCGACGCTCGCGGGCCTGGCCCTGGCCGGCGCGGCCTTCGGCATCGGCTACTTCACGCTCGGCGGTCCGGATTGGTTGATCGCGCTCGCTCCCGTGGCGGCTTGGCCGGCCTTCCTGGGTGAGAGGTCGCCAGCCTCGGACCGCGCCGTGGGTTGGATCGCCGCCCTCGCCGCCGCCTCGAAGATCGAGGGCATGCCGCTCGCCGCCTTCCTCGTTGGCCTCTACTTCCTCACCCGCGGCCGCCAGCGCTGGCGGGCCCTGCCCGCCCTGATCCTGCCGACCGCCGCGGTGGTCGCCTTCTGGCTCTGGGGTGCTCTGTCCTGGGGGCTGTTCGTCGAGCAACGGGGCGGGGCGGTGTCGTTCACCCACGCCGCTACCCTCGGCCGGACCTTCCTCATCACCCTCACTTTCCCGGAGTGGCACCGGGCGAGCTGGGTCTTCCTGGCCCTGCCGGCGCTGTGGCTCCCGCGGGCAACGCGGCCGATCGCCGCCGTGGTGACGCTCCAGGCGCTGTTCTACGCCTACGTCTACCTGAGCTTTCCCCTCGCCTCGGCCGAGCAGGCCGAGTATCTGGTGCGCTCGAACGGAGCCCGCCTCGCCTTCCACCTCTTCCCCGCCGTGGTGGTGGGGGCGGGGGTGCTGCTGGGGAGGTTGGAAGGCGAGAACCCGGAGGGCGGACACGTTGGTCCGCCCCTACAGGCACCGGAGGGTCTTTCGTAGGGGCCGACCCACGTATCGGCCCTCTCGGTCGTCTCCTAGAACGCCGAGGTATCCCCCACGCCGCAGAAGTTGCCGACCGGGTTCTGGTAGGTCTTCATCGCGCCCGTCGTCGTGTCGGTCACCGTGATCGTGTACTCCACGTCGGAGAGGGCGCCGTAGAAGAACCAGTACTTGCCGTTGATCGTCGTGGCGTCGATCGCCTTGACCACCAACTCGATGTTGGTCGAGGTGAAGAACCAGTAGAAGCCGGTGAGGTCCGTCGAGGGCACGGCCGTGCCAGGACCGGAGCCGTTCGAGGGGGTGGTGAAGTCCACCCTCACGGCGAAGCGGCCGCCGAGCAGACAGAGGGTCTGGCCATCGCCGACGCAAGAGCCGCGAGGCGCGAGGGTCATCCCGGCCGCCGGGGCGGTGGCGTCCAGACCGATCAGCCGGCCTCGCGGGGCCACGGCGCTTGCCGCCGTGCTCGCTGCCGAGGTCAGGGCCTCGACGTCCGCCAGGCCGCAGATCTCGCCCTGCGGGTTGTAGTAGACCCGAGCCTCTCCGGTGTCGGTGCGGGTCACCTGCACCCAGTACTCGACGTCGGACAGGGCGCCGAAGAAGAACCAGTAATGACCGTTGAGCACGGTGGCGTCGAGGGCCTTGACCACCAGCTCGGTGTTGGCGGCGTTGAAGAACCAGAAGGTGCCCGTCTCGTTGGTCAGCGCCACCGCGGTGCCGCTGCCGAGGCTGCCCTCGTTGCGGAAGGTGACCGCCACCTTGACCTCACCGCCGAGCAGGCAGAGCTGGCCGGTCCCTGCCACGCAGGCTCCGGCGAGGCCGTTGGTGTTGGTCTCGAGGATCGCCGTGTAGGGGGAGTCGCCGCTGGCGTTGGTGGCGCGGACCCGGTACTCGTAGCGGGTGGTGGTGGCGAGGCCGCCGTCGGTGAAGGTGGTGGTGTTGGCGCCGACCGTGCCGACCAACACGAAGCCTCCGAAATCGCGCCGCTCGATCAGGAAGTTGGTCTCGTCGGTCGAGTTGTCGTTCCAGGCGAGGGTGATCGCCGAGGCCGTCCGGTTGGTGGCGTGCAGGTTCGAGGGTGCGGCGGGGCCGGAAGGCGCGCTGGTGGCGGTCACCTGGTTGGAGTAGCTCGAGTTGCTCGAGCCGGACCGGGCCCGCACCCGGAAGGTGTAGGCGGTGTCGGGGGAGAGGCCGGTCGAGTCGAAAGTCGTGACGTTGGCAGCGACGTTGCCGACCTCGGAGAAGCTGCCGCTGCCTTGCTTGCGCTCGATGCGGAAACTGGTCTCGTTGTTGGAGTTGTCCACCCAGCTCAGGCGGATCGTCGTGCTCGAAAGGACCGTGGCGGCCAGACCCGAGGGGGCGTCGACGGTCACGCCGCCACCTCCAGAGCCGCCGTAGAGGACGGCGATGCCGGCGCGGTCGTCGGAGTTGAGCGACGCCCCCCGCCCGTCGTCGTGGATGCTGCGGAACATGACGGCGTTGCGGACGCTCGAGTGGCCGAGCCCGAGAGTGTGGCCGAGCTCGTGGGTGAGCAGCTCCTCGGCGGCGCGCCGCCGATCACCGAACCCGGTCTGGAAGAAGCACTCGAGACCGTCGTTGGTCCACAGCACGGCGTCTCCCGCGACGTGATAGGGCTGACCGTTGTAGTTGGAGGTGGGCGACTCGAAGCAAGGCCCGGCCTGGGCGAGGACGCCACCGTCCAGACAGCTGAAGCTCTCGGAGGTCTCGTTGAAGGGGTCATTCCAGATCACCTTGCCCTCGGGCGATGCGCCGGAGGGGCCGCAGCCGGTCGAGTTGTCGTTGGTGGTCCCGGAGTAGGTGTAGCGGATGTTGGTGTTGCCATCGTTGTTCCAAGCGTTGATTGCGACCTGGAGCTCGGCAAAGCCACCGCCGGTGAGGCCCGGCTGACCGGTCGAGACGGCGCGCCAGGGAACGGACTGGCCGCGGTCGAAGTCGAACCACCGGATCGGGATGCCGTCGTCCGGCAGCAAGAACGCGAACTTGGTGGCGAGGCCGGCGGCGGGGTCGTCCAGCGGCAAGAAGTAGTCCGCGGCGCGGAGCCGTCCCTGCGCCGCGTCGGCGATCCAGGAGGTGAAGTCGGCGGCATCCCGAGGCAGGTCGAGGGGGTTCTCCACCGCCCGGAACGCTCCCGTGTCGTCGAGCTTCAGCTCGGTGACTCCGCCCAGGTCGCGCAACGCGATCCTGCGGTCACCGTCGTCGAAGTAGCGAAACGCCCCGAGCATCAGATGGAGCAGGCGCCAGGCGCCGTCACCATGGCGGCTGAGGAACACCAGAAGCCGCTCGCCATCCCGGAGCTCCGGGGCGCCCCAGATCTTGAGGCCGATGCCGTCGGGACCCACCCCGCCGATCACCTTGAGGGTGAGCGCTGAGCCGGCCGGGGCTTCGCCCTTCAGCAAGCGCTCGACCTGCAGCTGGTACTCGGTGGCCGGAAAGCTCGACGCCTCGGAGGGCCGGGAGGTGAGCACGGTCACCTCGGCGATCAGGGTCGCCTGGCGCACCAGGTTGGCGTCCGAGACCATCTGGAAGGTTGTGGCTTCGGCCGGGCGTGGGAGGCACAGGAGGCCGGCGCCGAGCGCCAACGGGAGGAAGGGAGAGAGCTTGCGGATCATGGTGGGCCTCAGTCGGTTGAGGGTAGCCGGCAACGTGCCGGAGCGAAGGCTCAAGGCTCGCTCGCCGCGGTCTTGGCGGGGGTCTTGGCCTCACTCGCCGACGAGCCGCCGGCGGTGTCCTGCTTCGAGTCGTTCTTGGCTTCCGGCTTGGCGCCATCCTTGGCACCGGCCTCACCGCCGCCCTTCTTGGCGTAGTCGGTGGCGTACCAGCCGCTGCCCTTGAACTGGAAGGCGGGCGCGGACATCAGCTTCTTGAAAGGGCCGCCGCAGGCCGGGCAGATCGTGAGAGGGGGATCCGAGAGCCGCTGGAGCTCCTCGATCCGTTTGCCGCAGGCCTGGCATTGGTATTCGTAGAGGGGCAAGAGGCTCTCCTTGAGGGGGCTATTCCTGATCCATCGGCGAGTCACCGGCAGTGCGCATCCGGATCACGACCTTGCCCGTGCCGCTGTCGGCCGGCTTGCGGCCTTCGACCCCCTCGACCTTGCGGATCAGCTGCAGGACCTGGAAGGCATACATCAGCTTGGCGTTCTCTGCGGGAGGGAGGGGTCCGGCGCTGCAGGCCTCGTAGAGGGAGCGTTGGCCGTCGACGAGCCGCAGCAGGGAGTAGTCGTTGGCGTCGAGCCCGGCCTCGATCAGGTCCTCGGGTTGCGAGCAAGCCTCGAAGACGGTGTCACGGCTGCCCAGCCGACTGACCAGGCTCTTGGCGTTGGGGGCTCGCTTGATCCCGGCCAGGATCACCTGACGCATCGGCAGCATCAGCTGCACGAGCCCGTTCTCCTGGAAGTCGCCGATCTGGAAGGTGACCTGGCCGTCCTGCCAGTAGAAGAGGCTCCAGACGATGGCCTCGATCTGGTCACGAACCGCGCGGTAGACCTCGGCCGGTGCCAGGAAGTTGAGCTCCACCAGCAAGGCTCCGAGGCGGCGGTCGCTCTTGCCTCGAAGCTGCATCGAGAGCTCGTATTGGGATTGGGTCAGGCGGCCACTGCGCAGCAGGAAGCTGCCGAGGGTGTCCTCGATGTCGGTGGAGCCAGCGTGGATCACACAGCTGTTCTTGATCAGGACCCGCTTGATGACACCGTCTCGGTGGGCCTCGATGATCCCGGGCACCTGGAAGCGCTGGATGGTGTAGAGGATCTCGGGCAGAGTGGTCTCCGAGAGATCTCCGCGGTACTGGAAGGCTTTGCTCACAGGTGTTGGGGTCGGGGTCGGGGCGGTCTGGGCTCGTTCCCGCCGTCGAGCCGCTGATTGTAGCATTGGGCGACCACCGACCCTGGACGAGGAAGCGCCGCGATGATCCGTCCCGAGGACGCCTGGGGGCTGCTCGAGCCCCACCTAGCACCCCTGGAGCCCGAAACCATCGGCCGCCGCCGCGCGGCCGGCCGCGTCCTGGCAGAGGGCCTGGACGCCACGCTCGACGTGCCCGGTGAGGACGTCTCGGCCGTCGACGGCTACGCCCTGACCGAGGCTCCCGAGCTCGGTCGGCCCATCCCTGTGGCGGGCACGATCGCCGCTGGTGACCCACCGGGCTTCGAGCTGCCGGCGGGCGCGGCGGCGCGGATCATGACCGGCGCGCCGGTGCCGGCCGCGGCGCGGCTGGTGATGATGGTCGAGGCGAGCGACGGCGGCCGCGGCGAGGTCAGGTTCCACCAGCCGGCCGCGGGCTCGGACCACATCCGGCGCCGCGGTGAGATCCTGCGCCAGGGGGACCAGCTGCTTGCTCCCGGCTCTCTCCTGACCCCCGGCGCCCTGGCCCTGCTCGCCACCCACGGCTGCGAAGAGGTGCCGGTGCACCGGGTGCCCCGGGTGGCCGTGCTCGCCACCGGCGACGAAGTGGTGCCACCCGACCGGCAGCCCCGCCCGGGGCAGCTGCGCGACTCCCACACCGACTTCCTGCTCGCTGCTGGGGCCGGTCTCGGCCTCTCGTTCCACTCGCTCGGCATCGCTCCCGACCGGGTCGAGGAGCTTTCGGCCCTGGTCGCCCGCGGTCTCGAGAGCGACGTCCTGCTGCTCTGCGGCGGCGTGTCGATGGGCGAGTACGACTTGGTCGAGGACGTCCTCGGCTCCTTCGGCTGCCGTCTCCTCTTCGACTCCGTGGCGGTGCAGCCCGGCAAGCCGCTGGTGGCTGCCGTCCACCAGCGGGGGCTGGTCTTCGGCCTGCCGGGCAACCCGGCTTCGGTGATGGTGGGCTTCTGGCTCTTCGTGCGCCCGGCTCTGCGGCGGCTCTCGGGAGCTGTGGACGGCTTCTGGCGCGGTGCCCTCGAGGCCGAGCTCGCCGGACCGCTGCCCGCAGCCGCGGGGCGCGATCGCTTCCTGCCCGCGCGAGTGAGCTTCATCGCCGGCAGGATTCGGGCCCTGCCGGAATCACCGCAGGGCTCCCACGATCTCGCGGCTTACGCTCTCGGCACGGCGCTGGTGCGGGTGAGGGCGGGCTCTCCGGCCCGGGCGGCTGGGGAGCGCTGCGAGCTGCTGCCCCTCGCCGACTGGCGCGGCGAGGCCGAGCTCGGCACAGAGTGAAGGCGGTCGTGGGGGATTGGCGGAAGCGCATGGGAATCGAACCCACCCTCCATACCGTACCCGGCACGGAACAACGGTTTTGAAGACCGCGGGAGGCACCAGCCCCCGAGCGCTTCCGCGCGGGATCCTATCTCAGGGCTCGGTCGGCGGCGCTTTACCTCGCTCGCTCTTTGGGCTACAAACGCGCTGCCATGCACGGATCCCGAGCCGGAGCCCCCTGGGCCGCCTTCCATCGCACGTCGCCGAGCACCAGGCTGCGCTTGTTCTGCTTCCCCTTCGCCGGGGGTAGCGCGCTGGCCTACCGCGACTGGCACCGCCACCTGCCCGAGCAGGTCGAGGTCGTGCCGGTGGAGCTGCCCGGACGGGCCAGCCGCTTCCGCGAGCCGCTGCTGCGTCACGTCGACCCGGTGGTAGCGGCCGCGGGAACCGGCCTCGCTCCCCTCTTCGATCGCCCCTTCGCCCTCTTCGGGCACTCGATGGGGGCCCTCCTGGTCTTCGAGCTGGCGCGCTGGCTGCGTCGGCAGGGTATGCCGGCCCCGGTCCAGGTCTTCGCGTCCGGCCGGCAGGCGCCGCACATCCCGGAGCACAAGGGCCTCCACACCCTCCCCGATGCCGAGCTGCTGGCCCGGCTGCGGGAGTTCAACGGCACCCCCGAGGAGGTCCTCGCGCACCCGGAGCTGATGCAGATGCTGCTGCCGGTGCTGCGGGCCGACTTCGAGGTCAACGAGAGCTACCTGTGCCGAGAGGAGCCGCCCCTGTCCAGTCCGCTGACGGCGCTGGGGGGCCTCGCCGATCCCGAGGTGCCACGCGACGAGCTCGAAGCCTGGCGCCGCCACACCAGCGCCGGCTTCGACCTGCGCATGTTCCCCGGCGACCACTTCTTCCTCCTGAACCACCCGCCGGACCTGATGCGCGTCCTGGCCACCGAGACCGAGCGCCTCGCGGCCGGCCTCTGAGGCCGCCAGGGGACCTCGCCCTTGCCCCCGTGTCGTGGCGGCAGTAGCATGCAGCCTCGCCCTGCCACCGGGGGGCGTGTCGTCTCTGGCACGTTCCGTGCTGGACCCTTCAGGCATGATGGAGCTTCTCGTGCGCCGACTGATCCCGCTGGCCCTAGGTCTCTGCTTCCTCCCGACCCCTGGGGGCGCTGAGTCGCTGCCGGATCCTCGCAGCCCCAACCTGGCGCCCAAGGACCGGCTCTCCACCCTGATCGAGCGGGTCAAGATCGAGCAGGCCAAGGTCCGGACCCTCGAAGCCAGCTTCACCCAGCACCAGGAGAGCGAATTCCTCCTGGCTCCCGAGGAGTCGAAGGGCCTCTTCTCCTACCAGGCGCCCGATCTGGTCCGTTGGGAGTACCGGACTCCCAAGCCGATCACGCTCCTGATCGACGGCAAGAGCATGAGCACCTGGTACCACGACCTCGCCCGGGTCGAGGAGATGAGGATCGGCCGCTATTCAGAGAAGGTGCTCAAGTACCTGGGGGCGAGTGGCTCCCTCGAGACGCTGCTCGAGTACTTCGACGTCAAGGTGGCCTTCCCCAATGACCTCAAGGCGCCCTACCGGCTGGATCTCTCGCCCCGCTTCGAGCGCATCGCCAAGCGGCTGACGGCCCTGACCATCTGGATCGACGCTGCCCGTTTCGTGCCCACGAAGCTTCGCTACGAGACCCCCGGCGGTGGGGTGACCGAGTACACCTTCGATCAGCTGAAGATCAACCCCACCCTCCCCGAGGGCCGCTTCCGCCTCGACCTGCCCCAGAACGTCCAGGTGCGGGTGATCGAGATCGAGAAGGCCCAGTAGCTCGCTTGCGGCGGGGCAGGCGCCTCGCCAGCTTCCTGCCATGCCCCTTTCCTTCGCGGTCGAGGCTCGTTGCGGTGAGGCCCGGGCCGGCCGTCTGACCACTCCCCACGGGGTGGTCGAGACGCCCGCCTTCATGCCCGTGGGCACGCTCGGCGCGGTCAAGGGCATCTCACCGGATGCCCTCGAGGAGGCCGGTGCCAGCATCATGCTGTCGAACCTCTACCACCTGGTGCTGCGGCCGGGGATCGGGGTGATCGAACAGCTGGGCGGGCTCCACGCCTTTTCGGGCTGGCGCCGGCCGATCCTCACCGACAGCGGCGGCTTCCAGGTCTGGAGCCTCGCCTCCCTGCGGAAGGTCGACGCCGACGGAGTGACGTTCAAGAGCCACCTCGACGGCTCGCCGGTTCGTTTTACACCGGAGAACGTGGTGGAGGCGCAGGTGCGACTCGGGGTGGACGTCGCCATGGTGCTCGACGAGTGCTCGGCCTGGCCGATCGAGGAGGCCGAAGCGGCAGCCTCGCTCGAGCGCACTCTGCACTGGGCCGAGAGGGCCAGGGCCGCCTGGCCGGGAGGGCCGGGGGGGCTCTTCGGCATCGCCCAGGGCAGCGTCTACCGGCAGCTGCGGGAGCGTGCCGCGGAGCGGCTCTCCGCGCTCGACTTCGACGGCTACGCCATCGGTGGCGTGAGCGTCGGCGAGACCCTCGAGCTGCGCCGCACGGCGGTCGAATGGACCGCGCCCGTCTTGCCGGCGGCGCGGCCCCGCTACCTGATGGGGGTGGGCTTGCCCGAGGACATCGTCCATGCCGTTCGCCACGGCGTGGACCTGTTCGACTGCGTGCTGCCGTCGCGCAACGCCCGCCATGGTCTGCTGTTCACCCGCGAGGGCACCCTCCGCATCAAGAACGCGGCTTACCGGGACGATCCGCGGCCTCTCGACCCAGAGTGCTCCTGCCCGGCCTGCCAGCGGGTGCCGCGGGCCTTCCTCCACCACCTGATCCGCGCCGGAGAGCTCACGGGGGCGGTGCTCGCCACCCTCCACAACGTCCGCTTCTACCTTGACTTCATGTCGTCCCTGAGGCAGGCTATCCGGTCTGGTACGCTGAGCGAGCCGGAGTTTGCCTCAACTGTCCGCCGCCCCGGCGAACCTCTACCGGGAAAGACCGCCACAGGAGAGCCTGTCTCGGAAGCCTCTGGCTCCTGAGCGCTCCCGTCCGCTAGCCGACGGAGGAATCTCGAAGTATGGACTTGGCAAGCTACCTGGTCATCGCGCAGCAGGCACCGGCCTCCACCGCCGACATGCTGATGCAGTTCGTGCCCCTGTTGTTGATCTTCGTCATCTTCTACTTCCTGCTCATCCGCCCGGCGCGGCAGCGGCAGAAGGCCGTTCAACTGATGCTGGAGAACCTGAAGCGCGGCGACCGCGTGGTCACCTCCGGCGGGATCTTCGGCGAGGTGGTGGCGATCGAGGGCAGCAACGCCATCCTCCGCATCGCCGACAACGTCAAGGTCAAGGTGGCCAAGGCGGCGATCACCGGCCTCGAGCAAGTGGGTGAGAAAGAGGGCAATCCATGAGTCGCAGTGTTCTCTGGCGCGGCATCTTCCTGCTCGCGCTCGCCGTTCTCGCGGCCTTCGCGTTCATCCCCCCCAAGGAGAAGGTCAAGCTCGGCCTGGACTTGCGCGGCGGCATGCACCTGGTGCTGCGGGTGCAGACCGACGACGCGCTCAAGGCCGAGACCGACCGGGACATGGAGGCCCTGCGGCGCTTCGCCGCCGAGGAAGGCATCCCCGGCCTCTCGACCCGGCAGACCAGTTCGGACAAGTTCGAGCTCACGGGCGTTCCCGCCGGCAAAGAGGACGAGCTGACGAAGCTCATCGAGGACCGCTTCGGCAAGGAGCGCTGGTCCTGGTCCCGCGATGGTGGGCGCTACGCCTTCTCGATGACCGACGGCAACAAGGTCACGATCCGCGAGCAGGCCGTCTCACAGGCGCTGACCACCATCCGCAACCGGATCGACACTTTCGGAGTGTCCGAGCCGGTGATCCAGCGGCAGCGCGGCACGGATCGCATCCTCATCCAGCTCCCCGGTGTCGACGACCCCGAGCGGGTGCGCAAGCTGATCAAGAACACCGCCTTCCTCGAGCTGCGCCTGGTCGACCAGCGGGCCGGCTCAGCGGTGGGCAGCCGCGAGCAGCTGGAAGCGCTCTACGGCGGTCGGATCCCCGAGGACGTCGAGGTCCTTCCCCAGGACCAGCGCGACGCCGAGGGCCGCCTCACTGGCCAGACGTTCTGGGCGGTGGAGAAGAAGCGCCTGATCACCGGTCGCGACCTGCGCACGGCGGCCGGCACCCAGGACGACTTCGGCCAGCCCATCGTCTCGTTCAGCCTGACCCCCGAGGGCGCCCGTCAGTTCGGCAAGGCCACGGGTGAGAGCATCGGCCGGCTGCTCGCCATCGTCCTCGACGGCAAGGTGCAGTCGGCACCGGTGATCCGTGACCGCATCAGCGACTCGGGCCAGATCTCCGGCAGCTTCACCCAGCAAGAGGTCACCGACCTCGCCACCTCTCTGCGCTCCGGCGCCCTGCCGGCGGGCATCGAGAGCCTCGAGGAGCGCACCGTCGGTGCCTCGCTCGGTGCCGACTCGATCAAGAAGGGCCTTTCCGCCGGCCTCGTGGCGACCCTCCTGACCATCGTCACCATGTTCCTGGTCTACCGCCTCACCGGTTTCAACGCCGTCGCCGCCCTCGCCCTCAACGTGGTGCTGCTGTTTGGCGGCCTCGCCGGCTTCGGTGCCGTGCTGACGCTGCCCGGCATCGCCGGCATCGTGCTCACCATCGGCATGGCCTTCGACGCCAACGTGCTGGTCTTCGAGCGGATCCGTGAGGAGCTCAAGGCGGGCAAGACCGTGAGGTCCTCGATCGAGGCCGGCTTCGGCAAGGCCCTGGCCGCAATCGTCGACTCGAACATCACCACCCTGGTAGCGGCCCTCTTCCTGTTCCAGTTCGGTACCGGTCCGGTCAAGGGCTTCGCCGTGACGCTGACCGTCGGCATCATCGCGACGATGATCGCCGGCGTGGTCTTCTCCCGCTGGCTCTTCGACGCCATCGGCGAGCGCAAGGCCCGCTCGGACAAGCTCTCGATCTGGGGGCTGACTCTCCCGCCCACCAGCTTCGATTTCATGAAGACCCGCAAGCTCTGGGTGGGGATCTCCGCGGCCGTGATCGTGCTCGGGTTGATCGGGATCCTCTTCCTGTCGGGCCTCAACTTCGGCATCGACTTCACTGGCGGCACTCAGTTGGTGGTGAAGTTCAAGTCGGCGCCGCAGGCCGACGACATCCGTTCGGTCCTGGCAGCTCAAGGCTTGGGAGATGCCACGATCCAGCGTATCGGCACCGCGGAAGAGAACGAGGTGCTGATCCGCACGCCGGTCAAGGAGGGCTCCGAAGAAGGGACCGCCAACACCGTCACTACGGCGCTGCGCAGCCAGTTCCAGGACTTCGAGGTGAGATCGACCGAGAACGTCGGCCCGCAGGTCGGCTCCGAGCTACGTCGCAAGGGCATCCTGGCAGTGGTCTTCTCGATGATCGGCATGCTGTTCTACATCTGGGCGCGCTTCGAGCTACGGTTCGGCGTCGGCGCCCTGATGGCGGTGGTGCACGACGTGCTGGTGACCCTCGGCCTCTATGCCTTCAGCGGCCTCGAGTTCAACCTGACCACGATCGCGGCCTTCCTCACCCTCGTCGGCTACTCGGTGAACGACACCGTGGTGGTCTTCGACCGGGTGCGGGAGAACATGAGGAAGACTCCCAACAAGCCGCTCATCGACGTGATGAACCTGTCGCTCAACCAGACCCTCTCGCGCACCATCCTGACCGGCGGCGCCACGCTGACCGCCTGTCTCGCGCTGATGTTCCTGGGCGGCGAGGTGCTGCGCGGCTTCGCCTTCATCCTCTTCGTCGGTGTGGTCGTGGGCACCTACTCGTCGATCTACATCGCGAGCCCGTTCGCCCTGCTCTGGGAGGAGCGCTTCGGGGCCGGTGCCACGAGCGAACGCTCGCCGGTGCCGGCGGCCAAAGCGCGCTGACTCTCTATAATGTTTGCCCCCGGTCCGTGGACCGGGGGCAAACACCATGCTCCGCGCTCGCTCCCCCCGTCCGCCGGTCGAGTTCCGGAAGAGAGTCCGTTTCGAGGACATCCTCGAGCGGCTCTCGGCCGCGGGCCGGCCCTACGACGAGGCCTTCCTCCGGGACGTCTATTCCTTCTCCGAGGAGATGCACCGCCACCAGGTGCGCCAGTCCGGAGAGCCGTTCCTGACCCATCCGACCGCCGTCGCCTACCTGCTGGCGGACCTGCGCTTCGATCAGGACTCGGTGGGCGTGGGGCTGCTCCACGACGTGCTCGAGGATACCCTGACCACCCGGGAGGCCCTGGAGGAGAGGTTCGGCACCGAGATCGCCGAGCTGGTCGACGGCGTCACCAAGATCGGCCGCCACTCCTACGTGCGGCGGGACGAAGCGCAGGCCGAGACCTTCCGCAAGATGATCCTGGCTTCGGCGAAGGACTTCCGGGTCATCGTCGTCAAGCTCGCCGACCGGCTGCACAACATGCTGACCCTCGAGTCGCTGCCGCCCGAGAAGCAGCGCCGGATCTCGCGCGAGACGCTCGAGATCTACGCGCCTCTCGCCCACCGACTGGGCATGGCGCGCGTGCAGGGGGATCTCGAGGACCTCGCCTTCTACTACCTCGAGCCAGAGCAGTACGCCGAGCTCTACCGCCGCATCGTCGAGAAGATGAAGCTGGGCAAGGCGGCCGTCCAGCGGATCGACGAGCGGCTGCGCGAGAGCCTCGCCGAGGCCGGCCTCGAGGCCGAGATCAGCCATCGGGTCAAGCGCTACTACTCGATCTACCGCAAGCTCCAGCGCCAGGGGATCGACGCCTCCCAGCTCTACGACTACCTCGCCTTCCGGGTGGTGACGCGCGAGCTCCGCGAGACCTATGCCGCCCTCGGCGTCGTCCACCAGAGCTGGCGGCCGGTGCCGGGTCGGTTCAAGGACTACATCGCGATGCCCAAGCCCAACCTCTACCAGTCGCTGCACACGACGGTGGTGGGGGAGAACGGCCAGCCCTTCGAGGTCCAGATCCGGACTCGGGAGATGAACCTCGTGGCCGAGGAGGGGATCGCGGCGCACTGGCGCTACAAGGAGGGCAAGAGCGGAGCGGTGGAGTCGGACTCGAGCATCCTGTGGCTGCGCCAACTGCTGGAGTGGCAGAAGGACGTCCAGGACCCCCGGACCTTCATGGCCACGCTCAAAGTCGACCTCTACCCGGAGGAGGTCTACGCTTTCACTCCCAAGGGGGACGTGTTCTCCTTCCCCCGGGGAGCGACCACCCTGGACTTCGCCTACCGCGTCCACACCGAGCTCGGGCACCACTGCATCGGTGCGCGGGTCAACGGCCGATTGGTTCCCCTGCGCACGGCCCTGGTCAACGGCGACATGGTCGAGGTGATCACCAACCCGAGCCGCGCGCCGAGCCGCGACTGGCTGAGCTTCGTCACCACCTCGAGAGCCAAGAACAAGATCCGCCAGTGGCTGAACACCGAGCAGAAGGTGCAAGCCATGGAGCTCGGCCGCCGGCTCTTCGAGAAGGAGGCCAGGCGCTACAAGCTGAGCCCGAAGAAGGTGTTCGAGTCCTCGGAGCTGGCTCTCCTGCTCACCAACGAGGGCTATGGCAAGCTCGAGGAGCTGCTCGCGGCGATCGGCTTTGGGCGCACCTCGGCGCGGCAGGTGCTGGGGCGGGTGGTGCCGGCGGAGCAGCTGGCCGAGCCGTCGGCGGAGACCGAGGGCGGGTTCAAGAAGGTCATGCGGCGGATCCTGCCGGGCAGGCAGGGAGCGATCGAGGTGCGCGGGCACAGCGATTTGCTCGCCTACCTGGCGAAGTGCTGCAACCCTCTACCCGGAGAGGAGATCGTCGGCTACATCACCCGAGGTCAGGGAGTGTCGGTGCATTCGGCGGACTGCCCGAACGTCCGCAACCTCTTCTTCCATCCCGAGCGGGAGATCGAGGTGGGTTGGGCGCGACAGGCCCAGGAGCTCTATCGGGTGGGTCTGGTGGTCGAGACCGAGAACCGCCCCGGCATGCTGGCGCGGCTGACCGAGACCATCGCCAAGCTGGGGACCAACATCGCCCAGATCGAGGCGGACACCTTCAGCAACGGGCGGGGAGAGATCTCGGTGGTCGTCGAGCTACGCGACCACCAGCACCTGGAGAAGATCAAGAAGGGGCTCCGCGGCATCCCGGGCGTCCTGAAGATCGACCGCAGGATGAGCGGGGGACCCGCCACTCGCGAAACCCTGTGAGTGCGGAGGGGTGCGGGTCAGGACTGCGGGGAGGTCGTCTCGGGAGCGATCTGGCGCACCGGGGGCTTGGTCACCAGGCCGCTGCGCAGGCAGCGAGTGCACACCCAGATGCGGCGAGAAACGCCGTCGATGAAGGAGCGGACCCGCTTCAGGTTCGGCTCGAAGGTGCGGTTCGTGACGTTGTGCGCGTGGCTGACGCGCCGGCCCGCGACCGTACCCTTGCTGCAGATCTGACACTGCTTGGCCATGGAGAAAGCCCTCTGGTTCTGGCGGTGAGTCGGAAGCTCTTTGAGTAGGCGCCTGTCGGCCAATGGACCCTCGACCGGCGCACGGAGCCGCTGATCTTAGCCGGAGCGGCTGGCGAGAGCAAGAGGTGGGGCCTCGAAGCGGCCGGCGGAGAATATTGCCATAGCTGTATCCGGCCCTTGACATCGATATTTCCCGGTGCTAGCCTCAGCCAAAGCTTCAAGTCTGCGGGTCTAAACTGCCTTGAAATCAGTGTCTGGAGGGCCTCAGCCTAGTGTTGTTCTCACGCTCTAAGGGGTTGGTCGGGTTGGACCTCGGCAGCTCCGCCATCAAGCTGGTCGAGCTCAAGGAACGCAAGGCAGGCGAATTCCACCTGGTTCGGTTGGGGGTCGAGTCGCTGTCTCCCGAGGCGATCGTCGACGGCTCGATCATGGACTCCTCGCTGGTCGTGGACACCATCCACAAGCTGGCAGACGAGACCAAGGTGAAGGGCGGCAACTTCGCCACCTCCCTCTCCGGACACTCCGTCATCATCAAGAAGATCCAGCTCCCCGCGATGGCCCCGGAGGCTCTCGCCGAGTCGATCCAGTGGGAAGCCGAGCAGTATATCCCCTTCGACATCAACGACGTGCGTCTCGATTACGTGGTGCTCTCCGAGGGCGAGCCGGGGCGGGACAGCATGGAAGTCCTGCTGGTCGCCGTCAAACGCGACAAGGTCAACGACTACGTCTCGGTGATCAGTCAGGCGGGCAAGACGCCGGTGCTGGTGGACGTCGATTCCTTCGCCGTGCAGAACGCCTACGAGATCAACTACGACCTCGACCCCATGAAGACCATCGCGTTGGTCAACATGGGCGCGGCGGTCACCAGCATCAACATCCTCGCTCGTGGTACCACCGTGTTCTGGCGCGACATCACCTTCGGGGGCAACCAGTTCACCGAGGCCCTGCAGCGCGAGTTCAACCTCTCCTTCGAGCAGGCCGAGCAGCTGAAGAAGGGCGAGAACGTCGATCGCTTCACGCCGAGTGACGCCCGGCCCGTCCTCGACGCGGTCTCCGCCGAGATGGCCGAGGAGATCCGCAAGACCTTCGACTTCTTCTCCGCCACCTCTTCCGAGGGGTCCGTCGAGGACATCGTCCTGTCCGGTGGCTGCTCGCTGACGCCCAATCTGAAGCAGGTGCTCGAGGGGCGGTTCAACGTGCCCACCGAGCTGATGAACCCGTTGCGGCGGATCCGCTATCGCGACAGTGACTTCGCGAGCGAATACCTGCAGTCGATCGCACCGACCCTGGCCGTGGCCGTGGGGCTGGCGATCCGCAAGGTGGGGGACTAGCCCTCGATGATCAAGATCAACCTCCTTTCCGAGGGCAAGCGCCCAGCCGCGGTGCGCCGCACGAGGACGCCCTCTGGCGGCGGGCTCGGGCGGGATGGTCTGGCTCCGATGCTGTTCGGGCTCTGCTTGCTGGCATCCCTCCTGGGGGCCGCCGGCTGGGGCTGGACCATCTGGAATACCCAGAGACAGCTCGCGGCCGACATCCAGGTCGCCAAGGACGAGGTCGAGAAGCTCGCGCCGATTATCAAGGAAGTCGAGGCCTACAAACAGAAGAAGGCCGAGCTCGAACGCAAGAACGCGACGATCAGGGACCTCAAGGCGAATCAGCGCGGCCCGGTGCGGGTGATGGACGAGGTCTCTCGAGCCTTGCCCGAGCTGCTGTGGCTGACCAAGCTCGAGATGAAGGGCAGCGTGATCAAGGTCACCGGCGAGTCCTTCAACCTGAACGCCATCGCCAACTTCATCGAGAACCTGGAGCGGGTCCCGGAGCTCCGGGAGCCAGAGTTGCTCGACAGCAAGCGCAGCAAGGAGATCTACGTCTTCTCGATGCAGGTTGGCTACAAGCCTTCGCTGGGAACGACCGGGCCGGCGCCGGAGCCGGCCGGGACTGGAGAAGCGACGCCCGCGGCCACGAATGAAGGGGCTAGCGCCCCGGCTGGCGGCGGTTGAGGGAGGCTGAAGCCGTGGCGGTCTTCGGTATAGAGCTCAAGGGCAAGAACCCACTGGTTGGCGCGGCCTTCGGCCTGGCGTTGGGCGCCGCCGTGCTCCTGCTGGCCAACTGGCAGTGGGTCGAGCCGCGTAAGAAGGACATCGCCAAGAAGCGAACGGAGCTCCAGGACCTCAATCGCAAGGTCCAGGAGGGCCGCGCGGCGGAGCAGAAGCTGCCGCAGTTCCGCGACGAGGTGCGCCGGCTCGAGCTGGAGCTGGAGAAGAACCTGCGCATCCTGCCAGCGCGGCGCCGTACGCCGGAGCTGATCCGGCGAGTGCGCGCGCTGGCCGAGCAGGGGGACTTCGATCTCCAGGTCTTCGATCCGGGCACCGAGGTGTCGAAGGACTTCTACTCCGAGTGGCCGATCAACGTCCGGCTGGCGGGCAACTACCACAACCTCGCCCTCTTCTTCGATCGCATCAGCCGCCTCCCGCGACTGCTCAACATCGAAGAGCTGCAGATCCAGAGCCGGCGCCGGCAGACCGACGCTCGCACCATCGACGCCAGCTTCGTCGCCAAGACCTTCGTCTACAAGGAGCCTGAAGAAGGCACCGAGGCCGCGGAGGCCGAGCCGGCGAAGCCCGCGCGGCGCGGCAAGGCTCCCGCCAAGAAGAAGGCGGGAGCGGAGGACTTGTGATGAACCTGCCCTGGCGCTTTCTCCCGGTTCTGCTGGCCGTACTCATCGCCGGCACCGTGGTGTCCTCGGCGCCCTGCTACGCCCAGGCGCAGGAGCCTCCCGCGGAGCCAGCGGACGAGGGTTTCGAGAGCGACGAGTTTGGCGAGGAAGGGGAAGGTGTGCTCGCTCCACTTTCCGACTTCGAGGACATCGACCAGATCCTCGAAGGAGAGGAAGACCTCCTCTCGGGTGCCAAAGGCAACTACGACGCGGGCAACCGCCGGGACCCCTTCAAGTCCCTGATGGTCACCCCCGACAAGATCAAGTTCCGGGGCAAGCGCCCCGATGGTGTGCCGGGCTTGATGATCGACGAGATCGTTCTCTCCGGCATCTTCAAGACCAAGAGTGGATTTATCGCCCAGGTACAGGCGGCCGATCGGCAGAAGAGCTTCCTGCTGAAGGTGGGCGATCAGCTCTTCGACGGAGACGTGATCTCGATCACGGCCAGAGAGGTCGTCTTCAAGCAGAACATCCAGGATCCGACCGCCCTTCGACCGTTCCGCGAGGTGGTCAAATCCCTCAATCCATGAGCAGGGATCGGCGAGGGGGGCCCGTGTATGGGAGCTGAGGCTAAGACCGAACGGAGATTCGAAATGCGAAGGTCGACTGCGGTTGCGTTGTCGCTACTCCTGGCGGTTGCCTGCTCGTCCTCGAACCGGCAGGAGGCGAAGCCGGCGACGGAGTCCACGGACCCGGCCCAGGAATCGCGTCAGGTCGTTCCCGCGGCACCTCCGCCGGTGGTGGTGGAGTCGCTGGATCTCGCGGAGGGCGCGCCAGGGATGAGGCTGGACCTCGCCGCCAATGGACCTCTGGTCTGGACGAGCTACCGCAACGACGCGGGCGATCTGGTGGTCGAGCTGCCCAACAGCGTGCCCGGCTCCCAGCTCGTGCGGACGTTGCCAGGCCAGGGCTTGGTGGCGAGCGTCGAGGTCGAGGAGGACCGAGCCGGTCCGCGGCCCCTCACTCGGCTCACCGTCAAGACCACGGCAGAGGTGGAGCCCGCGCTCTCGGCTGAGGGCAATACCCTCCGCCTGGAGCTGGCACCGGTGGCGGTGGCTGCCGTGACGCCGCCGATCGCCACCGAGACCGTGGCCGCCCGGCCGACCGGCGCCGCTCCTGCAGCCGAGGAGACTGAGCTGGCCTACGAGCCCCTGCCGAGCGAGGAGGCGCCCCAGGTCGCGGAGACCGCGGCGCAGCCCCAGGCTTATGGCACGCCGGATCAGCCCGTTCGCGGGGAGGCTCGGGGCGCAGCGGCTGCCACCTCCCTCGAGGCGGTCCGTGACGAGACGGGGGGGGTCTTCTTCCTCGCCGGCAACGGCGCCTTCACCTACTCGACCTTCACTCTCGAGGACCCGGCTCGCCTAGTCATCGACCTCGAGGGCGTGACCAACAGCGCCGACCGCAGCAGCCTGTCGGTCGGGGCACACGGCGTCCGGCGCGTGCGCATCGCGCAGTTCCGCGTCGCCCCGCAGCCGGTGGCCCGAGTGGTCTTCGACCTCGACGGCACCACCTGGCCGCAGCTGGAAGCGGCGACGGACGGCCTCTTCGTGCGCTTCGGAGAGACCGAGCAGCGCCTGGCAGCCGCGCCCGAGCCTGCCCCGGCGCAGGCGGAGAGGGCTCCGGAGCCGGTGGCCGAGAGGATCGCAACGCCGACCCCGGATGCCGGCCGGCCCGCCACGCGAGAACCCCAGGCGGAACCCATGGCGGCCCAGCGCAGCCTGCCCGAGGTGTCCCGGGTGGCGGCTGATCGGCAGCCCACCAGCGACGTCGAGCTCTACGGTGGGGCCGCCCGTCTGGCGCCCACGCCCGCGACCCCGATCCCTTCCGAGACGACCCCGGGCGGCGGCACCAAGACCGTGGCCACCAAGGTCTTCGGAACGCGGACGATCAGCACCACCGAGCGCACTTACTACGGTGAGCCGATCACCATGTCGATGCGCGACGGCGACCTGGTCGAGACCCTGCGCAGCTTCGCGGCGATCTCCGGACTGTCGATCGTGGTCCAGCCCGAGGTGCGCGGTACGGTGACCGTCGAGCTGGAGAACATCCCCTGGGACCAGGCCCTCGAGCAGATCCTACGAGTGAACAAGTTGGGTTATGAGCTCGAGGGCACCGTGATGCGGATTGCGCCGGTCTCTCTGCTCAAGCAGGAGGCCGAAGAGCAGCAGGCCCTCGAGGCGGCGAAAGCGTCGCAGGTGCCGCTCAAGACCGTGCTGCGCCGGCTTTCCTACGCCACCGCCTCGGAGGTCTCGACGTTGCTGCGAGGCCGTGGCGGGCTGCTCTCCCAGCGCGGCAGCGTGATCCTCGACCGGCGCACCAACACGCTCATCCTCAAAGAGCTGCCGGCGTACATGGACACGGTGATCGCGGTGATCGACGAGATCGACACCCCCGAGCCGCAGGTCATGATCGAGGCCCGGATCGTCGAGACCACCAAGCGCTTCAGCCGTTCGCTCGGCGTGGCCTGGGCCTTCGATGGTGAATCGAGCGCCCGCTTCGGCAACACCACCGGTCTGGTGTTCCCGAACAATGGCACGGCCAACGGCGGCGTCAACCTGCTCACCGGCGCCAACAACGGCTTCATCGGGCTGACCCTGGGCAACGTCCTCAACAGCTTCAACCTCGACGTGACGCTGCGTGCCGCGGAGACCGAGGGTCTGATCAAGATTCTCTCGGCGCCGAAGGTGGCGGTGCTCAACAACCAGCAGGCCAACATCCAGAGCGGGCTCCAGATCCCGATCCAGACGATCGCCAACAACACGGTGACCGTGCAGTTCGTCAACGCCACGCTCTCCCTCGACGTCACTCCCCACGTGACCGCCGAAGGCACGGTGCTGATGGATCTCGAGATCCGCAAGCGTGAGCCACAGCTCGCCTTCGCCGTCCAGGGTGCAGCCAACGCACCGATCTCCACCAAGGAAGCCAAGACCCGCGTGATCGTGCGCGACGGCGGCACCACGGTGATCGGCGGGATCTACAAGGTGACCAGCGACCAGGGCACGGATCGTGTGCCGGGCCTCGCCAACGTACCGATCATCGGTCACCTGTTCAAGAACAAGCGGCGCAGTGACGAGAACGAGGAACTCTTGATCTTCATCACCCCCCGGGTGATCAATCTGTAGGGGCAAGGCTTATGAAGAACCACTTTCGCCGCGCCGCTTTCCTGTTCCTGCTCGTTGCGCTCCTGGGCTGTAACCAGCGCACCGACAAGGACAAAGGAAACGTCATCCTCACCATCGAGAGCTTCGACGGCCTGCCGATCCGTGTGTCGGTCAACGCCACCGACCTCGTCCAGGTCGAGGAGATCAACCTGAGCAACATCCCCAAGGACCCCAACGGGACGGTCTCCAGCCTCATGGACATCGAGCTCAGGTCCTTCGAAGTGACCTACACGCGAGCCGACCGGGGGACCCGCAAGCCGCCCGCGCGAGTCAAGGGCTTCTTCGGCAACGTCCCCGTCGGGGGAGACGATCAGATCAACAACCTCGACGTCCTCGGCCTCGATCAGCTGCGGAACCCGCCTCTCTCCGATCTGCTGTTCGAGAATGGTGGCTTCGACAAAGAGACCGGTGATCAGGCCATCCAGCTGAACGTCAGCCTGCGGTTCTTCGGGCGCACCCTCGCGGGCGACACCGTCGCTTCGAACACCGCCACTTTCGGTATCGAGTTCGTGCCGTAGCCCGGCGCTTGAGACGAGGAGATAGCCACCATGAAAAGCAAGCACTGGGCGAGACTCTCCGGCAGAGGCTTCGGCCTGCTGGTAGCCGGCCTGATGGTGCTGGGTTGCTCGAGCGACTCGCCCTCGGAGCCTCGGCAGGAACCGGCCCCGGCGCCACCACCCTCGGCCACCACCTTCCTGATTTCGGTGACGGCCAACCCCACCGAGCTCCAAGCCGGTGGCGACGAGGCGAGCGTGGTCACGATCCAGGTGCGGCGGCGCGACAACGGTGCCGCCCCGGCCAACGGCACCACGGCCGTCGTCACGACCAGCCTCGGCGAGTTCAGCAGCCAGGGCAGCGGCGTCCAGAGCGGCGTCGTGGAGTTGGTCAACGGTAACGCCCAGCTCTTGCTCTTCCCGGGCAACATCTCGGGTGGCGCCATCATCCAGGCTCGTCTCGAGAGCTCGGTGGGCCAGGCCGCCGTCAACATCGGCGAGGCCGCGACGTTCTTCCTGTCCTTCGTCCAGCCCGCCACGGGTAGCCCCCAGGGTGGCGATCGCGTCGACATCGTCGGCGGCGGGATCCAGGAGCCGGTCCGAGTGACCGTCGGTGGGGTGGTGGCTCAGGTCGTCTCGATCGCCAGTGATCGCATCCGGATCATCACGCCGCCTTCCCAGACGGCCGTGCCGTCCGGCACCACGAGGCCGGTGAACGTCGCCGTGACGATCAACCTCAACGAGACGGACGAGGCGGCCGACCAGCTCGACAGTGGCTTCACCTACGTCCCGGGCGGCGTCACGCCGCTGCAGCCGCAGATCTTCTCGGTCAGCCCCGCCTCGGGCGTCAACGAGGGCGGCACGCGGGTCACCATCGTGGGCGACGGCTTCGAAGCTCCGGTGCAGGTGCTCTTCGGCGCCGGCTCCACGAACGTCGAGGCGACCGTGGAAAGCGTCTCGCAGTCCCAGCTCGTGGTGCGCAGCCCGGCGGCCACGGGCTTCGGCCAGGGGAACCAGAACCAGCAGGTCAACGTCACCGTCCGCAACCTCAATAGCGGCTTCTCGACGGTGGCGAACGGGGCCTTCCGCTACGGCAGCGGCATCGTCATCACGGGCTATCAACCGCAGCAGTTCATCTTCGACTCGGCTCCGGTGGTCACCATCTTCGGCCAGGGCTTCGAGGCTCCGGTCCAGGTGCTGATCGGTGGCATCCTGGCTCAGACACTGACCGTGTCCGGCACTCAGATCACGGCCCGGGCCCCGGTGCCGCAGATCACCAGCTGCGCGAACGTCCAGGGCGACGTCACCGTGACCAACCTCTCCTCGGGCGCCACGGCCACGCAGGGCGTCCCCGGCATCATCTTCCTGGTGCCGGTGCCCCTGATCACCGGGGTCAGTCCCTCGGCGGCGACCGGCGGTGTCTCGGTGACCGTCAATGGCTCGGGCTTCGACTCACCGCTCCAGGTCTTCTTCGGCGACGTCGCCGGCTCGGTGACCGGTGTCAACGGCAGCGGGACCCAGATCACCGTGGTCACTCCGACGTCCTTCTCGGGCTTCAACGAGGTGGCCTGCGACGACAACGCCGACGGCACCCAGGGCTCCCGCTTCGTGCCCACCGCGGTCACGGTTCGAGTGGTCAACCTGCAGACCACCTGCGAGGCCATGCTCACCGGTGGATTCACCTTCAATCCGAGCGACACCAGCTGTCGCGGGGACCAGGGCCCGGTGGTGCCGGAGTGCAGCGACGGCGTGGACAACGACGCCGACACCTTCATCGACTTCCCGCTCGATCTCCAGTGCAGCAACGCGCTGGACACCTCGGAGAGCAGCTAGCGCGAGGAGGCTGCCTTTTCCTCTGCCTCGACCGGGGGCGATCGCCTAGACGGGTGATCGCCCCCCTTCGTATACTGGCTCGTCATGAGACCACGCTCCCTCGCCTTGACTGCCGCCCTCGTCGCCCTGGGCCTCACCGCCTGTGACAAGGCGACCCCGGTAGCACCCACGGGTGCCACCCTCAAGCTCTCCATCACCCCTGTCGAGATCGCCCTGAGTGGCGCTGCCACGGTCACCGTCGAGGCCCGCAAGGAGAACGGCGAGCCGGTCAACCCGGGCTCGGAAGTGACCCTCGCGACGACGCTGGGGCAGCTCGACGCAACGGTCCTGTCCACGGACGACCGTGGCTTCGCGACCACCCAGCTGCGCGGCGATGGCCGGATCGGCGAAGCCTCCGTGGTCGCTCGCTCGGGAGCCGTCGAATCCACCGCGGTGACGGTCCAGATCGGGCGCCTGGCCTCGAACGTCACCCTCCAGACCTCTCCGACGACCATTCCTGAGACCGCGGACGCCACCGTCAACCTGCTCGCCGTGGTGCGCGACGGCCAGGGCCAGCCCCTGCCCGCTGTCTCGGTGAACTTCCTCACCGACGTAGGCCAGCTCAACTCGGGAGGGGCCTTCCGCAGCACTGACAACCGAGGTGAAGCCAAGGACACGCTCAGAGTCAGCACCGAGGACATCAACGTCCTCTCGGGCGAGACCTTCACCGTGCGCGTGCAGGTCAGCGCCTCCGGCGGCACCGTTGCTTCGGATGACGCCACGATCACGATCGCTCGCCGCCCCATCGCGAGCTTCACCGTGCAGCAGAACCGGCTGATCGTGACCTTCACTGATACTTCTACCGGCGGCCGTCCCACCGAGTGGTTCTGGGACTTCGACTTCGCGGGGGCTCCCAACGTCTCGACGAGCAGGCTGCAGAACCCCACCTTCCAGTACTCCGCCGCGGGTACCTACGTCGTGTTCTTCAGAGCGACCAACGCCACCGGTGACGGCGAGACGACGCGCCAGATCACCGTCACGGCGAACTGATCCACCACCACGCGCCTCCTCGGGGCTCAGCCGATCGAGCCCCGAAGTCGACTGCTATAATCCGCGCCACCGGAGAACGACAGGCATTTGTCATTTCCGGGCTCACGAGAGGGCGTGCGATGCCGGATACCGGAGCCATTTCTTTGAGACTGGTGGAGCTGCGGCGGCGCTGGGAGGACGACCCCGGCTCGCCGATCTTCCTCCAGCTCGCCGAGGAGTATCGCCGGGTGGGCCGGGCGACCGAGGCCCTCGAGGTGCTCGAGAAGGGCCTGGACAAGAGCCCCGGCTACCTCTCGGCCCGCGTCGCCCTCGGCCGCATTCTCCTGGAGCTCGCCCGACCCACCGACGCCCTGAGCCAGCTCAAGGCGGTGCTGGAGCGCGATCCCACCCACCTGGTCGCGAGCAAGCTGACCGTGGAGGCTCACCTCCAGCGCCGCGATCCGGTCCTGGCTCGCCGCCAGCTCGATCACTACTCCCTGCTCTCGCCGAGCGATGACGATCTCGAGACCCTCCGTGCCCGCATCGACAACGAGCTGCTCACTCCTGCCGAGGAGATCCCGGTGGCCGTAACGCCCGAAACAGCGCCCGAGCAGCCGACCCCTCCTCCCCGGCGGGCCTGGCGGGCGACAGACGAGGTAGAGCCCTTCGCGGCAAAGCCGGTGGCGCTCGATCGGCTGAGCTACCGTAGCCGCCTCGCCACCGAGGGCCTGTTCGCTGCCCCCTCTCCGATCCTGGAGCAACGGGCCACGCCGATCGAAAACCCCGCGCCACGGCCCGAGGAGCCCTGGAGCGCGCCGGCTGCCGAGCTGGCCGAGCCTGACGACGATACCGAGGTGCTGGCAGCGCCTGTACCCATGCCCGCTCCGCCGGCCGGCGAGCCGGCGACCGTGACCCTCGCCGAGCTGTACCTGCGGCAGGGCCACCTCGAGGAAGCCGGCCGCCTCTACCTGCGGGTCCTCGAGAAGGAGCCGTCGAATCCCCTCGCGTTGGCCGGGCTCAAGGAGGTGGCGGACCAGCTGGCGCCTCCACCCCCGGTCGAGCGCGAGCCGGTCACGGCGGAGCCCGTCGAGCCCGAGCCGGTCGAGGTCGTCAGCGGGCCCACCGCCTCATCTCGCGAACGCAAGCTGGCGCTCTATCGCCGCTATCTCGAGAACCTCAAGGCACGGCGCCCTGCACATGCTCCTTGACCGCCTCGGACGCCTCCAGCAGCGCCTCCCCGGGATGCAGGCACTGTCCTTGGTAGACAAGGACGGCATCCCCGTGGAGTCGGTCTCGATGTCGCCGGACCTCGACCTCGAGAGCCTCGCCGCCGAGCTCGTCGCCCAGCTCCAGGCCGTGGAGCACAGTCTGAAGGAGCTGGATCCGGGCCAGCTCGACCACCTCGCCGTCTCCACGGACGATCGGATCCTCATGGTAAGCTGCGTCGCCACCGGCTACTACCTACTCCTGGTCCTCGCCGCCGGCGCCAACCGTGGACGAGCGCGGTTCGAGCTCCGTCGGGCTCGCCTGCTCCTCGAAGAGGAGCTCCTCTGAGCCTGTGATCGTCCAGTCCTCCGGGAGGAGGGAGACCCTTGTTGACCTTCGAGCAGATCACCGAGCTCGTCGAGCTCGTTGCCCAGCGGCGCCTCCAGGGCCTGGAGATTGAGCAGTCCGGCTTCCGGCTCAAGATCGACGGCCAGGCGCCGATTCCCCTCGTCACCGAAGCTCCCGCCGGAACCCTCTCCGCCACGGCCCACGGCGTAGCCCCGCCGGCGGTCGCCTCCGCCCCAGCGCCCGTCCAGGCCCCGGAGGCTCCGGAGGAGGCCGGTCACATCGTCCAGTCGCCGATCGTCGGGACGTTCTACCGCTCCCCCGCCCCTGATTCACCCCCCTTCGTCGAGGTGGGCACCCGGGTCAGCAAGGGCCAGGTGCTGTGCATCGTCGAGGCGATGAAGCTGATGAACGAAATCGAGTGCGACATGGACGGCGTCATCCTCCGGATCTACCCGCAGAACGCTCAGCCCGTGGAGTACGGCGAGCCCCTGTTCGCGATCCAGCCGGGCTGACGGATGTTCAAGAAAGTCCTCATCGCCAACCGCGGCGAGATCGCCCTGCGGATCATCCAGGCCTGTCGCGAGCTCGGGGTCCACACCGTGGCGGTGTACTCGACGGCCGACCGCGAGAGCCTCCACGTCGTCTACGCCGACGAGGAGGTCTGCATCGGCCCACCACCTTCGGCGAAGAGCTACCTCAACATCTCGAGCCTGATCGCCGCGGCGGAGATCACCGGTGCGGACGCTGTCCATCCCGGCTATGGCTTCTTGGCCGAGAACGCTCACTTCGCCGAGGTGCTCCAGGAGTGCAACCTGGCCTGGATCGGTCCCCGGCCGGAGACCATCCGGCTGATGGGGGACAAGGCCAAGGCCCGCCAGACCGCGGCCGAGTGTGGGGTACCGGTGCTGCCCGGGAGCGAGGATCCCCTTCCCGACGCGGAGAGCGCCGAGCGGGTGGCGGCCGAGATCGGCTACCCGGTCATCCTCAAGGCCGCGGCGGGTGGTGGCGGCCGCGGCATGCGCATCGTCCACTCCTCGGACGCCATCGCCTCGCAGTTCGAAACCGCTCGCGCCGAGGCCGAGAAGGCCTTCGGCGATGGTTCCATCTATCTCGAGAAGTACCTGGTCCGGCCCCGCCACATCGAGTTCCAGGTCTTCGGCGACCGGCACGGCAGCGTCATCCACCTGGGCGAGCGCGAGTGCTCCATCCAGCGCCGCCACCAGAAGCTGATCGAAGAGTCCCCCTCGCCGGCCCTCTCGCCCGAGCTGCGGGCCGAGATCGGTGACGCGGCGGTGCGGCTCTGCAAGGCCGTAGGCTACGAGAACGCCGGCACCATCGAGTTCCTGCTCGACCAGGACGGCAGCTTCTACTTCATGGAGATGAACACCCGCATCCAGGTCGAGCACCCGGTCACCGAGATGGTGATGTCGGTGGACCTGGTGCGCGAGCAGATCCGCGTCGCGGCGGGGGAGAAGCTGGGCATCGCCGGCGGCCTCTCGCCCCGCGGCCATGCGATCGAGTGCCGGATCAACGCCGAGGACCCGGAGCGCTTCACCCCCTCGCCGGGCAAGCTGACCACTTTCCACCCTCCCGGCGGTCCTGGCACCCGGCTCGACACCCATGCCTACGAGGGCTACGTCATCCCGCCCCACTACGACTCGCTGGTGGCCAAGCTGATCGTCCACGACCACGATCGAGCGGCGGCGATCGCCCGCATGCAGCGGGCCCTCGACCTCTTCGTCGTCGAGGGCATCAAGACCAGCATCCCCCTCCACCAGCGCGTCCTCGCGCACCCCAAGTTCCACTCGGGCGACCTCTCCACCCGCTTCATGGAGGAGATCGCCGCCGAGGCCTCGCGGTGATCGAGGCGCCCCCCCGCCTCTACGCCATCGCCGACGCCACCGCCCTCACCGGCAAGTCGATCCCAGAGGCCGTGGCCGAGATGGCCGAAGCGGGAGTGGGCTGGATCCAGCTGCGGCTCAAGACCCGGCTCGAGGACCGCGAGCGCTTCGGCCTCGTCGAAGAGGCCCTGCGCCGCCTGGAAGGCTCCACCGTGCGGCTGTGGATCGACGACCGGGCGGATCTCGCGCTCCTGGTCGGTGCCGGTGGCTTGCACCTCGGCCAGCGGGACCTCCCGCCCGCTGCCGCCCGCCGGGTCGTCGGGCCCGGCTGCGCCATCGGTTTCTCGACCCACGACCTCGACCAGCTCGCGGCGGCCGAGGTCGATCCGGAGGTCGATGTCGTCGCCTTCGGGCCGATCTTCGAAACCGCCGGCAAGGAGCAACCGGATCCCGTGGTCGGGCTCGCGGGGCTCGCTCGGGCACGAGCCCGGACGGGGAAGCCGCTGGTCGCGATCGGCGGTCTGGACGCCCAGCGGGCCGTGGCAGCCCTCGAGGCGGGGGCCGACTCGGTAGCCCTGGTGAGCGCGGTCTGCCGCGGCGACGTGGGCGCCAATTGTCGACGTCTGCTCGCCGTTCTCGGCGCCTGAGCCCCGTCCCAGGCCGGTGCGAACGTGCTAGGGTTCGGACGCGATTCGAGCAAGGCTGAAGGCTGCTGAGAGCCCCCCGCGGAGGCTCGACGGTGGTATGCGCATCTACCTGATCGGCTTCATGGGCGCTGGCAAGAGCGAAGTGGGACGGAACCTGGCATCACGGCTCGATCTGCCCTTCGTCGACCTCGACGAGCAGATCGTGCTGCAAGCGGGGAAGTCGATCCCGTCCATCTTCGAGCAGGAGGGTGAAGCGAGCTTCCGGCGTCGAGAAGCGGCTGCCCTCGCAAGCCTCACGGGCCCTGCCGTGGTGGCTACCGGCGGGGGCACACCGGTGGACCCCGGCAACCGAGCGCGGATGCGAGAGACCGGCAAGTTGGTCTGGCTGAACGTGGACTTCGACCTGATCCTCGAACGACTGCCCCCGGCGGCGCGCGCCGAGCGGCCCCTCCTGGCCGACCTCGGAGCCGCTCGTCGCCTCCACGCGGAGCGCCGGCCGGCCTACCGCGACAGCGACCTCGAGATTGCCGTCGCCGCCGGCGAAGAAAGCGCGGAAACCGCCCAGCGTATCGCCGAAGCCCTCCGGGAGCCGTCGTGCGCTACCTGATCCTCTCCGACATGCACGGCAACTGGGAGGCTTTCGACCAGGTGCTCCGGCGCGCCGCCGAGGAGCCCTTCGACCGCATCCTGGTGCTCGGAGACCTGGTGGGCTACGGAGCCTCCCCCAACGAGGTGGTCGAGGCGGTGCGCGCCCTGCCGGATCCGGTCCTGGTGCGCGGCAACCACGACAAGGTGATCGCCGGCATCGACCCGGGGGAGAACTTCAACCAGATCGCCCTCCACGCCGCCCGCTGGACCGCCCACCGTCTGACCCCGGAGAACCTCGACTACGTGCGTGATCTGCCCACCGGGCCCAAGGAGATCGCGCCGGGCACCTTCATCTGCCATGGCTCGCCGCTGGACGAAGATGCCTACGTCTTCTCCGACTACGACGCCTTCGAGATCTTCTCGGCGCATCCGGCCGAGCTGATCTTCTTCGGTCACACCCACGTGCCGTCTCTTTTCGCCCTTTCGCGCCGCGGCATCGAGGTGCGGGTGCTGCGGGGCAACGGCAGCCTGACCCTCGAGGAGGGCACCCGCTACCTGGTCAACCCCGGCTCGATCGGTCAGCCCCGGGACCGGGACCCGCGGGCCGCGTTCATGATCTGGGACGCCGGCACCCGCACGATCCACTGGTACCGGATCGACTACGAGATCCCCGGCGCCCAGCGACGGATCATCGAGGCCGGGCTGCCGGGGGTGCTCTCGGAGCGGCTGGCGGTGGGGATCTAGGCCCCCTCGGGCACCGGCGAGCGCGGCCCCGAGCGCATCACCTGCGACAGGCGATGGATGCCGGCGATAGTGAAGCCGGCGAGGACCAGCATCAACCCTCCCCACACCAGCCGGATCAGCGGCTTCCTGGTGACGTCGAGGGCCACGGTTGCCGGTCGGGCGGGGGCCGCGCCGTCCACTCCCGTCAGTCGCACGATGACCGCCCGGTCGGTGGGGGAGAGGGATTCGATGGCGATCGCGCCGCCCCCCGGCAGAGCCTCGGTGGTGCTGTCGGCGGTCACGTTCGGCACGATCCGGTAGAGCGGCGCCACGGTCGCGGTCCGGTCACCGCGAGAGGCCTCGATCCGGGTGCGCACGCGGATCTCGCCGCCGGCGGCCAGCTGCGCGTGGGCGTCACCCTCGACCAGCTCGAAGCCGAGGAAGCGCAGCGTGAGGTCACCCAGGCGGGTGGTCTCACCATCGACCAGGCGGACCTGGCGGGTGCCGTCCGTCGGACCACCCTCCTGGAGCTCGATCGGCGAGATGTAGAGGTCCTCGGTCAGGTGGCTCTTGATGTGGGGGTTCGCCATCAGCTGCCGGGTGCGTTGGTTGATGAAGAGCTTGGGATAGGCGAGGTAGGTGCTGCCTCCCGCCTCCCGTACCTCGACCTCCATGCAGCTCTTGCCGCCGCAGTCGGAGACGCCGCCACCGTCGGGCAAGAAGCGTTGGAAGGTCAGGGTGTGCTCACCCACCTGCTGGGGCTGGCCCTGCACCAGGGTCGCCTTGGAGCTGATGTCGTACGCCGAGGAGGCGAGGACACCGAGCAGGATGATGCCGACGCCGACGTGGGCCAGGTAGCCCCCGGCCACCCGCCAGCCTCCCGTGCGGACCAGGCTCACCACCTTGTGCAGGTTGGTGATCAGGCAGAGGGTCGCGAGCAGCACGAAGAGCACGTGGAAGGGCTCGTGCACGCCCAGGAAGGCCGCGACCACCGTCACCACCAGGGCGACTGCGGCCGATGGCGCGAGCTTCCGCAGCACCTCGCGCGGCTCGTTGCCCCGCCAGGTGAGATGGGGGATGAAGGCCAGCAGCAGGGCGATGGCGATCGCCACCGGCAGGTTCACCGTGTTGTAGAAGCTCGGCCCCACCTGTCCGGGATCCTCGAAGAAACGGGTCAGGAGCGGCGCCGAGGTGCCGATGGTCACCACCACCGCGCAGGCCATCACCACCACGGTGGCGACCACCAGGAAGAAGCCCCGGGACAGGGGCTCGTCCTCGTTCGGCCGGGTCTCGACGCTGCCCAGCCGCGTGACCAGGAGCAGCAGCCCGCCCAAGCCGAAGATGGTGAGGATCGCCACCAGCCAGCCCTTGATGCCGAAGTCCACGAAGCTGTGCACGGAGAAGTCGGCCAGCACGCCGGAGCGGGTCAGGTAGGTGCCATAGAGGACCGAGAGGAAGACCAGCACGGCGAGCACCAGGTTGGCGCGCCGGTAGCGCCGCTGGGTCTTCTCGAGGTGCAGGCCGTGGACCAGGGCGACGCCGATCAGCCACGGGATCAGCGAGGCGTTCTCGACCGGATCCCAACCCCAGAAGCCACCCCAGCCGAGGGTCTTGTAGGCCCAGTAGCCGCCGAGGAGGATCGCCACGCCCAGGATGGCGCAGCCGAAGAGGGCCCAGGGGAAGGCCCGGGCCGCCCAGTCGCTGAAGTCCTTGCGCCACATGGCGGCGACGGCGAACGCAAAAGGCACGGCCGAAAGGGCGTAGCCGATGAACATGATCGGCGGATGGATCACCATCCACGGATCCTGGAGCAACGGGTTGAGGCCCTTCCCGTCTCCCGGGGACTCGGCCAGCATGTGGAAGGGGTTCTCGCGCACCAGAAGCAAGAGCAGGCTCATGGTAGTGAGGATGTAGACCCCCATGACCGTCGCCTCGTTCCTGCCGGCGGTGCGGTAGAGCATCAGGCCGATCAGCGCCGCCCACAGCAGCCAGATCAGGAAGCTGCCCTTCTGCCCGGCCCAGAAGGCCGCGAACTGGTAGGCGTTGGGGAGGTCGATCCCGGAGTAGTTGTAGACGTAGTCGATGCGGAAGTCGCGCCGCAGCAAGGCCATCGACAGCACCAGGGAGGCGAGCACCACGGCGCCGGCGTAGAAGGAGTAGGCCCGGCGGGCGAACCCCAGGGTAGCGCCGTTGCCGGTGGCGAGCTGGGTGTAGCCGAGGAGGGAGCACAGCGCGAAGAGCAGCGCCGCCCACAGGGCCACGGCCCCGGGGAGGTAGAAACCAGCGAGAAAGTCCATGGATGTGCCTCTCTAAGCCGTCATCCCCGCGACAGCGGAGATCCATCTTCGTCCCGTGTCCCGAGAGCCTCCGTCCCGTCAGGGACGTTGATGAGTAGCGAGGGATTTCAATCCCTCGCTCTGCCGGGCGCCACCTCGGTGCTTCGAGCTGCGCAACCTCGACGCTCCACGAGGCGTTGAAACGCCTCGCTACTCATAAACGTCCCTGACGGGACGGAGAGTGAAATTCATCCTGATCCGCGTGGGGGTAAGCCCCTAGTCGTAGACCTTCTCTTCCACTTCCGCGCCCTGGTACTTGCTGGGGCACTTCACCAGCAGCTTCTCGGCCGCGAACTCGCCTTTGGCCGACTCGTAGCGGCCGACCGCCACGATCGACACCGCGTCCTCGAAGTTCCCCGGCTTCACGCCGTGGTAACGCACCGTCATCGTCTTGCCGGTGCTCGCCTCTTTGATCACGAAGCGCAGGGCCTGCTCCTGGTCGTCGTAGCGGGTTGAGCCCTTCTCGAAGCCACCGGCCACTTGCACGGTGCGGCCGGAGGCCAGCGCCTTGTCGAAGGGCACGTACTGGTAGACGGTGGCGCGGAACGAGGCGTAGGCGAAGGCGGCGAACAGGCAGAGCAGCACGGCTCCGAGCAGGTAGGTGGTGCGCTTGCTCATGACTTCTTCTCCAGCTCACGGACCTTGCGGTCCACACGGACCAGGAACAGGAAAATCCCGGCCCAAATCACCAGATTGACCGCGAGAACCCAGGTCAGGGTACCGGTTTCCATGATCTACATTTCTCCTCGCCATTCTACCGGCATGGGGGGAACTTCTCGGCGAGCCACCACCCGGGCGCAACGCCGGGCGAGGTCGTGCATCCAGAAGAAGAGTGCCGTGGCCCAGACGAAACCGCCCATCAGCACCACCAGCATGCGGCTCTCCATCGCCGGCTTGCCCTGGGCGTTGATCACCGGCTCGGGGTGGAGGGAGGTGGGGACCATCCGCGGCGCGATGAAGAACAGGAAGGGTGCGATCGCCAGCCCCAGCACGGCATAGGTGGCGGTGAGGCGGCGGCGGGCCTCCTCGTCCGGGATGCTGCCGCGCAGGGCCAGGTAGGCGGCATAGAACAGCAGGGCGAAGGCAATCGAGACCTGGCGCGGATCCCAGTTCCAGTAGGCACCCCACATGGTGCGGGCCCACATCGCGCCGGTCACCGTGGCGAGCACGCCGAAGAGCAGCCCGAGCTCCACCGCCGCCGCCGCGGAGCGGTCGTGCTCCTCGTCACGCCCGATCAGGAAGCGCACGCTCCAGACTCCGGCGGCGATGAAGGCGATGAACGACGCCCAGGCCATGGGCACGTGGAAGAAGAGGATGCGGCTCGAATGCCCCAGGAAGCCCTTGCCGAGCGGCGCCCAGAGGAAGCCGCCGAGGATCACCAACCAGCCGAGCACCAGCAGGGCGAGCTGCAGGATCTTTCTCATGGGTTCCACACCACCGGGAAGAGGAGGAGGGCCGCGACGGCCACGCTGGCATCATACAGAAGCAGGGCGGACAGGGCCTGGCCGGGAGCTTCTCCGGTCAAGGCCGCCCGCGACAGCTGCACGGTGAACAGCAACAAGGGCAGGAGCACCGGCAGGGCGAGCACGGCGAAGAGAGTGGACTTGCCCTGGGCCGCGGAGATCATCGCCGCCACCAGGGTGGAGCCGGTGGCGAGGCCGAAGGCTCCCCCCACGAGGGTGGCCAGGAAGACCCCCGGGCTCTGCACCTCGAGGTCGAAGAGGACCAGGAAGAGGGGCGCTACCAGCGCCTCGAGCGCCAGCGTCAGCACCAGGTTGTAGGCCTGCTTGCCGACGAAGAGGGCCACCGGCGAGGCGGCCAGGCGCAGGGCGGTGGCAGTGTGGGTCTCCTCCTCGTGGACGAAGGTGCGCGGCAGGCCGGCCGTCAGGGCGAAGAGCAGGATCAGCCAGAGGATCACCGGCAGCACGGCCGCGCGCTCGGCCAGCGGAATCGACAGGGTGCCGAGCGAAGCGCTGGCCGTGAACAGTGTGGTCAGGCCGAAGAGGGCGAAGGTGTTGAGGGCGTAGCGCGTGCGCAGCTCCGCCCGCCACTCCTTGGCGAAGACCGCTCCGACCTCAGCCAGCCAGCTCGATGACGCCGGTGACACGGGGCAGCTCCACGGAGATGGGGCTCGCCACCACGGCGAGGCCCCGTTCGAGATGCTCGGCCAGGAGCTCGCGAGCGAGCGCCTCGCCGGCCGGGTCGAGGTTCTGGAACGGCTCATCGAGCAGCAGCAACCGCGGCCGGGCGAGCAAGGCCCAGGCCCAGCGCACCCGCTGGCGCATGCCCGAGGAGAGGACGCCGAAGTAGGCCCCCGGGTCGAGGCCGATACGCGCCACCGCCGCCCGCGCCGTCCCTTCCGGCAGGCCACGCAGGCGGGCGAAGAAGGCGAGGTTCTCCTCGATGGTCAGGGGCTCGTAGAAGGTCAGGTCCGGCGCCACGTAGCCCACGGCCCGGCGCCGTGCCTCCGGCTCCAGGGACGCCCCGTCCTCCAGGTAGTGGATCTCCCCGGCGTCGAGCCCCGAGAGGCCGGCCAGGCAGCGCAGCAGGGTGCTCTTGCCCGAGCCGTTCCTGCCGTGCACCAGGAGCACACCGCCAGAGGCCACCTCCCCCGCGACCCGCTGGAGCACCCAGCGCCGGCCGAAGCGGCGGGAGAGGCCCGTGAAGCTCAGGCGGGCGCTCATCCGGTCGCGGCGCTCCCGGGAGCATGGAGGAGACGCAGCCGCAGGGTGACCTTCGAGCCGTCCGCCGGCAGGGTCCCCGGCCGGACCCGGAAGCTCGTGGCTCCCTGCACCCACTCGCGAACGGTGTAGCGGGCGTTGCCGATCTTCGACCCCGGGCAGGAGTAGAGGCAGATGCCGCAGCCCGAGCGCCACAAGGGGATGTTGGCGCGGTGGCCGCCCAGGCGCATCTCGAAGCCCTTGCCGCCCGGGTCGGTGAGGAAGTCCCCCAGGGTGAGGGGCTCTGCCTGCCCCGGCACCCGCACGGTGACCTCGACTCCCGGTCCCTCGATCACCCGATCGGGGGCTCGCGACGCGGGGTTCTCGCGCGCCTCCCAGGTGTCCATGCCCAGCGCGTCGCCGGGCTTCGCACCGAGCTGCTCGAAGGCGTCCAGGATCTCGACGTCGGCGACCGGGGTGACGAAGAGGGAGGCACCCGCGGCCTTGCCGGCCGCGCTCACCAGCAGGTGGTAGCCCGGCATGCCGAGGCCGAGGAGGCTACGCCCGAAGGCGGCCGCGTGGACCGTTGCCGGCACCTCGACGCCGTCGGCGAACCGCACCAACCCGGAGGGCTCGGCGGCTCTCGAGGAGGGCGCGCACGCGGCGGCGGTGAGCCCCACCAGAACCAAGCCGGCCAGGCCGCCGAGGCGAAGGGAGGATGGGCTTGCGGGCACGCGGGGATCCTACCAAGCCCGACCTCCACAAGGCCGCCCCCGGGGGTAGGATTGCTCCCCGTGAAAGCTAGCAAGAAGGTCCTCTCCTGCCTGGTAGGCCCGGCCCTGGCCGCGGCCTGCGCCTCGGCTCCCTC
>JBIOYC010000172.1:0-10818 GCA_044869955.1 Thermoanaerobaculia bacterium | reverse complement strand
GTGGTGCTCTGTCATATGTTGTCGGCCTGCCGGCGGTCGGTCGAGGTGACCCGGACAACGGGACGGTGAGCCCAGGTGGTGCTCTGTCATATGTTGTCGGCCTGCCGGCGGTCGGTCGAGGTGACCCGGACAACGGGACGGTGAGCCCAGGTGGTGCTCTGTCATCCCGACCGGAGCCTGCGCAGCAGGCGTAGCGGAGGGATCTCCCCTCCCCGTCCCGCCAGGGACGTTCCTGCGTAGCGAGGCGTTTCAACGCCTCGCGATAGCCCGGAGGACAGCCCCCCTACCCGCCCCGCCCCTCCTCCAGCACCTCGCGCGGGGGCTCGCGCAGCTGCCAGACCAGGCCGCACCAGGAGAGCACCTTGAGCAGGTAGTAGGAGAAGTCCACCTCCCACCAGTAGAAGCCCTGGCGGGTGGCGGCCATGTAGTGGTGGTGGTTGTTGTGCCAGCCCTCGCCGAAGGTGAAGAGGGCGAGCAGGAAGCTGTTACGGCTGTCGTCCCCGGTGGCGTAACGGCGCCGGCCGAAGATGTGGGTCAGGCTGTTGATGGCGAAGGTGGCATGCCAGGTCAGGACCGTCGAGAGGAAGAAGCCCCAGGCCAGGGCGGGCAGGCCGCCGGCCAGGAAGAGCCACACCGCCAGGGTCACGCCCGGCACCAGGTGAAAGCGGTCCAGCCACACCAGCTCGGGGAAGCGCATCAGGTCCGGCACGCTCGAACGGTCGGCCGCGCGGTGGTCGCGCGACAGGATCCAGCCCAGGTGGGACCACCAGAAGCCCTGCCGGCCGGGGGAGTGGAAGTCCTGCTCGTCGTCGCTGTGCAGGTGGTGGTGGCGGTGGTGGGCCGCCCACCAGATCGGCCCCTTCTGCACGGCGAGCAAGCCGGTCAGGGCGAGCACGAATTGGCCGGCCCGGCTGGTGCGGAAGGACTTGTGGGAGAAGTAGCGGTGGTAGCCGGCCGTGATGCCGAACATCTTGACGGCATAGAGCCCCAGGCAGAGAGCCACCATCGACCAGGAGAAGGGCACGAAGAAGACCAGCAGCGCGGCGACGTGGACGCTCCAGAAGAGCAAGGAGTGCAGCCACTCGGTGGCAGTCAGGCTGCGAGGCACCTCGACGGCGTTGGGCTCGGCTTCGATCAAGGCCATGACGGAGGTCTCCGGGGTTGTCTGGCATTGTCCGGGCGAACATCCGCCGGCGGGGTCAGACCTCGGTCAGCCTCTGTCAAGAACTGTCACGGAGCGACCGCTTGTCCGGGGCGGTTCCGGAGATCGGCTAGTCTCCGCTCGAGGGGGCAACCGCGAGCCGATGTCCAGACGCCGATCTCTGCGCATGGTGTTCACCTACGTGCTCTCGCTCGCGGCGAGCATCGGCCTGCTGGTGCTGTGGGTGGTCTATGCCGTGAGACAGCGCAGCGCGCCGGGCGATCCGGCCAGCATCCACTGGCCCCTGCTGATCGGCGGCTGCACCCTCCTCGCCCTCTTGATCGGCGGTCTCACCTACCAGCTGGCCCAGGCCTTGGCCGCCCGCCGCTACTCGCTCAAGCAGGACGAGTTCCTCTCCCACGTCACCCACGAGATGCGCTCTCCCCTGGCCGGCATCCAGCTCCACGCCCAGACCCTCGAGCAGCCCGGACTCTCCGAGGGCCAGAGGCGGCGCTCCGTGGGCTTCATCCTGGGCGAGGTCGACCGGATGTCGAACCTGGTCGACAACGTGCTCGAGAGCAGCCGTCTCTCCGCCCGCCAGCGGGCCCTGCGCCTCGAGCCCGTGGCCCTCGGCGACTTCTTCGCCCGCTACCTGCCGCGGGCGAGGAGCCGCGCCGAGAGCCAGGGCGTACACCTGGTCACGACGGGCGAGACGCGGGCCGTGGTGCGCGCCTCGGAAGACGCCCTCGAGCGCATCCTCGGCAACCTGATCGACAACGCCGTGCGCTTCTCGGACCGCGGTGGCGAGGTGCGCTGCCGCCTCACCGACCAGGTCGGCAAGGTGACCATCGAGGTCGAGGACGACGGCATCGGCATCCCCAACGCCGAGCTGGGCAAGATTTTCGACCGCTTCTACCAGATCGGCCGTGAGATCTCCGGTCGCAGGAAGGGCACGGGTCTCGGCCTGTCGATCGTCTGGGGGCTGGTGCGCGAGCTCAAGGGCAGCGTGCGGGCCTATTCCCAGGAAGGCCGTCCGGGCACCCGCTTCGTGGTCGAGCTGCCGGTGACGGAAAGTTGAGGGTGTTGCCATGACTCTCCCGGACCGCTCGCGCATCCTGGTGGTGGAGGACGAGGAGGCCATCGCCCAAGGCCTGGTCACCAACCTCGAGCTCAAGGACTACGAGGTGGAGCTGGCGCGGGATGGCAGCGAGGCCCTCGGCCTCGCCACCTCCCGCCGCTACGACCTGATCCTGCTCGACGTCCGCCTCCCCGGCATGGACGGCTTCGAGGTCTGCCAGCGCCTGCGCCAGGAGCGCAACCTGACGCCGATCCTGATGCTCACGGCGCGCGCCCAGCCGGACGACGTGGTCTACGGCCTGAAGCTCGGCGCCGACGACTACGTGGTCAAGCCCTTCGACCTCGCCCAGCTGCTCGCTCGAGTCGAGGGCCTGCTGCGCCGCCAGGGCTGGTCGCAGGCCCAGGGGGGCGACGCGGCGGCGGCCCCCAAGGGCCGTTTCGAGTTCGGCGACTACTGGGTGGACTTCGACACCTGGGAGGCCAAGACCCGCAGCGGCATCGTCGAGCTGTCGCACAAGGAGATCTCGGTGATGAGGATCTTCGCCGCCCGCCCCGGCCAGGTGATCACCCGGCGCGAGCTGCTGGCCGAGGTCTGGCAGCTACCCAACCACCCCAACACCCGGGTGGTGGACAACGTCATCGTGTCCCTGAGAAGGGCCTTCGAAGCCAACTCCTGGCGCCCCCAGCACATCCACAGCGTGCGCGGGGTCGGCTACCGGTTCACGCTGTAGATCGAACGCTCCCTACGGCCCGCCGTGGTGGGCGATGCCCCGCATCAGCGTCACCCCGGCCATCACCAGCAGCAGCACGCCACCGGCGCGGGCGAGGTTGCGGCGGGTGCCTTGGGGGAGGGAGACGCCGAGGAGGGCCACGGCGGTCAGGGCGGGGATGGTGCCGAGGGCGACGCCGGCGAGGATCGCCGCCCCCCCCGCCGCCGAGCCGCTGGCCGCCGCGGCGGCGAGGCCGGTGTAGACCAGGGGGCAGGGCAGGAAACCCATGGCCAGCCCCACCACCAGCGGCGCCCCGGCCGGTCCCTGGGTGAGCAGGGGGCCGATCCAGCGCCGCCAGGGGGCGGCGAGGCGGGCGCTCCAGGAGCCTGTCGTGCCCCGCCGCAAGCCGAGCAGGGTGACGCCGGTGACGGCCAGCGCCACTGCGGCCAGGATGGCCAGCACCCGCCCCGACCAGGCGAAGGCCGGTGAGGTGACCAGCTTCGCCCCCAGCAGCCCGGCGAGGGCGCCCAGGAAGGCGTAGGAAGTGCCCTTGCCGACCTGCAACAGGAGCTGGTCCGCGAGCCGCTGCAGGCGGTGCTTGCGCTCCCCCGCCGCCAGCGCCAGCACGAAGCCGCCGCACATCCCCACGCAGTGCATCGAGGCCGCAGCGGTCAGGCCGGCGGCGATCAGCCAGTCGTCCGCCTTCACCAGGCACCTCCGGCGAGCTTCACCCGCGCCAGGCGCTGCGAGCGCAGCACCACCAGTAGGCTCGAGGTGACCATGGCCACGGCCCCGAAGATCGGGTGGAGCTTGCCGGCCACCGCCAGGGCGAGACCGATGCCGTTGTAGGCCAGGGCCCAGACCAGGCTGCGCCGGGCCGTCTGCAAGGTGAGCCGGGAGAGGTCCACCAGCCAGGGCAGGCGCGAGAGGTCGCCCCCGAGCACCGTCACGTCCGCCACCTCGCGGGCGAGGTCCGTGCCGCTCTCGAGGGTCACCGCCACCGCCGAGCCGGACAGGGCCGGGGCGTCGTTGACGCCGTCGCCCACCATCACCGGGTGCTCCCCCGCCGCCACCGAGGCGACCACTCTGGCCAGCTTGTCCTCCGGACTGAGGCCTCCCTGCATTCGGGGTCCGGGTAGCTCACGGCCGAGGGCGGCGACCGCCGCCGGGCCGTCCCCCGAAAGTACTTCGATCGCCAAGCCCCGGCCGGCCAGGGCCGCGACGGCCGCCGGCGCCTCCGGCCGGATCTCGTCCGAGAGCACCAGCCCCCCCCACCATCGGCCGCCGACCGACAGGTACACCACGGTGGACGCCGGAACCGCCACGGGAGCCGCCACACCGACGTACTGGGCGGTGCCCAGCCGGGCCTCGACGCGCTGTCCGCCGATCTCGACCAGGCCCTCCACCCCTCGCCCGGGCAGGGCGCGGAAGCCGTGGCAGGGGAGCCGCACGAGCCCCCGCGCCGCCGCCAGCACGGTCCGGGCGATCGGGTGCTCGGAGCCGTCTTCGAGCGCTGCCGCCACCGTCAAGACCTGCTCCTCCGTCACCCCAGGGGCCGACTCCACCCTCTCGAGCACCAGCTCGCCGCGGGTCAGGGTGCCGGTCTTGTCGAAGAAGACCCGCCGGCTCCTGGCCAAGCGCTCGAAGACCTGCCCGGAGCGCACCAGCACCCCGGCGCGGGCGGCCCGGCCGGAGGCGACGGTGACCGCCAGGGGCACGGCGATGCCGAGGGTGCAGGGGCAGGCGATCAGCAGCACGGAAAGGGTGCACATCAGGGCCGTGCCGGTGTCCGCGGCCAGTGCCCAGTAGCCGAAGGTGCCGGCGGCGAGCAGCAGCACGCCCGGCACGAAGGCGGCGGCGAGGCGGTCGACCAGGGGGGCGAGGGGATAGCCGCCGGCCCGCGCCCCCTCCACCAGTCGCACCAGGCGGGCGAGGGTGGTCTCGCCTCCGGCCCTCTCGACCTCGATCACCAGGCTGCCGTCCAGGCAGAGGGTGCCGGCCGCCACTGGCGAGCCCGGCGCAGCGGAGAAAGGCAGGGACTCACCGGTGATCTCCGCCTGCGACACGCCCGCCTCCCCCGCGGCCACCACCCCGTCCGCCGGCAGGCGCTCCCCGGGCCGGACCCGCACCCGGTCGCCCGCAGCCAGGGCCGCCACCGGCACCATCTCTTCGCGGCCCTCCTCGGTCAGCCGGCAGGCCTGATCCGGCATCTGCCGCTCCAGCCCGGCTAGAGCGTCCGTGGTGCGCGCCCGCGCGGAGGCTTCGAGGTAGCGGCCGAGGGTGACGAAGAGCAGGATGCCCATCGCCGTGTCCAGGTAGAGATGGCCCTCGCCGAGGATCACCGAGCGGGCCGAGAGGGCCCAGGCGGCGAGCACGCCGACGGCGATCAGCACGTCGGCGTCGAGCCGGCGCCGCCCCAGCCGCCACATCCCCCGGGCCAGGAACGGTCCGCCCAGGAGGACTACCGCCGGGGTCGCCAGCAGCAGCAGGGCCCAGCGCACCCAGGCCTCCCCGGCCATGCGGTCGGACTCGGCCGTGCCGGTGTAGAGGATCAGTGACAGCATCATGACGTTCATCGCCAGGAAGGCGCCGATCCCCACCGCCATCAGCAGGCCGGTGGCGCGCCCGTGGCCGGCCTCCCCACCGGTGATGCGGTGGGCCAGGGCACAGCCGCTGCAGCAGTAGAGGGGCCCCTGCCGGCGTCCGGCCCGGACCAGGGGCAGCCCGCAGTGGGCGCACAGGGGCAGGGGCTCGGGCAGGAACGCCGCGCTGGCCACGGCCTCGGTCATCGGCTCCCCCGGAGCGTCAGAGGTTGGACCGCTCGGCCACCGGCCGGCCGGTTTCGAGGTCGAGCAGCACCGGTTTGGCCCGCTCGGCGAGCACCCAGGTGACCGCCATGATGCCGATGAACAGCAAGGAGATGGCCCACAGGAGGAGCTTCAGCACCCGCCCCTCGGCCACGAAGAAAGAGGACCTGGGCGTCACGATTTCCTCCTTCCGCGGGTCAGCACCGCGGCGTCGAAGCGTTCCTCGCCCACCGGCGAGCCGACGATCCAGGTAAAGGCCTTGAGCCCGCCCTCGCCGGTCTCCGGCAGGCGCACGATCAGAGTGAAGCGCTGCTCGGTCCCGGCCGCCACCAGCTCCACCGGTAGCCCCGTCACCTCGGCCTCCTGCGGCAGGCCCTCGGCACGCACGGTCACCGGCACCGGCTCGCGGCCCCGGTTGGCGGCGCGCAGCAGGAAGCGGGACTCGGCCAGCTCCGCGGAGACCGGCGCGTCGGAGGAGAGGGGAGCGAGCTGGACGGAGAACGTCTCCCGCTTCGCCACGGCGATCGCCAGGCCGATGGCGAAGCCGACCGTCGACAAGGCCACCAGACCCCGCTTCAAGTCCCAGCCCCGCCAGGAGAAGCCCGAGAGGTCGAAGGAGAGGAGGCTCGGCCGCTGCTGCTTGGCGAGCACCTGCGTGCAGGCGTCGATGCAGGTGCCGCAGCGGGTGCACTCGATCTGGAAGGCGCCCTTCCGGATGTCGATCTCCATCGGGCAGACCCGCGCGCAGAGCTTGCACTCGATGCAGGGGCCGGTCTCCTCCGAGAAGCGCACGTGCAGGCTCTTGCCGTCCTCGAGGATGCCCTGGAGCAGGCCGTAAGGGCAGGCCGAGCGGCAGAAGCCCTCGCGCAGGAAGGTGAGGTCGAGGAAGGCGACCAGGCTGAGCGAGGCTCCCACCGCGCCGACCCACAGCCCGACGTCGAAGGAGGCCAGGCGCGAGAGCACGTCGCCGAGGGGCGCGAAGTAGCCCATGAAGAGCACTGAGGAGACGATCGCCATGGCGCTGACGGCGACCAGCGAGAACGCCCGGGCCAGCTTCTTCGCGCGTTCCCGGGGGGCGCGGCGGAAGATCCGCTTGCCCAGGGCGTCGAGGTCGTGGGCGAGCTCGGAGAAGACCATCTGCGGGCAGGCGTAGGCGCAGTAGACCCGCCCGAACAGCAGCGACAGGGCGGCGACCGCCCACATCGCGAACATCAGCCCGAGCCAGAGATAGGTCCACTCGTCGAGCCAGACCTCCGCGCCGAACAGATGCAGCTTGCCGGCCGGCAGGTCGAAACGGAACACGTCGAGCAGGGGCAGGACGGCGAAGACCAACAGGAAACCCAGCTGGATATAGCGGCGGCGGCGAGTGTAGTGCCCGTGCCAGCGAGGGAAGGTGGCCATGATGGCGACTCGTTCAGCTGCGCAGGCGAGGGTGCGCGCCGGGCGCCGTCTCGAGCTGGCGATGGAACACGAAGCGGCGCATGGTGAAAGCGTGGGTGGGGCAGCGAGTGGCGCACAGGGCGCAGCGGATGCACGCCGTCTCGTCCTTGAGCATCACCGCGCCCAGGGCGTCCAGCTCCTCGGGCGAGGAGGCCGCGATCTCCTGCGGGTCGATGCCCCAGGTCTTCTCGGCCAGGTCCAGCAGGCGGTCGTCGCGCGCCACCTGCGACAGCCCCACCAGGTGCAGGCAGTCGTCCGGGCAGACGTCAACGCAGCCGTTGCAGGCGATGCAGAGGTGCCCCTCGAACCAGGTCTGGACGTCGCAGCGCAGGCAGCGGGAGGCCTGGGAGCGGGCCTCGGGCTCGGGGAAGCTCTCCTCCACCTGGCGGCTGGCCGCGGTGGGCAGCTCTTCTGCGTGAGGCGCGCGCGACGGCGGCAGGGTCCGGCGCAGGATCTCCCAGTCGCGGGCCATGGAGTAGACCGCCGGCTCCCAGCGGCCCTCCAACCGCACCGTGGTGGTGGTGCGGCGCAGGTAGTCGTGGATGCTGCGAGCGGCGACCTGGCCGGTGGCGATGGCGTCGATGAACAGCCGGGGACCGAGCACCACGTCGCCGCCGGCGAAGACGTCCGGCCGGGAGGTCTGGAGGGTCTCGGAGTCGACCTTGATCAGGCCGCGGTCGGTCAGCTCGATGCCGTCCTCCGGGGAGAGGAAGTTGAAATCGGCCTTCTGGCCCACGGCGAGGATCACCGTGTCGCAGGCCATGCTCTCGCGGATCGATTCGTCGAACCGTGGGCTGAAGCGACGGTCGGCGTCGAACACCGTCAGGCAGTGGGTGAGCTCGATGCCGGTGACGCGGCCGTCGCCGTGGATCCGCCGAGGGCCGAGCGAGGGATGCAGGGTCAGCCCCTCGTGCAGGCCCTCCTCGATCTCGATGGCGTCGGCGGGCATCTCCTCCCGCGACTCGAGGCAGACCACCCGGACCTCGCTGACCCCGGCGCCGCGGGCGGCCGTGCGCGCCACGTCGGCGGTGACCCGGAAGCCCTCGAGCGCGTCCTCCTCGCGGTCGAGCTCGGCGCTCTGCCGCAGGGCCGTGCGGGCGACGTCGAAGGCGACGTTGCCGCCGCCCACTACCACCACCCGCGGCCCCAGCTCCACCGGCTGGCCGAGGTTGACCAGGCGCAGGAGCTCGATGCCGTGGATCACCCCGGGCAGCTGGGCGCCGGGGATGTCGAGATGGCGGCTGGCCTGGAGGCCGGCGCCCAGGAAGACGGCGGCGAAGCCCTGGGCTTTCAAGTCGGCCAGAGTGCGGCCGGGAGCGCCGACCGGCGCGTTGAGCTGGAGCTCCACCCCCAGCGAGAGGATGGCGTCGATCTCCGCCTGGACCAGCTCACGGGGCAGCCGGTAGAGGGGCACGCCGACCCTCAGCATGCCGCCGGCCACCGGCCCGGCCTCGAAGACCGTCACCCGGTAGCCGGCTCGGGCGAGGTCATGGGCCACGGTGAGCCCGGCCACGCCGGAGCCCACCACCGCCACCTTCTCCGGGTAGTCGCCGCGGGGCAGCTGCAGGCGCGGATCGGCGTAGCGGTGGTAGCGCTCCATCGAGCCGGTCTCGTTGCCGAACTGCTCGCAGGCGAAGCGCTTGATGGCGCGGATCGACACCGGGGCGTCGAGGCTGCCGCGCCGGCAGGCGCGCTCGCAGGGGGCACCGCAGATCCGACCGCAGATCGAGACGAAGGGGTTGGTGGCCCGGGCGATGGCGTAGGCCTCCTCGTCCCGGCCCTCGGCCACCGCGGTGACGTAGCCGCAGGCGTCGGTGAAGACCGGGCAGCCCACCCGGCACTTCACCTGCTCCACCCAGTAGCGGTCCTCGTCCGGCAGCCGGAGCCGCCGGTAAGCCGAGGAGATCGGACGGTCGAGGCCGGTGCTCACTCGCCTTCCTCTCCCTTCGAGACCAGGGCGAACCACAGCAGGCCCACCACGAAAATGCCCAGGATCAGCCCGAGGGCGCCGATCCAGGCCATCCCCACCGGGGCCACCGTTTCGTTGAAGGTGCGCACCAGCTCGCCCCGCGTCGAGTGATCGACCTCGCCTCGGAAGTAGGTGAAGAGGTAGTACAGGCCGAACAGGGAAAAGCCGACGTAGGCCAGCTTCAGGAACCAGGGAATGGGCATCCCCTTGCGTTCGGTGATCCAGCCGCCGGCGAGCTCGTGCACCTTGTCGTCGTTGCTCTCGGTTTTCATCCTTCTCTCCTTGCCCCGTCGTCGTCCTCTTCGAGCATGCGGTACTTCGGCTCCTCGTCGTTGGCCACCGCTCCGCTCGCGACCGCCTTCCACAGGAAGAACACGGCCGCGACGACGAATAGGGCCATCAACGAGTACATCCACAGGACCGACGGATAGCTGTAGTCGGTCACGGCGTCACTCCTCGAAGTCCTTCGCCGGTCGCCAGTCCTTGGCGCGACCGAGGCTTTGGAGGTAGGCGATCAGGGCGTCGACCTGCTGGGGATCGTTGGCGATCCACGGGAAAGGCGGCATGGCCGAGCCGGGCACCAGGCTGCGGGGGTCGCGGAAGTGGGTGACGTGCCATTGACGGTCGTACTTGCCACCGATACGCGACAGGTCCGGGCCGACGCGCCGGGTGCCGAAGAGGTGCGGCGCGTCGTAGACGAACTCGTCCGGCGTGGACACCGGGCTGCGCTCCCCGCGCCAGCCGGAGCGGACGGTATCCGCCTCGATGGTGCGGGTCTGCTGGGTGTGGCAATACCAGCACCCTTCTGCGACGTAGATCTTGCGTCCGGCCATCACCTTGGTCGCTTCGACGTCGCCCGAGGCGGCGAGGGCCGGATAGTTCTTGAGACCCGGCGCCGGCTTCGCCCAGCTCTCGTCGAGCATCGGCGGCGCCAGCGTGGTCAGAAGGCCGCCGATCCAGAAGAAGACCACCGCCGCGGCGATGAACAGCGTGCTGCTCTTGTCGATGTTCTTGAGCATGGCGTCCCTCCTTCGCTCAGGCTTCGACCGGGCGCTCGTGGCGGCCGGTGAAGGTCGAGAGAATGTTCCAGAAGAACAGCAGGATGCCGACGAACATCAAGGTTCCGCCCAGCAGCCGTACGGTCCAGAACGGTTGCATGAACTTCACCGTGTCGATGAAGGGGATCGATGGGTCGTTCCATTGCAGGCCTTGCAGGAAGCCACCGATCCACAACGACACGAAGAACGACAGCCCGCCGATCAGCCACAGCCAGAACGAGGCGTTGGCCAGCGCCTGGGAGTGGAGCCGGGTCTTGAGCATGCGCGGGATGGCGTAGTAGGCACCGCCGACGGCGAAGAAGGAGAAGGCGCCGAGCACCGCCATGTGGGCGTGGCCGACGATCCAGTCGGTCTTCGAGACGATGGCGTTGACGCTGCGCAGGCTGTGCATGGGGCCCTGGAAGCAGGTCAGCAGGTAGAACACCGTGCCGGCCATCAGGAACTTCACCGGCACGTTGTCGCGCAGCTGATGCCATTGCCCCTTCATGGTGGCGAGGAAGTTCCACACCAGGGTCCAGACCGGAATCATCAGCATCACCGAAAAGAGGATCGCCACGGTCTGCAACCATTGACTGATCGGCCCGTGGAGCATGTGATGAGCGCCGGTCCAGACGTA
>JBIOYC010000171.1:0-6644 GCA_044869955.1 Thermoanaerobaculia bacterium | reverse complement strand
GCACGACCACGGGGCCGACAGTGACCGGCTCAGCCGTCACCCTCCCCTCCCCCGTCTCGTCAGGGACTTGTCTACGTAGCGTGGGATTTCCATCCCTCGCTCCCCCTCCCTTTCGCGTTACCATCCGCGCCCATGCCGCCGACCGACGCCGAGTCCCCGCCGCCTTCCGGGTGGCTCGCGAGGCGCTTTCCCCGCGGGCTGCGCACCAAGCTCTCCTGGATCTCCCTGCTCTACCTGGCGGAGGGCTTTCCCTTCGGCATCGTCTACAAGGTCTGGCCGGTCTACTTCCGGGTCCACGGCCTCGACCTGGGCTCGATCGGGCTGCTCGCCCTGCTGCGCCTGCCCTACACCCTGAAGCCCGCGTGGGCCCCCTTCGTCGACCGCTTCGGTAGCCGCCAGGGATGGATCCTGGCCTCCGAGTTGGGCCTGGCCGCGGTCACCCTGCTGATCCCCCTGTTCAATCCGGTCGGCCCCACCGAGCTCTTCGGCATGATGGTCCCCCTGGCCGCGCTGTGGGTGCTGCTCGGCTGCTTCACCTTCTTCTCGGCCACCCAGGACGTCGCCATCGACGCCTACGCGGTGGATGTCGCCACGCCCCGGGACAGCGGCCACATCAACGGCATCCGGGTGGCCGCCTACCGGGCGGCGATGCAGATCTCGGGCGGCGTGCTGCTGATGCTCGCCACCGGCCCTTCGGCTGACCTGCTCGCGCGCTATCCGACCTTCCGTTACTGGCCGAAGATCAGCTGGGAGGCGATGTGGGGGACCGCCGGGGTGATCTGCCTGGTGCTCGGCATCCTCGCCTTCAAGAGTCCGCGCGTGGAGCGCCCCAGGGAATTGGCGCAGCCCGATCTCCCCACCGGCCGACTGGTCTGGGCCAGGGTCGGTCTCGGGTTGCTGGTGCTCGCCTTCGTCGCCCTCGGTTTCTGGGCCGGCTGGCCCACCCGTTTCAAAGTGCTCGCTGCCCTCTCGGTGGTGCTCTTCGTGGTCTCGTTCCTGAACCCCGCGATGCTGCGCTGGGCCTTCACCTGGCAGATGCTGCCGGTGGTGCTCTTCGGGCTGCTCTACAAAGTAGGGGACAACGCCCTCGGCCAGATGGTCGAGCCCTTCTGGGTGGACCGCGGTTTCACCTCGGAGGTCGGGCCGATCTCGAACATCGGCGGCCTCTGGCTCTCCATCGTCGGGGCGATCCTGGGCGGCCTGTTCGTGGCCCGTTTCGGGATCTTCCGGGCCTTGCTCTGGCTGGGCCTCGCCCAGCTGCTATCGAACTTCGGCTACGTCGCGGTGGCGGCCCTGAACGCCGGCCGGCCGGGCCTCTACACCGCCTCCTTCGTCGAGTCCCTGACCCAGGGCCTGGGCACGGCAGCGTTTCTGAGCTTCCTGATGAACCTCTGCGACAAGGACATGGCGGCCACCCAATTCGCCTTCCTCTCGGCCCTCTTCTCCCTCACCCGGGATCTCGCCGGAGCCCTTTCCGGCTTCGGAGTGGAGGCATGGGGCTACACGGGCTATTTCTTCTTCACCTCGCTCCTCGCCCTGCCGGGGCTGCTTCTGCTTCCCCTGGTCAAGAGGCGCATCCGCGAGGGCCCGGCCGAGCCAGCCGGCTAAGGCACGACCAGCTCCGCCGTGCAGGTCTTGTCGGCGTCGACCAGCACGGTCGTCGAGAAATCCGTACCGCTGCAGTCGCCACCCCAGGCGACGAACACCGAGTCGGGCTCGGACCGAACTCCCAGCGTCACCGTGGTGCCGCCCGCGAAGACCGCCGAGCAGTCCGAGGTGCACAGGATGCCAGGTGGGCTGCTCACCACGGTGCCGCCACCACCGCCGATCAGTACCACCCGCAGCCGCCAACTGGGAGGAGGCGGCGGCAGCAGGTCGAAGGTCGCCACACAGGTCGTCGCCGAGCCCAGCGAGAGGAATCCGTCCGCACAGTCCGGGTCACCGCCGAAGCCCACGAACACCGAGCCCGCGGCGGCCTCGGCCACCAGGTCCACCCGCGCGAACTGGCCGAAGGTGGCCGAGCAGGTGGCGCCGCAGAAGATGCCCGCCGGGTCGCTCAGCACGATGCCTTCCCCCGTGCCGTCTTTGACCACGGTCAGGGTCGCCGTGCCGAAGAGGTCGAAGGTCGCGATGCAGCTGACGTCCGCCGGTCCGCTCACCGTACCGGTGGCGCACCCGGGATCGCCGCTCCAGCCGGCGAAGACGGAGCCCGGATCCGAGAGCGGAGTGAGGACCACCGTCTGGGAGTCGGCGAAGCTGGCGCTGCAGGTCGCCCCGCAGTCGATGCCCGCCGGTGTGCTGGTCACCTGACCCGAGCCCGATCCCGCGAGGCTGACGGTGACGGTGTAGGTGGCGGGCACGATGGTGATCGCCACCGTGGCCGAGGCGCACAGCACCGGGAAGCCCTCGTCGCAGACCTCGTAGACGAAGCTGTCTTGGGCAGTGTCCGAGCCGTCATGGGTGTAGCTGAAGGTGCCGTCGGCGTTCAAGGTCACCACGCCGGAGCTGGGGCCCGACAGCGGCGCCGGTGACACCGTGAGGATGCCGCCGTCCGGGTCGGAGTCGTTGGCGAGCAGGCTGGCCTCACCGGAATCGAGCAGGGAGACGCTACCCCCCTGGTCGACCGTCAAGCTGTCGTCGAGCGCCAGGGGTTTGCGGTTGAAGAAGGTGCTCTCGAGGGTGAAGGTGGCCCGCGGGCCGGCCTCGACGTCCCGGGCCAGGAAGGCACCGGTCGCCATCGTCCCCTGCTCGATCTCGAGCGTGCCGTTGGGCGCGTAGAAGTTGGCCGTCACCTGGTTGCGCACGCCGATCTCGGCGGTCTTGGGACTGTCACCGAGTGTGCCGGTGGTGCCGTTGATGCCGGCGACGTAGAAGACGACGTGGGTGGCGTCGATGGGCGCGCCCGGTGCCGGGCCGACCACGGCGTCAGTACCCGTCGCCAGCCGGCCGGCGATGCGCACCTCGGAGGGGGCATCGAACCACAGCGATGAGCCCGTCCCCGTGGCGACCTCGGCGAAGTCGTAGACCCCACCGGAGAGGATCGCCTTGGCCCGAGCACCGAGGCTCAACAGCCGGTAGGCTCCTGGCGCCACCGCTTGCGTCTGGTCGTCCGGGATCAGCACGTCCAGGGTCCCGGGAGTCCCGGTGTGGAACGCGGGCAGGAAGGCGAACACCGGCAGGGCGAGCGGCGTCAACGTCGAGCCACCGATCGTGCCCTGGTTGACCAGGTCGTTGTAGTGGACGTCTCCACCGATCGAGGTCTGCGCCTTGATCCGCACGCTGTCTGCCTTGAGGGCGCGACCGCCGGGAGTCGTGGCGTGGGGCCCGATGGTCAGCTCGGCGCCGGAGCTGAGGACCGGACCGGGGCTGGCGTCGTTGACCACCAGGTCTCCCCACACAACGACCGAGTCGTTCTTGATGTGGATGCTGTTGGTGGCGAAGACCACCACCTCGTCGAAGCTGGCCGGGATCGGCGCGGCGCCGAGAGGTTGCTCCGCCAGCGGGGCAGCAACGTGGAGACCGACCTCGGTGAGGTCGGGGCTCTGTGCCTGCATCACCAGGGCGAGGGCAACCAGGACCATCCCGTAGACAGCGGAGCCACGCGCGGGGAGACGAGCCATAGGGCACCTCCTTGTTTCGATGGTCGGGGGACGAGCCCGATCATACCAGTCCATGATGAAATGCGGCAAAGGTCCAGCGATCCCTCCCCTGGCCCGGAGCTTGCTCCTGGGGCCAGGCCATGAACACGAAAAGGCGCAAGCCCTCCTCCGCGGGACCTCTCGTCCTCTTGGTGGCGTTGTGGAGCCTGGCCCTCTCGGCCCTCCCCGGCGCCGCCCAGGAAGTGACCCTGCCCCTGCCCGACTATCTCGACCTGCGCAGCCGCGCCACGGCCTCACCGCCGCCCCCTGCCCCTCCCCCCGTCACGGTCTCGTTCGAAGCCGCCCACCTCGACCTGGTGGTCGAGGAAGGCCGAGCCCGTCTCCGCGAGGAGCTGACCGTGGTGGTGCAAGCCGATGGCTGGCAGTCCCTGACCCTACCCTCGACCGGCTCCTTCGTGGCCGCCAGCTGGGGCGGCGCCCAGGGCCGGCTGGAGGAGACCACTGACGGCTGGCGCCTGGCCCTCTCCGGCCGGGGCCGCCATCGTCTGGTGCTGGAGAGCCTACTCCCCGTCGCTCGGGATCTCTCCGCCACGCGCGAGCGCTCTCACCTGTCCCTCAAGTTACCGGCCGCGGCCGTGGTCTCGGGGGCGATCACCCTGCCCGAAGGCTCTCAGGGCGTGCAGGTGGGCGCTCGGGCCGTGCTGAGGACCGGCACGGCGCGGCAGTGGAGGTTCACCGGTGAGCCCGGAGCCAGCCTGACCTTCACCTTCTCGGGGGACGCGCCCTTGCCGGACCGCGCGCAGCAGCCCCTGCGCTTCGAGGCCACCTCGACCGCCGCCCTGACCGCCACCCCCACCCGGCGACAGCTCGAGGCCTGGGTGGAGGCGCGGGTGCTCGAGGGCGAGCTGGAACGGCTGCGTCTCGGCTTGCCGGCCGGCTTCGAAGTGATCGACGTCGGACCGGAAGGCACCGACTGGCGGATCGAGGGGGGCGAGCTGGAGCTGGTGCCGCGAACTCCCGTCTCCGGCACCTTCGCCGCCCAGGTCCAGCTGGCAGCGGACGCTGCCGCGACCTTCGAGGGCACCGTGCTGTGGCCCCGGGAGGCCGTGCGCACCCTGGCCGTGGCCAAGGTGGCTCTAGCCGGCGACGGCCTGCTCGAGCCCCTCGACCGGGGCGCCGCCCGCCGCCCCGACCCGCGCCAGGAGCAAGCGCTGCCAGCGGCCTTCCGCCAGGCCCCGGGAGAGGGCCTGCTGCTCCCCGCCGCCGACTCGCCACCGCGCTGGCAGGTGACCTGGCCTGAGGCCGCCGAGGTGCTCGCTGCTCAGGTCGACCGCCTGGTAGTCGAGGTGCTGCTCGGGGCCGGCGGCCGTGCCTTCTACCAGGTCTGGGCCGAGACCCGCAGCGCCGGGGTCACGGATCTGCGCCTGACCCTGCCCGCCGGCGCCTCGCTGGTGGCCGCCAGCCGTGACGGCCTGCCGGTGGTGCCGGGCGAGGCGGGCGGCGCCTGGGTGCTACCGCTCGCCTCTCTGCCCCGGGCCCAGGTGCTCTACGTCGCAGCCTTGGTGCCTGCCTCGGCCCTCACCGGGTCCAGCCTGGCCGTTCCCCTGCCCCAGCTCTCGGCGCCGGCCACCCGCGTCGAGGCCCGCCTGCTCCTGCCTGGCGGGCGGCGCTATCGCTTCACCGAGGCCGGTCGGGTTGGCCAGGTGATGCCGCCGCCCCAGATGGCCGCCACCAAGGAGGCCTCCGAGCTGGCCCAGCGCCTCAACCAGGCCCTGGCCGTGAAGCGGGACGAACGCACCGGCTTCCTCGCCCCGCCCCCCGGCTACACGCTGCTCCAGGCGAGCTGGAGCGCCCTGGCCAGCACTCTGCCGCCGCTCACCCTCGAGACCGAAACGATCGTCGCCAAGGAGGTCTGGCAATGACCGCACGCACCTTCAAGCTCCCGTTCGCCCTCCTGGCGCTCGCCCTCACGGCGACTCCCCGACTCGCCGCCGCGAAGCCGGCGCCCGGCGAGGTCACCCTCGGCCTGGCCCAGTACCTCGCCCTGGTCGAGGCCGCCGAGGCCCGCGAAAGAGCCCGGCTGGCGGTCGTCGAAAGCCCCTCCTCGTGGATCGCCCGGCAGGAGAGCCGGCTCGTCCTCGAAGGCGACGGCGCCCGGCTGACCACTCGCTTCGAGATCGAGGCCCGGGGCAGTGTCCCGCCTCCCGTGCTCCTGCCCTGGCCGATCCTCGCCGAGACGGCTTCCTTCGAGCCGGCCACCGGCGCCAGCCTCACCCGCCTGGCCAACGGAGCCTCGGCCCTGGTCGCCACCCAGCCGGGGACCTGGCGGGTGATCGTCGAGGGTGACGCGCCCAGCCAGGAGCAGCTCGGCCTGCGGCGCTTCGAGCTGCCCCTGGCCAAGGCCCCCTTCGCCACGGTCGAAGTGGAGCTCGCGGCCGACCAGCGCTGGAGCGCTCCCGGCGCCGTGGTCACTGCCGATGCGGTGGACGCCGGCCGGCGCCGGCTCGAGCTGGCGCCACCGCGGGGCATCCCGGGAGTCTTCGAGGTCTCCCGCCGCAGCGCCGCGAGCGCCCCCGAGACGGCCTTGGTGCGCTCGATGGTGGTCACCCTGGTCGAGCTGGGCAGTGACAGCGCCCGCCGGCACGACGTGGTGCTCTACGAGGTACTGCGTGGCCAGCTCGGCCGGCTCGAGGTGGATGTGCCGGCCGGCCGCACGATCGACCTGGTGGCCACCGACGAGGGCGACGCCGTGCCCGTGGCGACGGCAGCCGGGCACCTGGTGGTGGAGCGCAAACGCCAGCTCGCCGGCGAGGGCTACTTGGTACTGACCTCCACGGAGACCCTGCCCCGCGGGAGCGCCTCCCTGCGCCTCGACCCGATCGTGCCCACGGCCGAGGTCAAAGCCCGCTACCTGGTGCTCGCCGCCGGCCTGGCCGCCGAGGTGGCGCCCGAGCCCGAAGCGGCCTGGCAGCAGATCGACCTTTCCGACCTGCCGAGCGGGCTGCGCCAGCGGGTGGGCGAGGTGGAGCCCGCGGCCGTGTGGCG
>JBIOYC010000170.1:0-7479 GCA_044869955.1 Thermoanaerobaculia bacterium | reverse complement strand
ACTCCAAGGGGCAGCGCGGGGGCATTTGCCATGTCGGCATACAATGCACCCGCCTGCCAAAACGCCGCGAGCACCCAGGGTGCGATGCCCGTGACTGCCTCCCCTCCCAGAAGCCCCCTCAAACGCGCCTACTGGTGGGCCTTTCGCCGTTTGATCAAGGCGGTCAACGCGCTCGGCTTCAACGTGGCGCGCACCGGGGACTACTACTCCCCTCTGCCGGTCATCGCCTCCCTCGAGCGCAACGCCGAGCGCTGGCAGCGTCCCAGCGGCATGGTCGGCGTGGACTTCGACCTCGAGGCGATGAAGGCCCGCATCCGCTCGCTGGTGGCCACTTTCGGCGCCGAGTGGCAGCAGATGCAGCCTTACCAGGAGCTGAAGCGCAGCCTCTACGGCCCGGGCTTCACCGAGGTCGATGCCCAGCTGCTCTATCTGATGGTCCGTGAGGCCAGGCCGCGGCGCGTCATCGAGGTGGGCTCCGGCCTCTCCTCCTTCTACCTCCAGCGCGCTGGGGAGGCGAACGGCAAGGAGGGCCGGCCCCTGCGCCTGACCTCGATCGACCCCTTTCCCTTCGCCGGCCTCGCTCGCCTCGCGGGCGTCGAGATCATCGCCCGCGAAGTGCAAGACGTGGGGCTCGACACCTTCGACGAGCTCGAAGCCGGAGACCTGCTGTTCATCGACTCGACCCACGTGGTGAAGATCGACGGCGACGTGCCCTACCTCTACCTGGAGGTGATCCCGCGGCTGCGACCGGGGGTGCTGGTCCACGTCCACGACGTGCACTTCCCGTTCAACGTCCCCTACCCCCCCGACCGCTACGTGCTCGCTCCCCGCTGGCCGACCTACTGGACCGAGGCCATGCTGCTCCAGGCCTTCCTCGCCTTCAACTCGAGCTTCGAGATCCTGCTCTCGGCACCGCTGCTGCGCCATCACGACGAGGCGTTCCTGCGGGCCGTGATCCCCGCCTACCGGCCGGTCGAGGCGGAGGACTTCGACACCCACTTCGGGTCCCTGTGGATGCGGCGCAAGTCGCCGGCCTAGCTCTCCGCCGCGCTGGCCCGAGGGTCTGGAGAGGCATCCCGTGGATTCTGCGTCCTGCTAGGATCACGGGCCACTGCCCTCGCTCGAACCCGCCACTGGAGGTGCCCATGCCGCGGCTCAGCCTGGCTGCCCTGATCCTCCTGCTCTCCCTAGAGGTCGCCTGCTCCAGCTACGCCCCCGCCCGGCGGTCGAGTAGCGCCCTCGATTTCCTCTACCCGAGCGGTACCGCCGCGCAGGCGGCGGCCACCGACGTCACCCTGCGGTTGCCGGTGCGGGTCGGGCTGGCGTTCGCGCCGGGAGGCACTGCCAGTTACGGCGAAGAGACCGGCGGCCTCACCGAGGCGGAGCGGCAGGTTTTGCTCGACAAGGTGGCGGCGGCGTTCCGCAAGGCCAAGGGGGTGGGGAGCATCGAGGTGGTGCCGTCGCTCTACCTCACGCCGGGTGGAGGCTTCACCAACCTCGACCGCCTGCGGGCCACGCTCGGCATCGACCTGATGGTCCTGGTCTCCTACGACCAGGCGCAGTTCACCGAGTCCACGCGCGTCTCCTGGACCTATCTGACCGTCATCGGACCGTTGCTGATCGAAGGCGAGAAGAACGAGGTCCGCACCCTGGTCGACGCGGTGATCTACGACATCCCCTCGCGGGCCCTGCTCTTCCGGGCCGCCGGGGAGAGCACGGTGGGCGGTCGCTCGAGCCCGCTCAACGAGACCCGCAAACGCCGCCGTTTCTCCACCGAGGGCTTCGCCAAGGCGACCGACGATCTGATCGTCAACCTCGGGGCGGCTCTCGAGGCGTTCGAGCAGCAGAGCCAGAGCGGCACCGTGCGCGGCCAGGGCACCCCGCGGATCGCCGTCTACGACGCTGCGGGCCAGCAGGTGAACACCAGCGAGGGAGGTGGCTCGGGAGCCTTCGGCCCCTTCGAGATGGCTCTCGCCGGCCTGCTCGGGCTGGCCTGGCTCGTGGGCCGGCGGCGCCCGGCACGGGGACCCACTCCCTCGCGGTGAGCCGAGCCCCTTTTCCCTGGCTCACCTTCGGCGTGGTCGCGGCGGCCGCGGCGCTCAGTCTGGGGTCGCCCGAGCCGTTCGAGTACCTGCGAGGGGGCGTCGAGCGGGGCGAGGCCTGGCGCCTCGTCACCGGCCAGTTGGTGCACTGGACGCCGCGCATGGCCGTGATCGACCTGAGCGCCATCGCGCTCCTCGGCACCTGGCTCGAACGGACGGTGCAGCGGCGCGCGGTAGCCCTGGCCCTGGCCCTCGCGCTGCCATCGATCGCGCTCACCGTGCACCTGCTTTCGCCGAGCCTCGCGCGCTTCCGCGGTAGCTCCGGTCTCGCAGCGGCCCTGTTCCTGGCCCTGGCGGCCCGGTTGTGGATCGAGGGCAGAGATGGGGCGCGCTGGCTCGTGCTGCTGGCGGCCGGGGGCTTTGTGCTGAAGGTGGTCCTAGAGCTCGCCCTCGGCCGGCAGCTCTTCGCGGGGGCCCTGCCGACCGGGATTGCCGTTGTCCCGGCAGTGCATCTGGCCGGCGCCGTGGCAGGGCTCGCCGCCGCCCTCCTGGCGGACCTGACTCGGAGAGAGGGACGACGGTGAGGCTCCTCAAGGGGTAGCCGGTCGTTCGCCGAAAAGGCTGGCACCTCGGGGCGATGGGCGCTGCCGCCGCAGGGGTCCGGGCGGTGATTCACCCGGACCCTGGCCCCCGGCTCACGGGTTCGGGGACACCAGGCCGGGATCCGGCAGCGGCGGCGATGGGTTCGCCGTGCAGTTGGCGTCCGCGTTGGCTCGCATCCAGAAGGGATCCGAGATCAGGTCGATGGCGGTCGCTCGACGCAGGTCCACGACGCGGTCTTGCCGATCGCAGTCGGCGCTCCACTGCCCGCCGCCCCCGGCACTGGCGTCCGCACCGGCCGAGTCGGCCGTGTCGGCGCCATGCGACTGGCTCGCGCCCATGGTCACCGCCCAGGCGGAAGCCTCGCCGCAGAGCAGGGCCTTGCCCTCTTGAAAGCAGCCGGCCGGCTGCCGGAGCCGGGCCTGGTGCTCGGACCAGCAGTTCTCCGTATGGCTCAGGATGAAGCCTCTCGGCGGGTCGCTGCCGCACCAAGCGGCGGCTCCGCACGAGCTCCCGAGCGGGCCCTCGAAGCCCTGTGAGCTGTAGTGGATCGGTCCAACGGTGTTGCCGTCGGAGACGAGCAAGGTGTACTGCCCGTGGAGGAGCCGGTGGCTGGTGCCCGGCACGATCTCCACCGTGGGTTGAGCAGCCGCGCCGAAGATGATGGTGCGATGGTCGCCGTAACCGAAGGCGCTGTTCCAAACCACGGCCGTCTCGCCACAGCCACAGTGGTTGGAAAGCACGAAGTCGAGCACACAGTTGGGGACGCCCGTACCTCCGAGTGAAGATCCGCCACCGTAGCCGCCGGCTCCGACCGCCGCCGTACCGCTGCTCTGGGGGCAGATCTCCATGCCGTCGTAGCTGTCACCCGCGTCGAGCCAGGGACACTCGGCGACTCCGCCCAGCGTCTCGCAGGGCGTGGCGTGGGGAGTGCAGTTGAAGTCGCCTGACATGGTGCGGTAGTCCATGCCGCTGATCGTGGCAGCAGCCAGCTGGACCAGCGGGGAGGAGCAGCCCTCCAGACAGCTGGTGCGATCGCTGGGGTTGACGAGAAAGGCGTTGCAGTGTGATGGGTGGACCACGCAATGGCCCATGCTGGGGCCACCGTAGGGATCGGTGCAGGTGGTACAGGAGGCGTAGTTGCCGACATCGCAGGGGTGGCTCACGTTCTCCGAGTCGGTCCACGAAAGGTCTTCGACGCGTATTTCGTGGTACTGGCACTCGGGACCCCGGGTCGTGCATGGCCCCCGCTTCTGGCAGATGCAGTCACAGCCTACGCTCGAGGCCGGTGCTTCGGCACAGTAGACGTCGTACTGATCCGCTGGGCAGACCACGGAGGCCTGGCGTTCGCAGGAGTCGGCCATTCCGGTCGGACCGGGGTCGCCTTCCGGCGGGCAACCCTTGCACAGACGGCATGCCTCGGTGTCGGGACCCGTGAGCTCACCCGGCGCACAGGCCTGGGCGCACTGAGTACCGGACATCAGCTCGACGACCGTGATCGTGTCGCAGCCCGCGCCGCTCACCTCGGCTGCCCGCCCCTCGAGATGGGCACAGGTGTCGATCTTGAGGCCGTACTGGTTGTTGTCGATGTTGCCCACGTTCATGTGGCAGACGATGCCTGGCAGTGCCCGGGCCGTCACGCCGCCGAGCCCCGAGGCCCAGGCCCAGTCGCCGGAGCCGCCGTCGAGCTGCCCGGAGCCATCGTGACATCCGCAGCCGATCCCCAGTGTGCCTTCCGGGTCACCCAAGACGGCAGATGCCAGACAGCCCACCGAGGTCTGAGACTGTGCCCCGACCGGGAGCATCAGCAAGGCGACTGCAATGCCTCCGGTGAGGCCGAAACGAGCACACCTCCGGTGACGATTCATGAGTCCTCCCTCCAAATGAAGGCTGCCAAGGTGAAGCGTCGTGTCGCGAAAAAGTAGCTCCAGACGCTATCACGAGGGGGAAGGGTCCTCCTCGAAGCCTGGGCGAACGCCCGTGGCTCCTCAGGCCCCGACCCGCTCGGGCGACCACATCACCACCTCGATGCGACGAGCGAAATGGAGCAGGGCCGGCGGCCCGGCCGGAGCTGGGAAGTGGCCGGCGAAGAGACTGTTCTCGTCGATCTCGGCCTCGGCACGCTGGAGCGGCCAGGGGGCGTGGTGGACCTCGGCGCGGAAGAGCTGGCCGGCCGGCGAGCGCGCGTAGAGGCAATAGCGCTCCGTGAGCCAGTGCTCCAGGGTGCCGGGGGCGGCCTCGTAGGGCTCCGAGATCGGCCGGTAGCGCGCTCGGAACGTCCCGCCCGCGCCGGCTCCCCGCCGCTTCGAGCGATAGACGATCTCCTCCCCGTCGGCGGAGAAGGCGATGTCGGCGCGAAAGTAGGGCAGGTGGAAGAACCGGCGCGCCGCGAGGACGGCGAGAGGGTTGGTGGCATCGAGGCTCAGGAACCAGACGCCCGGGAGACCATCCTTCTCGACGTAGAGCCGCAGGTTGATCTCCGGGAAGGCGGAGATCCACGGCAGGTCCGGCAGGGGCCGGCGCATCACCCCCTCCATCCGGAACGGCACGACCCCCACCCAGGAGGTGCCCTCGTGCTCCTGGATGGTGAGCTCCGGCGGGGCCAACGGCCGCAGCAGGGCCGCCGGCACCGGCCAGTGGGCAAACAGCAGATCGCACCAAGCCTGCCGCCAGGTCCAACGGCCAGCGGGTAGGGGCCAGGGGCGGTGATCGAGGCGGCTGAGGGCGGGGTGCACGGGGGAAGGTCCGTGGGGGGGAGCCATGATTCTAGCCGCTGGCCCCCGAACTGGCTGGCACCTCGGCCGCCGGCCTGAAGAGGCCCCTCGGCTTCGCTCGGGGCGACATCCGGGGCAGCGTCCCGAAGTGGTTGGCACCTCGCCTCCCTACCGCGCCGCCCCCGTCACCACCGTGTCCCAGGCCGAGACGTCGCCGCTTTCGAAACCGTCCGCGAAGATCAGGTTGTAGTCGAGGATCTGGCAGAAGACGTCGAGATTGCCGTTGGCCGTCGACGGGTAGAGCAGGAAGACCCGGTCGCCGACCACCGACATCCCGATGTAGTCGCCCACGAACTGATCGGTGAAGCCGGGCCAGGCGGCGAACTGACTTTCGAAGGGCTGGGGGGTCACCCGCATCTCCGCCCAGGTGTCGCCGTGATCGCCGCTGGTTGCGTAGTAGACGTCGAGGAAGGCGTTCGCGTCGGCGTCGAGCTGAGGCGTGCTGCGGGTATCGAAGAAGGCCAGGTGGAGGCGGCCGTCCGCGCCCACCTCGAGCCAGGGGTGGAACTGGTCCCGTGGCGGGGTGGAGTCGCCGTGGATCACCCGCGGCACCGTCCAGCTCTGGCCGCCGTCGTTGGAACGCGTGAAGTAGAGGTCGACGTTCTCCTCGCCACCGCTGGTGCCGGTCGAGTCCGCGTAGACCGCGTAGAGAGCACCGTCGTTGGGGTCCACCGCCAGGTAGGGCAGGGGAGCGACCCGGAAGCTCCCCGGCACGTGCGAGGTCTCGGCCGTGCTCCACAGGTCGAGGCGGGTGGCGAGGGTGCGGGGCGGGTCGATGGTCACGCCGCCGTCGAGGCTGCGGATCAGCCGGTGCTCGAGGTTGCCGTCCCAGTCCGCGGCGTAGAGGCCGCCGTTCGGTCCCACCCGGGGCATCGGCCCGATGCCGCCGCCGAAGGGCACCGGCGCCGACCAGGTGGCGCCGAGGTCGTCCGAGCGCTGGAGCCCCAGGTTGTAGGTGACGTAGAGGCGGGTGGTGTTGGGCAAGCCCGGCCGCGGCCCGGCGGCGAGCAGGGCCTTGTCGATGAAGCTCGCGCCGTGGACGGTCACGGCCGGGAAGAAGCTCTGGGTCCCCGGTTGGCGGCGCGCCAGGTAGAGCACCCCGGGGCGCTGGTGGACGTAGCCGAAGAGGATGCCGCCTGCCCACTGGTTGCCGGTGCGCGGGTCGTGGGCCACCATCGGATCCCCTTCGAAGTCGTCGGCCAGCCCCCCCGGGGCGCGCAGGATGCGATCCGTCCAGGTCGAACCGCCGTCGAGGCTGGTCGCCACCCCCAGCCGCCACTCTCCGCCGGGGCCGGCCTGGCGCAGGTCGTTCCAGGCCGAGGCCAGGGCCAGCCCGTCGCCCGTCGCCAGGATGGTCTCGGCCGCCTGGCTGATGCCCCCGGCGTCCACCCGCACCGGCGGCAGGGCCTGGGGCAGGATCCCGGCGCCTCCCTCGACGGCGAGCGCGGGCTGCCCCGAAAGCAGCGGCCCGAGCTGGGGCGGGGCGGGGGTGCCGAACCGCTCGGCGAGCCTCGCCTCCGTGGCGGCGCGGCCGTGGTCGCCGAGCAGGAAGAAGGCCACCGCCAGCCGGGCGTGGGAGGGGCCGTGCTGGGGGGAGCGCTCGAGGGTCGCCTGCCACTCGGCCACGGCCGCGCCCAGCTGCCCTCGGCCTTGCAGCACCAGGCCGAGCTGGTAGCGCAGCTCGACGTTCGCCCCATCGAGGTCCAGGGCCGTGCGCAGGCTGGCCTCGGCCTCGACCAGCAGAGAGCGGTAGCGCAGCGCCGCGGCGAGCCGCTCATAGGCCAAGGGCTCGCCGGGCCAGGCGCGGACGGTGACGGCGGCGTCGGCGATCGCCTCGTAGGGCTTTCCGGCACCCAGAAGAGTGGTCACCCTCTCGAGAGCGTCGGCGATGTGCCCGGAAGGTGCCGCGGCCTGGGTGACCCGCACCCGGCCGGAGGCCAGGTCGAGCCCGGTCAGGGCCTCGGCCACGAGCCGCTCTCGAGCCGCCGCGGGTGGGCCCAGCCTGTCGCGATCCGCCGCGAGGTGAGTAGGAACCGGCTGGAGCGCCCCGCAGGCGGCCAGGA
>JBIOYC010000169.1:0-37293 GCA_044869955.1 Thermoanaerobaculia bacterium | reverse complement strand
AGACCTCGGGTGCGAAGGGGCTGCGCCCCATGACCTCGGCGATCGGCGCGTAGTCCAGGGTAGAGAGGCCGACACCGAGGTCGGGGTCGGGGAGGAAGAGGTTCCAGAGACCCTCCTCCCGCGCCCGGGCCTTGAGCTCCTCGACCCGGGCGGGCACCCGCCAGCGCCGCCAGTCGCCGTCCGGGCAGGCCGCCCGCAGCTCCTGCCTCCAGGCGGCCTCGGCGGGCTCGACGTGGAGGTCGACGAAGCGCCGCACCTTCTCGAGGTACTCGCGACTCCGCTGGCTCGGCTCGAAGTCCATCCCCGGCCCTCCTCTCGGTCTGGTCGCGCCCGAGAGGATATCTCGCTCGCCGTCTTGTAGCGCTGAGCAATGGCTCTTAAGATGGCCAGGAACATGGCCAGGAAAGAAGCCTCTGTGGCGAGGAGCTACTCGATCGCCGAAGCGAAGACCCTGTTGAGCCGCGCGGTTCACGAGGCAGAGGAAGGTGGGCCGGTGCAGTTGACGCGGCGAGGCCGGCCCGTGGCGGTGCTGGTCGGCGCTGCGGATTGGGAACGGCTCTCTCCTCAGCTCCCCGACTTCCGGGAAGCCTACCGCCGCTTCCGGTCACGGTTCGACTTGGAGGAGCTGGCGATCGACCCGGCGGACGTCTTCGGCGCCGCCCGAGACGCCTCTCCAGGGAAGGACCTCTCCTGATGAGGCCGCGTTTCCTTCTCGACACCAACATCCTGTCCGAGCTCCTGCGACCGCGCCCGAGTCCCGTGTTCTGGCCAAGCTCGATGACCACCATGGGGAACTAGCAACCGCAGCTGTCGTGATCCACGAGATGGCTTATGGGGTCGCGAAGCTATCTCGAGGAGATGATCCACGGCGGCGTCCCCGTGCTCCCCCATGACGCCTCGAGGGCCTCGAGATCGAGAACTGGCTGTGAGAAGACCGACAGAATCGGACTAAATTCCGCTGACAAATCATGAGAATCCAGGGCATCATCTGGCTTGAAGCGGTTGTGGACAAGCTCCACCGCAAGCACCAAGTGGCCCCTGAGGAAGTCGAGGAGGTTCTCGCTTCGCGCCCCGCATTTCGCAGGGTTGAAGCCGGCGACATTCAGGGCGAAGATCTTTACGCCGCGTTGGGGCGCACGGCAGCGGGTCGGCATTTGATCGTGTTTTTCGTGTACAAGAAAACGTCTGAAGCATTGGTGGTCAGCGCCCGAAACATGACACGGCGGGAAAAGAGGCTCCATGACGATTAGGGAAGAAGAGCAGATCCCGGCACGATTTGGCTCTGTCGCCGAGGCCGCGGAGTTCTGGGACACACACGACTTGGCGGACTTTGCGGATCGAACCAGCCGCGCCGACTTCGAGGTCGATCTCCAAAGACGCACCTTTCTAGCGGCGATCGAGCCCGAGCTCGCCAGACGGATGTCCTCCTACGCCCAGCAGCTCGGGATCTCGACCGAGACGCTGACCAACCTGTGGCTCAGCGAGAAGCTGGCCGCCGTCTACGCCGGCAAGTAGCCCTCAGACCCCCCCGCTCGCCGCGTCCAGCCGTTCGAGCAGCAGGCGCAGGGTGGCGGTGGCGCAGGGTCCTCCCTGGCAGCCGCGACTGAACTGGCCGGCTTCGAGGGCGGCGAGGGTCGATTCGACCTCGCGGCGGAGGTCCTCGGGCAGACCCGCTGCGGCCAGACGGGCGGCGGTCTCCGCGGCCGTGGCGGCCATCCCCTCGTAACCCAGCCGATCTCCCAGGTAGCTGCGCAGGGTGCGGGAAGCCGCACAGCAGGCGTCGCCGGACGGGCCGCCGCCCAGCGCGGCATCGACCTCGGCCAGCCGCGAGAGGGCCGTGGTCAGGGCCTGCCGCCGGCGCAGCTCCTCGGCAGAGGGGACCTGGATCGACCGGCGGCGCATCACCACCAGGCCGAGCAGCAGCAGGGAGGGCACCAGGACCGCCGTGGCCACCGCCGCCGCCTGGGGCAGGGACAGCCCTTCACCATCGCCTCGCGGCTCGGGCGATCCGAGAGTCGTCGTGGCCGGGGACTGGCGGGGGATCACGGCCGCGGCCGAGGTGCGCGCCGCCGTCTCGATCGCCGGCAGGATCGAGAGCGTCAGGGGCTTGCTCGCCGTGCGCCGGTAGGCAGCTCCCTCGGGATCGAAATAGACCAGCGGCACGGCGGGAATCGCCGCCTGCCCGGCCTCGAGCGGCACCAGGGCGCGTGAGTACACCCGCTCGGTGGTGATGCCCTTCTCGTTGCGCCGGGTGTGCGACACCGGCTTCTCGGCGTAGCTCTTGAAGCCCGCGAGGCCGCTGATCTGGGGCTCGTGGAGCAGCTCCGAGAGGCCGTTGCCGCTGACCGCGAGGCGCAACATCACCGAGTCCCCCACGCGCAGCTCCTGCTTCGAGAGCGTGGCGGTGAAGGCGAAGCGGCCGATCAGCCCCGAGAAGCCCTCCGGCGCCGCGGGCAGCTCGCGCACGGTGAGGGTGACCGGCGCCGTCGGGAGCCGCCGCGCCTCCGGGGTGAAGCCTCCGAAGGAGCCGTCCATCAGCCGGTCGGCGCCACGCCGGCCGGTGACCACGCCGCAATGGAGAGTCGGGCCGGTGACCGCCAGGCTGCCGGCCCGCTGGGGAAAGAGGGAGACGCGTCGCTCGTGGACCAGATAGGGCAGGCCGTTGACGGTGGTCTCGTAGTCCGCCACCTCGCCCAGCTCCTCGAAATGGAAGCCGTCGAAGCGGTAGGGCTCGAGTCGCGGTTTGACCAGGCGCACGCGCCGGAACAGGCGCCAGGTGTAGAGCACCTGCTGCCCGACGAAGGGCTCAGTGGTCGAGACGGTGGCGCTGGTGAAGAGCTCGGCCGGCGCCAGGGCGGCGGCGCCTTCGGTCACGGTGAGGGTGAGGGCCTCGGCGGTCAGCTCACGACCGGGCAGCGCCAGGGTGATCGGCCCCAGCTGGTAGATGCCGGGCGTGGCGGCCTCGACGAAATAGAGGAAGACCAAGCTGGGCTCGCCGGTGCCGGTGAGGTCGACCCGGGTCATCTGGCGCACCAGCTGGATCCGGATCCCGGTGACCTCGGGGAAACGGGGCATCGGCGAGCGGGCCAGGCCGTGGAGGGTGACGGTGAGGTGGGCGCGGTCACCGAGCGGCACCTGGGTGCGCTCGAGCTTCGCCTCGAGGCGCTCGGTCGCAGCGGCGCGCTCGGTCGCGGCGACCACCAAGAGCAGCAGCAGGGCACGGCGGGCACAAGGGCTCAGACGAGTCATCGGAGGCTCCTACCAGTCCTTTCCAGAGGCCGTGCGGCGCGCCTGCCGGGCCGGACGAGCGGTCGGCCGTTGCTCGCCGAGGGCCGCGAGGAGGCGCCGGGCCTCGCGCTCGCTGACGGTGGCCGCCGGCTCCCCGGCGGGTGGCTGCCGGGGCGGCTGCTCGGCTCGTCGCCGCTCGAGCTCACGGCGGGCCAGCTCGAGGTTGAAGCGGGCGTCCTCGTCCCGGGGATCGAGGTTCAGGGTCTGCTGCCAGTGGCCGATGGCCTCCTCGAGGCGGTCCTGCCGATAGACGGCGTTACCGAGGCTGTAGAGGGCCTGCGCAGCGACCTCGGGCTGCGCCGAGCGCGCAGCCCGGGCGAAGGCCTCCTCGGCACCGGCGAAGTCGCCTTCCTGGTAGCGGGCGCTGCCGAGGTCGACGGCCAAGCGCAGGTCGCCAGGTCGCTCGCGGGCCAGCTCCTCGAAGCCGTCCCGGGCGATCCGGAAGTCCCCTCGCCCATAGGCCTGCCAGGGATCTGGAGCCCCGGCCAGGGCGGGGAGGGCGAGGAGGAACAGGAGGGGCGCCCGGCGGTGCGCCCGCCGGGGACCCTCACCCCTGCCCCTCTCCCGACCCTCCCGCTCCTCCCGCCCGGGAGAGGGGTTCCAGAGCAGAGGGAGAGCACGTGGGTCCGCTCCTACCAGAAAAGGCCAGGCCCCGTCCGCCCTTGGGGCGGACCCACGTGTCCGCCCCTCGGGTCTGTCATTCCCGCGGAAGCGGGAATCCATCCTTCTTCCACCGTGCCGGAGCAGATGGATTCCCGCTTTCGCGGGAATGACGACGGGGAAAGTAGCGGCCTTCGGAACCCCCCGCCCGGGCGGGAGGAGCGGGTGGGTCGGGAGAGGGGCAGGGGTGAGGGCTCTCATTCCCCCTCCCTCCCGCGCTCCCCGATCCACGGCTCGATCGACAGGGCGGCGACGGCCAGGGCGAGCAGCCACTGGAAGCGGTGGTGGAAGCGGCGGCGCCGCTCGCCGCTCTCCCGCGCGGCGTCGCCATCCCGGCCCAGGCCGTGGGCGAGCAGGGCCTCGAGGTCCTCGTCGCCGGGCACGGCTCGGCGGTAGAGGCCGCCGCTGGCGGCGGTCAGGGCGCCGAGGCTCCTCTCGTCCAGACGGGAGAGCACCAGCTCCCCTCCGGCGTCCCGGCGCAGACTGCCGTCGGCCCGGGGCAGGGGGGCCCCGGCGGTGCCGCCCACGCCGAGGGTGTAGATCGGCACGCCGGCCCTCGCGGCTTCGGCGGCCGCGCTCTGGGCGGCCCCCTCGTGGTCCTCGCCGTCGCTGACCAGGAGGATCGAGCGCGAGCGCCCCGGGCCGCCGGAGAAGGCGCCGAGGGACACCCGCAGCGCCGCGCCCAGGTCCGAGCCGGGCAAGGGCAGCAGGTCGGGCTGGAAGCTGTCGAGGAAAACCGCCGCGGCGCCGTGGTCGCGGGTCAGGGGGCACTCCAGGGAGGCGGTGCCGGCGAAGGCGACCAGGGCGATGCGGTCCCCCGGCGAGCGGGAGAGCAGGTCCAGCACCTCGCGGTGGGCCTGCTCCAGCCGAGACAGGGGCGTCCCCGCGCCGGAGTCCTCGGCGAGCATCGACTCGGAGAGATCGACCGCCACCACCAGGTCCGCCCCGGCCTGGGCGACCTCCTGCCATTCGAAGCCCCACTGCAGTTGAGCCAGGGAGAAGGCCGCGGCGCTCAGGCCGACGAGCACCAGAGAGACCTTGATCCGCCGCCGCCGGGGCGACAGGCCGCGGGTCAGCCGGCGGCCCAGCTCGGTGTCGGCGAAGAGGGCCAGCCTCTGCCGGCGGCGCCGGGCGCTCCAGGCGTAGAGGGCGCCGGCCGCCGGCACCAGCCAGAGCCAGCCCAGGGCTTCGGGCGCGGCGAGGTTCCAGGCGCTCATGGCAGGGTGGCGAGGCGGCTGGCGCCCAGCCCGATCTCGACCAGCAGCAGCCCCAGGGCCGGCAGCACCAGCCAGGGGAAGCGCTCTTCGGTCTCCAGGCGGGAGAAGGTCACCAGCTCGCTCTTCTCGAGGCCGTCGATGCGTTGGTAGATCTCGTCCAGGGCGCGAGCGTCTTGGGCCCGGAAGAAGGCGCCGCCGGTGCGCCGGGCGATCTCGGCGAGGGTTTCGGAGTCGAGATCCACGTCGTGGTAGACGATCTGGTCGCCGAACGCGCTCGGCACCAGGAAGGGGGCCTTGCCCTGGCCCGCGACGCCGACGGTGTAGACGCGGATGCCCAGGGCGCGGGCGGCCTCGGCGGCCTCGACGGGGGAGAGGGCGCCGCCGTTGTTGCGGCCGTCGGTCACCAGGATCACCACCTTGGAGCGGGCGCGGGTGCTGGAAAGGCGCCTGACCGCCGTGGCCAGGCCAGCCCCCAGGGCGGTGGCGTCGCCGGCGACGCCGATCTGCACCTTCTCGAGCAGGCCGCGGAACACGCCGTGGTCGAGGGTCAGGGGGCATTGGGTGAAGGCCTGCTCGCCGAAGATCACCAGGCCGAGGGCGTCGTTGGGCCGGCCGGCGGCGAAGCGGGCCATCACCTCCTTGGCGATGGTCAGGCGGTCGCGGCGGGCCGGGATCGGCTGCTCGGTGTCGAGGTCGAGGCCGCGCATGCTGCCCGAGGTGTCGAGGGCGACCACGATCTCGATGCCCTCGGCGCTGGCCTGGGTGAGCCGCTCGGCGAGCTGGGGCCGGGCCAGGGCCGCCACCAGCAAGACGAGGCTGGCCCAGCGCAGCCCCGCGAGCCCGGAGCGGGCGCGCAGCGAGCGCGAGGGCGGTGCCCCGGAGAGGCGAGAGACCTGGGAGTAGGCGAGGGTGGGCGGCGTACGCCGCCGGCGCCAGGCTGCCAGCGCCGCCACGGCCAGGGGCGGGGCCAGGGCGAGCAGCCAGGGATCGGCCCAGATCAGTTCCTTCACGAGGTGAGCCCCCTCATGCCGCCTCCTCGAGGGCTTCGCTGCGGGTGGCCTCGACGAAGGCGAGGGCGCTCGCCACCCGCGCTCGGCAGGCCCCTTCGCTGGCCGGCTCGGCGGCGAACTTCACCCCGTCGGCGGCCTGGAGCAGGTTCGCCAGCTCCTCGGTGCGGGCACGAGGCAGGCTGCGCAGCTCGGTGAGCCGGGCGACGATCTCCTCGGTGGTCAGGTCGGTGGCGTTGACGCCGAAGCAGGCCTCGACCCAGGCGCGGAGGCGCTCGGAGAGCTCGAAGTGCAGACGGCGGACGGCGGCGGGATCGAGAGTTTCGACGGCGGCGAGCTCGGCGAGGCCGAGCAGGGCCTCCTCGTAGGCCGACCGTCGGGGGCTGTGGGGCGCCGCCGCCGGGGCCGCCGGGAGCCTGCGCGCCCGGCGCCAGGCCCACAGCGCGCCGAGCAAGGCTGCGGCGGCCAGAGCCACCAGCCACGGCCAGAGCGGGTCGGGGGTCGGAGCCAGCAGGGGCTTGAGGCCGCGGATGTCGGGAGCAGTCATCGTGGCCGCCGGGCCTCCCGGGCGTGGAAGAAGCGCACCAGGTCGTCGATCGGCGGCCGGTGGGTGGCGAGCTCGAGGTGATCGACCCGCAGCGAGGCGAGCAGGGCCCGGCGGCGCTCGCGCTCCCGCTCCGCGGTGGCGGCGAGGTGGCGGGCGACGTCCGGGTCCGAGCTGTCGATCACGGCGACCTCGCCGCTCTCGGCGTCCTCGAGGGCCAGCAGGCCCACGGCCGGCAGCTCCTCCTCCCGGCGGTCGGTGAGCACCACGGCGGCGAGCTCGTGACGGCGGGCTGCGAGGGAGAGCCCCGTCTCGTAGCCCTCGGCGAAGAAGTCCGAGATCACGAACACCACCGAGCGACGGGACAGCACGCGGCCGAGGAAGTCGAAGGCCAGGCCGAGGTCGGTGCCCCGCCCCTCGGGCTCGAGGGTGAGGATGCCGCGGATCAGGCGCCAGCCGTGGCCGCGGCCCTTCTTGGGTGGCACGAAGAGCTCGACGCGGTCGCTGACCGCGAGCAGGCCCACGCGGTCGTTGCTGGCGATGGCGGTGTAAGCCAGCAGGGCTGCCACCTCCGCCGCCATCTCCCGCTTCAGGCGCCCGGTCGAGCCGAAGGAGCCCGAGCGGCTGACGTCCACCACCACCAGCACGGTCAGCTCCCGCTCCTCGCGATGGAGCTTGACGTGAGGCGCTCCGGTGCGAGCGGTGACGTTCCAGTCGATGGAACGCACCTCATCCCCCGGCTGGTACTCCCGCACCTGGTCGAATTCCATGCCCCGGCCGCGGAAGGCGCTCTCGTAGCGGCCGGCGAAGGTCTCGGTCACCAGCCGGCGGGTACGGAAGTGCAACGCCTTGATCTGGGCGAGGAGCTCGGGGGAGAGGCGGGCGGAAGAGGGGCCGGCGATCACGGCACGTCGACGGTGTTGAAGATCTTGGCCAGCAGATCGTCGCTGGTCAGGTCCCGGGCCTCGGCCTCGTAGGACAGCAGCACCCGATGGCGCAGCACGTCGGGGCCGACGCTCTTGACGTCCTGGGGGGTGACGAAAGCGCGGCCGGCGAGGAAGGCGTGGACCCGAGCCGCGCGAGCCAGGTAGATGGTCGCCCGCGGCGAGGCGCCGACCTCGATCAGGCTCTCGAGCTCGGCGAGACGGCTGCGGGCCGGCTCGCGGGTGGCGAAGACCACGTCGACGATGTAGTCCTCGACCCGTGGGTCGAGGTAGACGCCGTCGGCCAGCTCGCGCATCTGGGCGATCTCCACCGTACCGATCACCGGCGCCACCTCCGGCACGTGGCGGGTGGCCATGCGGCGCAGGATCTCGCGCTCCTCCGTGCGGCTCGGATAGGTCACCCGAAGCTTGAGCATGAAACGGTCGATCTGTGCCTCGGGGAGGGGATAAGTGCCGTCCTGCTCGATCGGGTTCTGGGTCGCGAAGACCAGGAAGGGATCGGGCAGCGGGTGGGTCCGCCCGGCGAGGGTGACCTGCCGCTCCTGCATGGCCTCGAGCAGGGCGCTCTGCACCTTGGCCGGGGCGCGGTTGATCTCGTCGGCGAGCAGGAGGTTGGTGAAGATCGGCCCCTGCTTGACCTGGAAGTCGTGGTACTGGGGGCGGTAGACCTCGGTGCCGAGCAGGTCCGCCGGCAGCAGGTCGGGGGTGAACTGGATGCGCGCGAAGTGGCTGGTCAAGGCCCGCGCGATGGACTTGATGGCGGTGGTCTTGGCGAGGCCGGGGATGCCTTCGACCAGGATGTGGCCGTCGGCGATCAGGGCGAGCAGGAGGCGGTCGATCAGGTAGCGCTGGCCGACGATGACCTTGGCGACTTCGGCGCGCAGGCGGTCGACCTGCGCCGCCTGCGCCTGGATCTCGGGCTCGAGCTCGGTCAGGGTGGTGGTCATCGCCGCGACGAGAAGGGGGCCGGCTCGCGCTCGTGTCACGTCGAAATGGCGCTGCGCAAGCGGCTCTCCAGGCCGATGGGGGTAAGTGAGCAATCGATGTGCCATGAAGCGATGGGGCATGGCTCCCTCTTCTCGGGTCGGAGCAGGGCGTCGCCAGGGCAGGCCAGAGACCCGACTCGGCACCGCCTCGGTTGTTTCGCCTTGTTTGCATGAAGCCACTTGACTCTGCATGGCCGTTGGCTAGACTTCTGTCCTCTCACTGCGTTGCACCGGTCGTTTCGAACCACCTCTGGCTGGGTCTTCTGGGTCCGCGGTGTCCAGGTTCGTTCGCCGACCGAGCTGGAGTCGTGATCGAGGACCTCCAGGTCCTGCGCCGTAGTGGTTGGAGTGATCCGGTTGTTTCGGGAGGAGTCGATGCGCGCAATCCGCCGGCCGAAGCCCCTGCTGGGAGCCTGCCTGGGGCTCCTCGTCCTCTGCTCACCGCTCGCGGGTGAGAGCCTCACGATCCACCTGGATGCCACCGCGGACGCCAACCTCCTGCGCGGCCCCGGGGAGACCCACAGCAACTTCGGCTCGGTCGATCACCACGACGTCGGCAACGACGCGCGCGCCATCTTCCTCTTCGACCTGGCCCCCCTCGCCACGGAGCTGGGTCCCGAGGCCCTGATCGAGAGCGCCGCCGTCGAGCTCACCGTCAGCGCGGCGGGCGGCTTCCCGGCCGCTGGCGCGGACGTGCGCCTCCACCGCCTGGAGCGGGCCTGGAACGAGGCGGCGGTGACCTGGACCTGCCCGGAGGACAGTGACCTCTCCGACCAGAACCGCGACTGCGCCCAGAGCTGGGGCGGCGGCGATTTCGACAACCCCGCCACCGCCACCGTGGTGCTCGGCAATGGCACCCTCGGCCGGGTGGCCTTCCCGGCCCTGGCGGACCTCGAGAGCTTCCTCGCCGGCACCGAGACCAACTTCGGCTGGCTGGTCAAGCTGCGCCAGGAGGGCTCGGGCGCCCTTTTCACCTCGGTGTCCCGCGAGGGGGCGGCGGCGGACGCGCCCCACCTCACGGTCACCTACGAAACCGACGCCGTGCCCCCGGCCCTCTCCTTCGTCGCCCCAGCCCACTACTTCGTGGTCGGCGAGGTCCGGCCGACGATCCGCCTCGCCTGGAGCGACGGTGGCTCGGGAATCGACGCCGCGAGCCTGACAGTCACCCTGGACGGCGCCGACCTCAGCTCCCTGTGCGTCACCGGGGCGGCGGGCGTCGAATGCTCGCTCGACCAGGACCTCGCCGAGGGGCCCCACCAGCTGGTGGCGAGCGTCGCCGACCTCGACGGCAACGTCACCAACGCGTCGCGGCCCTTCGACCTACTGCTGACCCCCGGCCCGCACACCCGCGAGTTGCTCGCCGAGGCCGACACCACCCTCGAAGCCAACCACCCGAACCAGAGGAACGGTGACCGTGAGCTGCTCGAGGTCCGCTCCGGGCCGGACTACCGGGCTCTGGTGCGTTTCGGCCTCGCCGACCTCGTGAGCCTGGCGTCGCGCACCGAGGTGGACCTGGACGAGGCCTCGCTGCTGCTCTGGCTGAACCGCGCCCGCAACCTCGGCGCCGCCGGCCGGGCGGTGTCGGTGCACCGCCTCGGCCGGGCCTGGCTGGAGGAGGATGCGACCTGGAATTGCCCCAGCGACGAGAGCCCGGGAGGCCAGACCCAATGTGCCGCACCCTGGTCGGGCGGCACCTTCGAGCCGACCGCTGACTCGGCCCTCACCGTGCTCAACAACGGCAGCGGCGAGCGCACCTGGAGCGTGCTGCCGAGCCTCGGCGCCTACCTCGCTCCGGAGCCGCTGCGGGTGGCCAACCACGGCTTCCTGCTGCGCATGGACCCGGCCGGGGGCGGCTCGCCGAACACCCGCTGGGCCTCCCGCGAGCACGCCGACCAGCCGAAGCCGCGCCTGCGCGTGACCTTCCGCTTGCCGGCCCTGGACGACACTACGGCGCCGAGCCTGACGTTCACGGCGCCGATCGACCCGCTGCCGGCGGGAGACACCAGTCCGACCGTGCGGGTGACCTTCAGCGACGCCGGCTCGGGCATCGACCTCACCAGCCTGCACGTCTTCGTCGACGGCGGCGAGATCACCGCCAGCTGCGTCGTGACCGCGGCCGACGCCACCTGCGAGCCGCCGGTGCTGGCGCCGGGCCTCCACACCGCCACCGCCCAGGTCTCGGACCTGGCCGGCAACGACGCCGCGGCCTCGCAGCCCTTCACCGTCATCCCCGGCGACACCACGCCGCCGAGCCTGACCTTCACGGCGCCGATCGACCCGCTGCCGCCGGGGGACACCAGCCCCACCGTGCGGGTGGTCTACAGCGACAGCGGCTCGGGCGTGGACCTCGCCAGTCTGCACGTCTTCGTCGACGGCGGTGAGATCACCGCCAGCTGCACCGTCACCGCCAGCGACGCCACCTGCGAGCCCCCCGAGCTCGCGGTCGGGCTGCACACCGCCACCGCCCAGATCGCCGACCTGGCGGGCAACGGCGCCACGGCCAGCCAGGGCTTCGTCATCCCCAACCAAGACGTGAGCCCGCCGCAGATCGCGATCACCGCGCCGACCGGGCTGGTGATCAATCAGGCGAGCCCGTCGATCGTCCTCAGCTACTCGGATGACGGCTCCGGAGTGGACCCCACCACCCTGACCGTGCTGGTCGACGGCCTGGACGTCTCGACCACCTGCGTGGCCGGTGCCGGCAGCGCCAGCTGTGCTCCGCCCGCCCTGGGCTCCGCGCAGCACACCCTGACCGCCTCGGTGCGCGACGCCCAGGGCAACCTGGGCACGGCGACCGGCGGCTTCGAGCTGGTGCTCGACACCGCCGCCCCGGTGCTCGGCTTCACCAGCCCGGCCGGCCCGGTGGTGGTGACCAACCTGCCCCTGCTGGTGACGGTCGCCTGGACCGAGGTCGACTCGCGGGTGGTGCCGGCGAGCTTCGTCCTGCTGCTCGACGGTGTGGACGTGTCGGGCACCTGCACCGTGGGCGTCGACACCGCGGGCTGCAACCCGGCGATCGGCGAGGGCCCCCGCCAGCTCGAGGCGCGCATCGCCGACGTGGCGGGCAACCTCGGCTCGGTGACCCTCTCCTTCCTCTACGACCTGGACACCGTGCCGCCGGTGATCGTTTGGACGGCCCCGGCGCCGAACGTCTTCGCGCGGGAGCCGCTGGTGGCCGCCGCCTTCGGCTACTCCGACGCCGACTCCGGGCTGGACCTCAGCCGTCTCGACCTGCTGTCGGGAGGGTTCTCGGTGGCCGACGGCTGCACCTTCGGCCCCGGCCAGGCCAGCTGCTCGATCGGGGCGGCGGCGGGGCCGAACACCCTCACCGCCGTGGCCGCGGACCGCGCCGGCAACGTTGCCACCTTGGCCAATGCCTTCCAGCTGGTGCTCGACGAAGTGGCGCCGGCCGTGACCATCACCCAGCCCGCGACGACGCAGGTCATCGGCACCCTCCAGCCGGCGATCGCCGCGACTTTCTCGGACGACCTCGCGGGGATCGGCGCCGGCGGCGTCTCGGTGCGGGTGGACGGCAACGAGATCGTCGGCGGCTGCACCGTGGGCGCCGCCCAGGTGGACTGCGCGCCCCTCCTCGTCGAGGGCAGCCATACCGTCGAGGTGCGGGTCACCGACCGCGCGGGCAACCGCGGCACCGCCACCCTGACCTTCGATCTCGCCGCCCGCGACAACTTCCCGCCGGAGATCGCCATCACCACTCCGGCCGTCTCGCCGGTGATCGGTGACACCACCCCGACGATCACCGTCGAATACAGCGACGCCCTGACCGGCGTGGTGACCACGACGCTGCAGGTGACGGTCGACAGCTTCGACGTCAGCACCTCCTGTCAGGCCGGGCCACTCTCCGCGACCTGCGAGCCGCCGCCCCTCGACGCCGGCCCTCACCGCGTCACGGCCCAGATCGCCGACGCCGACGGCAACACCGGCTTCGACTCCCGTTCCTTCGACCTACAGCTGGCCCTCGCCGTGGCGATCACCTCGCCGGCCACCGGCTTCCTCACCGGCGACGACACCGTCGACCTCGAAGGCACGGTCGACCCGGCCGCCGAGACGGTCGAGGTCCACGGCGTCGCCGGCACGGTGAACGGCGACGGCACCTTCTCGGTCCCGGGCGTGGACCTGGTCGAGGGCTCGAACACCCTGACCGTGGTGGCGCGCAACGGCGCCGGCGGCATCGGCACCGCCACCGTCTCGGTGGTGCTCGACTCGATCAAGCCGCAGGTGGTGATCACCACCCCGCCGGACGGCTTCGTCACCACCTCGGGCGTGATCATGGTCACCGGCGAGACCAACGACCCAGGCTCGTCGAACAGTGACGCCGTGGCGGTGGCGGTGCAGGTCAACGGCGTGGCGGCCAAGACCGACCACGCGAGCTACGTGGTCGACGAGTTCCTGCTCCAGCCGGGCGAGAACGTCATCGAGGCCGTGGGCACCGACTCGGTGGGCAACGTCGGCCGCAGCTCGATCCGCGTCACCTACCTCCAGGGCGCCACCCAGAAGCTCGAGGAGATGGCCGGCAACGGCCAGTCGGCGCCCGTCGGCCAGGAGCTGGCGAACCCGCTGGTGGTGCGCCTGACCGACCTGATCGGCAACCCCCTCGCCGGCCGCACGGTGAGCTTCGAGGTGGTGCGCGGCGACGGCATCCTGTCGGCCACCGGCGGCACCGGCGCGACGGTGACCACCGTCTCCGACGAGCTCGGCTTCGCCCAGGCGAGCTTCCGGGTCGGCTCCCGGGCCGGCGAGGGCAACCACGAGGTGAAGGTCGGCTCGGTCGGCTTCCCGGGCGCCGTGGTGTTCTGCGCCTCGGCGAGCTACCTGACCCCGAACCGGATCGTCCGCCTGGTGGGCAACAACCAGACCGGTGCCCTGGCCGCGGCGTCCGGTGGTGCGATGCCCAAGCCCCTGCTCACCCAGGTCTTCGACGACATGGGCAACACCGTGCCCGGGGTGCCGGTGACCTACTCGGTGATGGTCGGCGGCGGCCACTTCGACGGCCTGTCCACCATCACCACCTTGACCGACGCCGAAGGCAAGGCGGCGATGCCGTTCACCCTCGGCCCCGAGGTGGGCATCGACGCCCACGTGGTCAAGGCGGTGTTCCCCGGCCTGACCGAGCCGCCCGCCCTGTTCGTGATCACCGGCCTGTCGACCGGCGCCGAGGCCGAGACCCGCGTCTCCGGCATCGTGCTCGACAACGAGGACCAGCCGGTGCCCGGCGTCACCATGTCGATCGTCGATACCGCGGTGTCGAGCGTGACCGGGGCGGACGGCCGCTTCGTCCTGCCCGGCACCCCGGTGGGCACGGTGCACTTGAAAGCCGACGGCCGCACCACTCCGCGCGAGGGCACCTGGCCGGTGCTCTTCTTCGAGTTCAACACCGTCAGCGGCCAAGACAACACCATCGGCATGCCGGTGCGCATGCTGCCGATCGACACCGAGAACGCCCGCCTGGTGGGCGGCCCGGAGGACGTCGTGCTGCCGATCGCGGGCATCCCCGGCGGCTCGCTGACGGTGTTCGCCAACTCGGTCTCCTTCCCGGACGGCTCGCGCACGGGCATGGTCTCGATCACCCAGGTGCACTACGACAAGGTGCCGATGATCGCTCCCATGGGCTCGAGCTTCATGCTCGCCTGGACGGTGCAGCCGCCGGGAGCGCACTTCGACCCGCCGGCGCGGATCCAGATCCCCAACATGGGCGAGGAGCCCGGCACGGTGGTCGACATCTTCAGCTTCGACCACGACATGGGCGAGTACGTCTCGGCCGGTTCGGCGGAGGTCACGCCGGACGGCCTGTCGGTGGTCTCGCGTCCCGGCTTCGGCGTCTCGAAGTCCGGCTGGGGCGGCTGCACCACGCCGCCGGCCCCACCCTCGGGCACCTGCAACCCCTCGGCCTGCACGGTCTGCGTCAACAACCAGCCGATGCCCCGCTGCGGCGAGTGCGAGAGCTGCAGCGGCGGCAATTGCGAGCCCAAGGAGGTCGAGAGCGTCACCGCCACCGCCAACGGCGAGGAGGAGCAGGCGGTCGTCGGCAAGGAGCGCGAGGTGCTCTTCGAGGCCGAGGCGGAGGCCAACTGCGATCTCGCCTACGAGTGGGACTTCGGCGACGGCGAGACCACGGACGAGGCGTCGCCGGTGCACGAGTACGCCGAGCCGGGCGACTACGAGGTCACGGTCACGGTCTCCTGCGACGAGTGCGACTCGGGCGGCTCGCAGACCGACACGATCACGGTCAAGGTGATCACCGTCGACCTGGTGCTCAAGGAGCTGCCGGAAGAAGACGAGCCGATGCCCAACGAGGAGGACCCGGGCGCCTTCTTCGTGGTCAACGACGACGACGACAACCAGAACGACCAGCCGGACAACGAGGAAGCGGGCTCGGTCACCGACGAGAACGAGCTGGTCCAGCTGACGATCGACGTCGACGACGGCATCGAGCAGGGCCAGCTGACCCTCGAGGCCGGCAGCGACGGCGGCTCGGTCAAGGTCTGGGAGGAGGAGACCAAGGGCACCGAGGTTTCCCTGCCCAAGACCTGGAACTTCGAGAACGGCGAGACCCCGCCGGAGATGGTCTGGGTGGAGGGTGTGGCCTCGAGCAGCGGTCCGCTCGGCACCGAGCTCAAGCTCTCCTACGAGAACGGCGATCAGGAGCCGATCGTCGATTCCGCCTTCGCCACCATCATCGACCTCGACTTCGAGGTCCTGCCGGACGAGGACTACGGCGTCACCGCGGACGACACCGAGGACGCCACGGTGGCCTCGGTCTTCTACAAGAGCTTCGAGGACCCGGAGGAGACCAAGCCGGTCGAGGACGGCGCCGCCGTGGAGTTCAGCGTCACCGACGGCTCGGCCTCGCTGGGCTCCTCCTCGGCGACCACCGAGAAGGGGCTGGCGCCGATCGGCATCACCATGCCCTCCAGCCCGGGCTCGACCGCCAAGGTCGAGGCCACGCTGACCCGCTTCCGGATCGAGGCACCGGGGCTCGAAGAAGACATCGAGGTCGACTTCAAGGTCAAGACCGAGCCCTACAACACCAGCTCGGGCAACCCTGGCTCGATCAGCCTGAGCGCGGACCGCAGCTCCTACTTCTCGGACTCGACCGGAGTCGTGACCCTGACCGCCCAGATCGTCGACGGCGCCGGCAACGTGGTCGAGGACGGCACGGAGGTCTCGTGGCTGGTCAACGACTCGAGCGCCGGCTTCCGCTCGGTGCAGGAGGAGACCGTCGGCGGGTCGGCGCAGGCCGTGCTCGAGGCGCCCAACGAGCCTTTGGACCAGGTGGTGGTGGTCTCGGCCCTGGGTGCCACCGCCTCGATCACCATCTCGGTGGGGCGGGTCAGCGGCGCGATCTCGGGCTCGACTTCCACCATCGACATCGATGGCGGCGGCTCGGCCAGCCTGACCGCCAGCTTCTCGGCCGAGGACGGCACCCCGGTGTTCTGGACCGCCTCGAACGGCACCATCGTCGGCGATCCGGTGGTCTCGGGCGGCAGCGCCTCGGCCACGCTCAGCAGCGTCGGCGCGGCCCCGGGGACAGTGGTGGTCACCGCCAACGCCGGCGATCGCATGCTGGTGTGGGAGGGCGAGTTCACCTCGGTCAACAACCCGGTGCGGGTGGAGCGGCGCTTCCTGATGGCCGGGGCGGGGGAGGACGGCACCACCACCGTCACGCATCCGGACGGCCGGGTGGTCACCATCCCCTTCTTCGGGGTCACGCCGGTGACCGTCACCGGCAACCCCGGCGAGGTGATCACCGTCGGCGTCTCGGGCGCCGTGCCCGGTGAGGCCTTCACCTTCGAGAGCGAGACCGGCGGCGTGGTGCCCGGCGTCTTCGGCGGCCTGTCCCTCGATCTGGGCGGCGCCACGCTGGACACGGCGGTGGCCAACAGTGGCAACGCCTCGGCCCTCTTCGGCACCGGCGACGTGGCCTCGATCGCCCACACGGCGGCTCTCGACTTCGGCGAGAGCTTCCGCGTGGCGATGTGGGTGCGGCCGGCCAGCGTCGATGCCGCCACCCTGGTGGCCAAGGGCTCGGCCTGGAGCCTGGAGGTGCTGGGCGACGGCCGGGTGCGCGGCCAGGTGACCACCGACGGCGGCGGCTCCGCCACCGTCACCTCGACGGCCACCCTGTCGGTGGGGAGCTTTCAGTACGTCGAGCTACAGCTCGCCGACGGCGACCTGCGGGTGATCGTCGGCAGCCAGCAAGCCTCGACCCCGGTCTCGGGCACCGGCGTCAGCAACAACACTTCCCCGGTGCAGATCGGCGCCGGCTTTGCGGGCCACGTCGACGACCTGCGCATCGACACCTCCGTGGGCGGCTTCGCCCTGGTCAGCTTCGGCGGCCTCGACGGCGCCGGCCAGGTGACCATCGGCGCCGGCGGCACGGCGAGCTTCCAGGTGCGGGCCACCGGCCTTGGCGTGGGCACTTCCTCGCTGGTGCGCCGCGAGTTCGTCCCCGGCCAGACCGGCGTCCAGAGCGTCGCCTTCGGCATCTTCCGCACCGCCAGCGCCGACCGTTCGAAGACCTCGAACGGCCTCGGCCTCAAGTCCGAGCTGACCGCCTACGCCCTGGGGGTCAAGGCCGGGGCGGACGGCCAGGGCCAGGTGCAGGTGGTCGACCCGGGCTTCTGGAGCACCGTCTGGGACGTCATCCAGTCCTTCTTCGGCGGCGATCCGCAGACCAACGCCGGCACGGTGGCCAACATCGCCGGCGGCATCTTCATCGTCGGCGACATCGGCGCCATCGCCAAGAACCTCTGGCGCATGGCCTTCAACCCGGACGCGGTCAACTGGCCAGAGCTGATCCTCTCGGCGATCGGTCTGATCACCGAGTTCGCGCCCGGCTTCGGGGAGATCCTCGACGTCCCGATATCAGCGGCCAGGGCCGTGGTGGCGAGGATCGGCGACTCGCCCCTCGCCCGGGTCTGGGTCAAACGTTTCCTCGACGTGATCAAGAAGGGGGACAGCCTCTCGGACGGCGAGAAGGCCCTTTTCGCCGCCATCCGGGACAACCCGGAGCTCGGCCGGGGGCTCTCCCAGTTCCTTTCCAGCGACGACGCCTGGAAGGCATTCGCCAAGGCCCGCAAGGCCTTCTGCCCGGATGCCGCCTCGCCGGTCCAGCTGTCGAGCCCGGCCAACGACGACGAGCCGCAGCTCGGAGCGCTCGAGCCGGTGCCGGCGGGCTCGCCGTCCCTGGCGCTCAAGGACTGCATCCTGCTCGAGACCTTCATCCGCAACATCCCGGCGGGAGTCGGCTCCGAGGCCCTCGGCCGCACGGTCAAGGTGCTCGGCGAGATCGCCCCGGATGCCGCCGCGCGGCTGGCGGCCCAGGGCCCGGAGGCCCTGCAGGCGGCCCTCGACGCGATGGCCAAGAGCCTGACCAAGGTCGACGCGCGGATCATGAAGAAGGTGGTCAACAACACCTCGACCATCACCAACGGCTATCCGATCACCAAGCTGCTCGAGGACATGGGCAAGGTGGCGGACGTGCCGGGCTTCGAGAAGCTGGCGAAGACCCTGAGCAACACCAATCCGCGCGCCATCGGTTTCCGCTACGAGCTGGAGGCGGCGGTGTTCCTGAAGGAGCAGGGCCAGGCCCTGGAGTTCCTGGGCAAGGGCATCAAGTCGCGCCTGCTGGGCAAGACCGACGTCGACGTGGTGGCCAACGGGGTCTTCTACCAGGTCAAGCGCTCCACCGAGGCCCTGGGCTCCTTCAACGACGTCAAGCTGTGGGTGGGCAAGGCGCTGATCAACGTCGGCGACTACTCGATGATCAAGTACATCCTGCCGACGGACGCGCGCATCCCGCTCGCCATCCAACGCTATTTCGACGACGTGGGCATCGAGATCGTGCGTGTCGCCCACCTCCTGGACTGAGGGCGAGCCCGTGGCGGAACCCTTCTCCTATCGCGCGACCGAGCCGCTCTCCACCGAGGCCGTGGTGGCCCTGGCGGCACGGCTGCCGGCCGCCTTTCCCGGCTTCGAGGCCACGCCGCCCGAGAAGGTCGTGGCCATCTCGCTGTCCGGACCGAAGGTGCCGGACCTGGCCGGGATCACCGGCTTCGACCTCACCGAGATCTCGCTCTCCGGCGAGACCCCGAGCCCCGGACCGGAGGTCTTCCCGACCTTCGTCGAGATCCTGCGCCGCGGTGCCCCGGCGGTGGGCCAGTCCGGTTTGCTCGAGGTCTCGATCGCGTTCGAGCAGCGCGACAGCCGGCAGAGCGCGCGCTATCCGGACACCGTCGCAGTGTCCATCCGCCAGGGCGTGACCTGGTGGGGTTATTCCTCGAACGCCTCCCGTTTCGGTCAGGACGTGGCCTATGCCCGCGCCCTGCTCGAGCGGGCGATCCCCGAGCTGGGGCTGCCGCTCGAGCTGCGGGTCGAGGGCGCCAACTACTTCCTCGACCATGCCTGGGGCGGCCAGATCTGGTTGTCGAACACTCGAGGCCTGGCCAAGCAGAGCCCGGGGAGCTTCCGCTTCGAATGGCAGGAGGCGAGCCCCGAGGAGCTGGTGGAGGCGATGCGCGGCTTCCTCGCCATCGCCTCCGCGGGCAAGTGGTTCGCCTCCGCGTGGCGGGTGGCGACCGCGCCCGGAGGAGGAGGCTCGCAGGCCGCCAAGGAGCTGCTGGCGGTGGCCGGCGGCCTCGCGCCGGCCAAGAAGCACAGTCTGGAAGGAGCTCTGCGGCTGCGCGAGCTGGCGGCCCTGGAAGCGGTGCGCCGCCTGTGCCGGCCGAAGGACGAGGTGGTGACGCCTCTGGGCAGCCTCGACCTGCCGGAGGAGGACTGGCTCAACGTGGTGTTGGTCACCACCGCCAAGGGCCACCTGGTCGAGCTCCAGAGCCGATCGGAGCTGGCTGTCGGGGAGTGGGGGGGACGTCTGGGCTTGACCTTGGGGGAGCGGGGGTAGGGCGATGGCGAGAGATGCCGCGCGAGGGTTCATGACGCTGAAGTCGGAGATTCGGATCATGGCGAAAAAGCTCAGTTGGGGCAGGGTGCTCGGAGGCTGCGGGCTGGCCGCCGCCTTGTGGTGGACGGCTGCCCTTCCCGCCGAGGCCCAGACCGGGCCGACCTGCACCGCCACGCTGCTCAACCGCACGGTGCGGGTCAACGAGGACGGCTCCTTCGCCATCTCGGTGCCTTTCGAGCGCGGCACCCATCGCGTCCGGCTGGTCTGCGAGCAGGGCGGCTCGGTGGTCTACGGCCAGAGCGGCCTGTTCAACCTGGTGCCCAACGGCTTCAGCCTCACCCCGCCGATCGCCTTCGGCAACGTCGACCCGATCCCGGTGGCCCTCGAGGTCCTGTCACCCAAGACCAACTTCACCAACCTGAACGAGACCGCCCAGCTCACCGTCCTCGGCCTGCTCGCCAACGGCGACATGGTCGATCTGACCAACAGTGGCACCACCACCTTCTTCACCAGCAACCCGGCGGTCGGCGTGGTGGGCGACGGCCTGCTCGAGCCCAAGGGACTGGTGCGCGCCACCGGTCGTGGCCGGGTGCGCATATCGGCCCGCTACGAGGGGGTGGTCGGCGGCATCGAGCTGACCATGAACATCCCCAACGACTCGGACGGGGACGGCCTGCCCAACGAGTTCGAGGCGGCCAACGGTCTCGATGCCAACGATCCCAGCGACGCCGTGGAGGACCCCGACGGCGACGGCATCAGCAACCTCGCCGAGTTCAACCTCGGCACCGACGTGTCGAGCGCGGACACCGACTCGGACGAGCTTTCCGACTCCCGCGAGCTCACCCTCGGCACCCTGCCGACCAACCCGGACACCGACGGCGACGCTCTGGCCGACAGTCGTGAGCTGGCCCTGGGCACCAACGCCCTCTCGGCCGACTCCGACGGCGACGGCCTCGAGGACGGTCTCGAGGTCGCCCTCGGCATCGATCCCCTGATCGCCAACCTGACCACCGGCGTCTCCGGCCAGGTGGTCGACGCCCAGGGTGCGGCCGTGCCCGGCGCCTCGGTGGTGGCCTTCGGCCGCATCACCGGCACCGCCGACGCCAGCGGGCGTTTCTCCCTGGTGCGGGTGCCCGCCGACCAGGGCAACCTGACGATCTTCGCCCGCCGCATCGACGACGGCGTGGTCAAGGACGGCCGCTCGAACCCCACCGCCCCCGCTCCCGGCGGCACCACCAACGTCGGCTCGATCGGCATCGGCGTGGTCGCCGGCCGGGTCACCGGCCGCATCTTCGACCCGGTGGGGGCCACCGTGCCCTTCGCCCGCGTCACCGTGCTGACCGGCGTCGACCGCCGCGACGCCAACGCCGACGCCACCGGGGTCTACGAGTTCGACCGCCTGCCCCCGGGACCGATCGAGATCCGCGCCATCGACCCCCGCTCGGCCTTGCGCGGCCGGGCCTTCGGCGTGCTGCCCGACCAGGGCGCACCGATCGTCGACATCACCCTCTCGGCTTCGGGCGCTTTTGTCGGCACCGTCTTCGGTCGTGACGGCGCCTCGCCGGTGGGAGCCGGGGTCCCGGTGTCGGGAGCCGGCCCCGGGCTGACCCTCAACACCACCACCGAGCCGTCGAGCGACTATCGCCTCGACTACCTGCCCCTCGGAGCCTGGACCCTGACCGCCACCGGCCCGGCCAGCGACCGCGGTCGCACCACCTCGGCCCTCTCCTTCACCTCACAGGTGGTGCGGGCCGACATCGGCTACATCGGCCAGGGCACCATCACCGGCATCGTCGTCGAGGCCGACGACACGCCGGTGCCCAACGCGCCGGTCAGCCTGGCCAGCGAGCCGGGCAACGTGTTCCCCCAGAGCGCCTCGACCATCGCCGGCACCAACGGCCGCTTCAGCTTATCCGGCGTCTACGTCGGCAACTTCAAGCTGACCGGCCGCAACCCCCTCGCCCCCAAGGCGGGCATCGCCGGCGCGCGCATCGAGTTCGACGGCGACAGCGACGACGTGCGCATCGTGGTCGGCTCCACCGGCACCGTGCGCGGCACCATCTTCGAGGCCAACGGCACCACGGTGGTGCCGGGCGCCGCGGTGGTCGCCGCCGAGGTCGGGCGCTCGGCCACGGCCAACGGCGCCGGCCTCTACGAGCTGCTGCTGGTGCCCACCGGCATTCCCTCGGGCCTCTTCGCCAGCCATCCCAGCAACGGTGACTGCGGCCTCTCCGGCTTCCTCCTGTCTCAGCCGGACGAGGTCCAGGTGCGCGACGTCAACCTGAAGGGCTTCGGCGGCCTCGACGTCACCGTGCGCTACGCCGACAGCTCGCCGGTCGCCAACCAGAGGGTCACCCTCACGCCCTACCCGGTGAGCCAGGGGGGCGGCTGCTTCAGCCAGCAGGTCGATACCGACGCCTTCGGCGTGGCCCGCTTCCGCAACACCAGCGTCGGCGCCTACAAGCTCTCGGTCGGGGAGCCGATCTGCGGCTTCGGCGTGATGGTCGACGTCGGCGTCTCGCTGGGCGTCATCGGCAACGCCGCCGTCAGCTTCCCCCCCTTCGGCCAGGTGGTCGGCACGGTGTTCCAGCCCGACGCCGTCACCCCGGCCGCGGGCTTCCGCGTCCGGCTCTCCGGCAACGGCATCAACAAGACCAACACCAGCTCGGGCGCCGGCGGCTTCGGCTTCAGCTGCGTCAAGGCCGGCACCTACAAGCTCGAGGTGGAGGACAGCTTCGGCACCACCTTGGCCCAGAACCCCGCCGTGCCCCTGGTCAGCCACAACGAGGTGGTGCGCCGCGATCTGGTGATCGCCCCCCGCGGCACCGTCCAGGGAACGGTCACCGATCCCAACGGCGATCCCGCCCCGGGCATCGGCGTCACCGTCTCCAGCCTCGGCAACAACCAGAGCCGCTTCGTCACCACCGACGTCAACGGCTTCTACCGCGCCACCGGCATCCTCGCCGGCACCGTCCAAGTGCTGGCCCGCGACAACCCGCGTGCGTTCGAGGGCCGCGGCGAAGGGGTGCTGGCCAGCGAGGGCGAGGTCATCACCATCGACGTCCAGATGGAAGGCCTGCAGGTCCTCGCCCGGCTCTACGACGCCAACAACTACGTCTATCCCGTCGAGTTCCCCAACGGCGGCCTGGTCGAAGCGACCCAGGGCGTCTTCCGCGGCGACAACAACGAGAACCGCCACGGCTTCCTGCTCTCCCTCGGCCAGGACGACACCTTCCGGCGCTTCGCCGCCACCGGCTCCTCGCTCGGCCAGGCCGGCCGCGAGGCGGCGCTCACCGGCACCGACGAGAGCGGCCTCAACGTCTCCCGCCGCATCTACGTGCCGCAGCAGGGCTACTTCGCCCGCTACCTCGAGATCCTCGAGAACCCGACGGCGGCCCCGATCTCGATCGACGTCGCCATCGACACCTATCTGCGCTTCGTCTCGAACCTGCGCGACGGCTTCCGCTTCAACGACCCGCCGGAGGTGATCGGCACCTCGAGCGGCGACACCCTGCTGGTGGTCGGACCGACGGCGCCGGCCCCCGACCGCTGGGCGATCGTCGACGTGCGCGGCATCCCCGCCACCTCGGCCCTGCGCGAGCTGTTCCCGACTACCGCCCACGTCTTCGGCGGTGACGGCGCCCCGGCGGCGGTGTCCGCCGCCGCCCTCACCCTCGACTCCGCCAGCACCTACGGCCAGCTGCGCTCGGTGTGGGAGGACCTGACGGTGCCCGCGGGGGGCACCGTGGTGCTGATGCACTTCGTCTCCCAGGAGACCGGCGAGGCCGCCGTGGCCGCCGCCCAGCGGCTGGTGACCCTGCCGCCGGAGGCCCTGGTCGGCCTCTCCGCCGCCGAGCTGACGGCGATCGCCAACTTCGTGGCGCCGGCCGACGGCGTCGGCACCGTGCCGGCCCTGCCGCTCCTCGACGGCAACGCCACCGGCACCGTCTACAACGGCGACGGCGTCTCGGTGGTGCCCAACGCGCGGGTCTTCGTGCGCAGCAGCCACCCGATCTTCCAGCGCCTGCTGAAGCCCACCGCCAACGGCAGCGGTGTCTACCAGGTCAACACCGTCTTCGCCCCGGACGGCGGCTCGGTGGTGATCCCGCGCTTCGATTTCACGGCAAGGGCCGACAACCCGGTCACCCTGGTGATGTCGCCCTCCTATACCGGCTCCTTCGGGGCCGGCCAGACCGCCACGCGGGACATCGTCTTCACCGACACCGGCACCATCTTCGGCACCGTGCGGCGCAGCAACGGCGAGGTGGTCAGCTCGGGCACCGTCAAGCTCACCGGCGCCACCCAGCTGATCACGGTCACCAAGAACATCCCCACGGATGGCACTTTCTCCTTCCCGGGCCTGCCGCTGGGCACCTACACCCTCTCGGCGACTCAGGGTCACCCGCAGGGCACCGGCATCTCGACCTCGGCCTCGGCCGTGCTCACCACCGGCGGCCAGAGCATGCTCGCCGACCTCACCATGCCGCCGACCGGCCGGGTCGAGGGCACGGTACGCTCCTCCACGGGCTTCCCGATCGTCGGCGTGACCGTCGAGCTCAAGGGCGCGGGAGGCTTCAAGCGCTCGATGGCCAGCGATACGGCGGGCGGCTACGCCTTCCCCGACGTGCCCGTGGGCGACTACAGCGTCGAGGCCACCGAGCCCGGTACAGGGGTACGTCTGGTGCTGCCGGTGACCATCACCGACGGCGGCATCGCGGTGGTCGACCTCAACTTCGCCGGCGTCGGCTCGGTCGACGTGGTGGCCACCTTCCCCGGCGGCCTGCCGGCGGCCAGTGCGCCGGTGTCGATCCGCCGCGATCCCCTGGGCACGCAGTTCAGCGCCGCCGGCTCGACCAACGCCGCCGGCCGCCTGCTCATCCCCAACGTGCCGGTGGGCAGCTTCGCCGTGCGCGTCTCGCATCCCGCCAACCTCGGCCTGGTCACCGAGGTGACCGGCTCGGTGCCGGCCACCGGCGCCACCGTCGAGGTGCCGGTGCTGGTGCAGGTGGACGATCCGCCGACGGTGTCGATCACCGCGCCGCTGGCCGGATCGACCTTCGTCGAGGGGGCGATCATGGCGGTGGCCGCGACCGCCGCCGACGATCGCGGCGTCGCCCGCGTCGAGCTCCACATCGACGGCGTCGAGGTGGCCCAGGACACCTCCGCTCCCTACGAGTTCTCCGTCCCCGCCCTGACCGCGCCGGGGGTCACCGAGATCCAGCTGGTGGCCGCGGCCTTCGACACCGTCGGCCAGCGGCGGGACTCGGCGCCGGTGGCGATCGTGGTGCTCGACGACGCCTCGCCGCCGATCGTCAACCTCTCGGCTCCGGCGGCCGGCAGCACGCGCATCGAGGGCTCGACCCTGACGGTCTCCGCCGTGGCGGTCGACAACGCCTCGATCGACCGCGTCGAGCTGTCCTTCCAGGGCATCCTCTTCGCCACCGACACCACCGATCCCTACTCGGCGCAGTTCACCATCCCGGCCGACTTCGCCTCGGCCGGAGCGACCCCGGCGACCTTCTCCGCCCGGGCAGTGGACCGCGCCGGCAACACCGCGGTGGCCAACGTGGTGATTACCGTGGTGCCCGACGCGGCGCCGACCATCACCCTCACCCAGGCGCCGCCCTCCGGCAGCGTGGTGCGCGAGGGCGCGATCCTGGTGTTCACCGCCTCCGCCGGCGACGACGTCGGCGTGCAGGTCGACCTGCTGCGCGACGGCGACCTGGTGGCGACCAAGGCGACGGCGCCCTTCACCTTCAACTTCACCGTGCCGCCCCTGGCCTCGGTCACCAACCCGATCTCGGTGGTGCTGCGCGCCCGCGACACGGTCAACCAGACCACCTCGACGACGCCGGTGCTGCTCACCGTCACCGACGACACACCGCCGGCCGTCACCCTGACCTCGCCGGCCGAGGGCGCGGAGTACTTCGAGGGCGACGTGGTGACGATCGCCGCCACGGTGACCGACGACGGCACCATCACCCGCGTCGACTTCTTCGCCGACGGTGCCCAGGCGGGCAGCGACACCAGCTTCCCCTACGCCTTCGACTTCGTGATGACGGCGGGGGAGGACCTCTCGACCGTGCCGATCCGGGCCGTGGCCACCGACAACGCCAGCCAGACCGGCGAGGCGGCGGTGACCGTCATCCGCCGCTCGGACAGCGAGGTGCCCACGGTGCAGCTGACCAGCCCCCTCGACGGAGCGGTCGCCACCCTCGGCACCACCGACGTCATGATCTTGGTCGACACCGGTGCCTCGACCGCGCTGAGCCTGGGGCTGGACGTCGACGGCAACGGCACGACCGACAACGTGCGCACGGGCGAGATCTTCGCCGCCCGCCAGCTGCTGACCGTCCTGTCGCCGACCACCAGCCGGGTGGGGGTGATCTCCTACGGCTTCAGCGTCTCCCAGCGTGCCAACCTGACCGACGTCTTCACCACCGTCGACAGCGCCCTCGTCGGCATCGGCTCGCTCTCGATCAGCGGCCTGCCGGACTTCCAGGTCGCCCTGAACAGCTCCCTGACCGAGCTCGCCTCCACGCGCTCCCGGCGCGCGGCGCGGCCGGTGGTCTTCCTCTTCGGCCACGGCACTGGCGGCTATCCGCAGGCGGCGATCCAGCGCGCCCTCGACGCCGGCGCCCTGATCAACACCGTGGCGGTGGGCCCGGGCGCCGACCTGGCTCTCTACCAGGCCATCGCCCAGGCCACCGGCGGCGTCGCCACCGCGCTGCCCGACCCGCGCGACTTCCTGGCCCTGCTCGCCAACGGCCTCTCCTTCGGCATCGACTCGGTGGTGCTGACCGCCGAGGCGACCGACAACGTCGGCGTGGCCGAGGTCGAATTCCGCGTGCTCGCCACCAACGGCTCGATCGACCTCACCCTGGTCGACGACAGCGAGCCCTTCAGCCAGACCTTCAGCCTGACCAGCCTCTCGGCCGAGACCACCATCGACGTCACGGCGACCGCCCGCGACGTGGCCGGCAACGAGACGGCCTCGGATCCCGTGCGCATCACCGTGCTGCCGGCGGACAACCCGCCGCGCATCGTCCGGCTGGAGCCGGCTACCGGCCGCCAGGGCACCCAGATTCGCATCCTCGGCCGCTTCCTGGAGCCGACCCGCACCAACAACACGATCTTCGTCAACGGCGCCCTGGTCAGCTCGATCTCCGGCAACAAATTCGAGCTGAGCTTCAACGCCCCCCTGTTGACGACCGACGTGCCGGTGCAGGTGACGGCGGTCTCGGCCGGCTCGACCAACGTCGTCCAGCTGCTTTTCGATGCCGACGGCGACGGTCTCTCGAACCTCGACGAGGCGGCGCGGGGCACCGATCCCAACGACACCGACAGCGACGACGACGGCCTGGCCGACGGCGCCGAGGTGACGCGCGGCACCGATCCCCTCGATCCCGACAGCGACGGCGACGGCCTGACCGACGGCTTCGAGGTGACCAACGTCCTCGATCCGCTGGTGCCCGGCCAGGAGGCCCTGGACTCGGACGGCGACGGCCTCACCAACCTCGAGGAGCAGACCCTCGGCACCAACCCGCGCGACAACGACCACGACAACGACGGCCTGCTCGACGGCGCCGAGGTCAACACCCACCTCACCAGCCCGCTGCTGGCCGACACCGACGGCGGCGGCCGCAACGACGGCCAGGAGCTGGCCGAGGGCACCGATCCGCTCAACCCGGCGGACGACCTGCCGACCACCACCCTGCCGCGGACCCTGACCGACGGCTCCGGCTTCAACTGGGACTTCAGCTCCCAGGCCTTCGTCACCGACGGCAGCTCCAACGCCTTCGACTCCGGGTTCCAGGCCCTCCTCAACAACAGCTCGTCGTTCCCCGGCCAGAGCCTGGCCTTCCTGGAGGACGGCGGTCGCGAGCTGCGCTTCGGGCCAGCCAACGTCTCGACCCTGCGCCGCACCCGCAAGACCTTCGTGCCGGCGGCGGGGGAGGGCTTCGCCCGCTACCTCGAGATCGTCGAGAACCCCACCGCGGCGCCGATCACGGCGACGATCAACGTCTACGTCAACCTGGGCTCGAACTCCGCCACCCAGGTCCTGGCCACCTCGAGCGGCGACTTCGTCCTCGACCTCGCGGACCGCTGGTCGGTGACCGACGACGGCACCGACGGCGCCGGCACCCCGGCCGTGGCCCTGGTCTGGGGCGGTCCCCACGCCCGGCTCGCTCCCTCGTTGGTGCAGCTGGTCAATGCCGACACCGTGCGCTTCGACTACACCGTGACGGTGCCCGCCGGCGGCCGCACGATCCTCATGCACCTGGCCGCCCAGCGCACCGCCAGGGGCGCCGCGAGCACCCAGGCCTTGGCCCTCTTCGGGGCCACCGGCGAGGTGCTTTCCGGCCTCTCGGCGGCCGAGCAGGCGGAGATCGTCAACTTCTTCGCCTATCCCGACGCCGACCTCGACGGCCTCTCCGACAGCGACGAGACCGCCCGAGGCACCGACCCGAACGACGCCGACAGCGACGACGACGGCATGACCGACGGCTTCGAGGTGCGCTGGAGCTTCGATCCCCTGAGCCCGGCCGATGGCCCCGCAGACCCCGATAGCGACGGCCTGACCAACGCCCAGGAGGAGGCCACGGGCACCGATCCGACCCTGGCCGACACCGACTCCGACGGCCTCGAGGACGGCCAGGAGGTCAACGTCACCCTCACCCTGCCCCTGGTGGCCGACACCGACGCCGACCTGGCGAGCGACGGCGACGAGGTCGAGGTCCACTTCACCAACCCGCTGGTGGCCGACACCGATGGCGGCGGCAAGGGGGACGGCGCCGAGGTCCGCGACGGTGGCAACCCGCTCGACCCCAGCGACGACCTGGTGCCGCTGACCTTCATCCTCAACGACGTCCTGGGCTTCCGCTGGGACGTCAGCACCCGCGGCCAGATCGTCGACGGCACCTCGGACGCCTTCGACGGCGGCTTCAACGTGCGGGTGAACAACGTCTCGAGCCCGAGCTTCGGCACCGCCCTGACCGAGGACGGCATCCGCGAGCTGGTGATCGGACCCTGGAGCGTCTCCGGGCTGAACGTCCGCCGCAAGGTTTTCGTGCCCGCCGACGCCGCCTTCGTGCGTTTCCTCGAGGTCTTCGACAACCCCGGCGTGGCGCCCGTGACCTTCGACGCCAGGATCGACACCGACCTCGGCAGCAACGGCTCGACGGTGGTGGTGGTGACCTCGTCGGGCGACCTGACCTTCACCCCGGCGGACGACTACGTCATCACCGACGACGTCGACAACGGCAGCGATCCGGTGGTCAGCCACGTCCTCGCCGGCCCGGCGGGTCTAGTCCGGCCGAGCGCGACGACCTTCTCGAGCGACGACGTCAGCTACACCTACCGCCTGACCGTGGAGCCCGGCGGGCGGGTGATCCTGATGCACTTCGGCACCCAGCGCACCCTGCGCAGCCAGGCCCTGACCGCCGCCACCGAGCTGCTGGCCCTGTCCGGCTCGGCCCTCTCCGGCATGACCGCCGCCGAGCAGGCCCAGGTGGTCAACTTCTTCGCCTACGCCGACGCCGACTTCGACCGCCTTTCCGACGCCGACGAGGCGGCCCGGGGCACCGACCCGAACCTGCCCGACACCGACGGCGACGGTCTGCTCGACGGCTTCGAGGTGACCTGGGGCTTCGATCCCCTGGTCGGCGGCGACGGCCCCGGGGACCCCGACGGCGACGGCCTCACCAACCTCGGCGAGCAGACCGCCCGCACCCTGCCGACGGTGGCCGACACCGACGGCGACGGTGCGGGGGACGGCCAGGAGGTGGCGGCGGGCAGCAATCCTCTCGTCCAGGACACCGACGCCGACGGCCTGACCGACGGCGAGGAATTGAACGCCTGGGGCTCGAGCCCGCTGGTGGTCGACACCGACGCCGGTGGCCGCGCCGACGGCGTCGAGGTGCAGACCGACCTCACCGATCCGACCGACCCGAGCGACGACGGCCGGTCCGCCCAGAGCCTGGTGGACCTTGCCGGCTTCGTCTACGTGCCGAGCTCCAACGCCACCTCCTCGGTGTCGAACGCGGCCACCTTCGGCAGCCTCACCGTCAACGGCGCGGGCAACCCGGTGTCCTCGTCGCTGGTCTTCCCGGATGGCGGCGAGGGCGGCCGTGAGGTGCGCATCGGACCGGCCACCGTCAGCGGCGGTCTGCGCGTTTCCCGCAAGTACTTCGTGCCCGCGGACGACTCCTTCATCCGCTACCTCGAGATCCTCGAGAACCCGACGGCGGGGCCCGTGCCGGCGAGCGTGACCCTCACCACCTTCGTCACCTCGGTCTCCTCGCCGACCGCCAGCTCCTCGGGCGACCTCGGCTTCGACCTCGGCGACCGCTGGCTGGTCACCGACGACACCACGCCGGCGGCCGGTACCCTGCCGGTGGCCCACGTGCTGTGGGGTGCCACGGGCAGCGCGCGGCCGGTCTCGGCCACGCTCACTTCGGGGACCCTCAGCCAGACCTACATGCTGAACGTGCCGCCGGGCGGCCGGCTGATCCTGATGCACTTCGGCGCGCCGGCCTCGACGCGGGAAGGGGCCCTGGGCCGCGCCCTGGCCCTCGATCTCGGCAGCGGCTCGGCCTTCGCCGGGCTCTCCGCGGCCGAGAGGGCGGCGATCGTCAACTTCTACCCCTACGCCGACGCCGACCGCGACGGTCTCTCCGACGAGGCCGAGGCCCTGGCCGGCACCGACCCGAACGACCCGGACAGCGACGACGACGGCATCCCGGACGGTCTCGAGGTGCGCTTCGGCTACGACCCCTTGTCGGTCAACGAGGTGGCGGACTTCGACGGCGACGGGCTTGGCGACGCCGCCGAGGTGGCCGCGGGCACCGATCCGGCCAACCAGGACAGCGACGGCGACGGCCTCGGCGACGGCCAGGAAGTCACCGAGCTGGGCACCAGCCCGTTCCGGGCCGACACCGACGGCGACACCCTCTCGGACCTCGACGAGGTCACCGTCCACGGCACCAGCCCGATCCTCGCCGACACCGACGGCGGCGGCCGCAACGACGCCGACGAGATCCTGCGCGACCAGACCGACCCGCTCGATCCGGCCGACGACCTGGGCGCCGTGCCTGTGCCCACCACCCTCTTCGACGGCACCAGCTTCCTCTGGGACATCCAGACCTATGGTGCCGTCCTCAACGGCTCCTCGTCGGCTTTCGACCGCTTCGACCTGGGCGGCTTCCAGCAGCGCATCAACGGCTCCTTCTTCAACGTCGCCGGCCCGGCCACGGCCACCCTCGGCGGCCGCCAGCTGCAGCTCGGCACGGTCTCCCGCTCTGACGGCATCACCGTGCGCCGGCGGATCTTCGTGCCCACCGACGACGGCTTCATCCGCTATCTCGAGGTGCTCGAGAACACCGGCACGATCGACCGCAGCGTGACCCTGGAGATCCGCTCCGAGCTCGGCTCCGGCTTCTCGACCCAGGTGGTCTCGACCAGCAGCCTCGACACCCTGGTACAGCCCACGGACCGCTGGGTGGTCACCGACGACGGCTCGGACGGCACTTTCTTCGGCCGTCCGGCCATCGCCCACGTCTTCGCCGGGGCCAACGCTTCCCTGCGGCCGTCCTCGGTGTCGCTGTTCTCCGGCGGCAGCTTCGTCGTCCAGTACGCCGTGCAAGTGCCGGCCGGCGAGCGCGTGATCGTGATGCACTTCGGCGTCCAGAGCGGCACCCGCGCCCAGGCGGTCTTCGAGGCCGGCGAGCTGGCGCGTCTCGACGGCTCGGCCCTCTTCGGCCTGACCCCGGACGAGCAGGCCGACGTGGTCAACTTCTTCGCCTATCCGGACCGCGACCAGGACGGCCTGGCCGACGCCGACGAGGCGGCGGCCGGTACCGACCCGGACGACCCCGACAGCGACGACGACGGCCTGGTCGACGGGCTCGAGCTCGCCCTCGGCCTCGATCCCACCGATCCCGCGGACGGCGCCCTCGACCTCGACGGCGACGGCCTGGCCAACGCCGCCGAGATCATCGCTGGCACCGATCCGGCCGTGGCCGACACCGACGCCGACGGCCTCGCCGACGGTCCCGAAGTGAACGCCTTCGGCACCGACCCGCTGGCCCCCGACTCCGACCTCGACGGCCTGACCGACGGCTCCGAGGTCAACGCCTACGGCACCGATCCGGCGCTCGCCGACACCGACGCCGGTGGCCAGACCGACGGCGACGAGGTGGCCAACGGCAAGGACCCCCTCGACCCGGCTGACGACGGCGTCTTCGTGCCGCGCTCCCTCACCGACGGCGCCGGCTTCAACTGGGACGTCCAGACCAACGGCGGCATCGGCGACGGCACCAGCGACGCCTACGACGGCGGCCTCGCCCTGCGCGTCGACGGCGTGCTCTTCCCCAGCCAGTTCGTCGCCAGCTCCGAGCTCGGCGGCCGGGAGATCGGCTTCGGGCCGTGGGCGCAGAGCGGATTGATGGTGCGGCGCAAGGTCTTCGTGCCGGCCGACGACGCCTTCGCCCGCTTCCTCGAGATCTTCGAGAACCCGGGCACCACCGAGATCGAGGCCGAGGTCAAGGTCGAGACCAACCTGGGCAGCGACAGCCTGACCCTGATCTTCGACAGCTCGAGCGGCGACACACTGTTCAGCCTCGCCGACCGCTGGGTCGGCACCGACACCAACACCGGCTCGACCAGCCGGCCCAAGGTGGTCTCGGTCCTCGCCGGAGCCACCGGCGCGTTGCGTCCCATGGCGGTGTTCTCGAACGTGCCGGCCGACACCCAGACCTTCACCTATCGGGTGCGGGTGCCGGCGGGCGCCCGGGTGGCCCTGATGCACTTCGCCGCCCAGGCGACCAGCCGCGCCGTGATCGAGGCCAAGGCCGAGCAGCTGCTGCTCCTCGGCGGTCCGGCCTTGACGGGCCTGTCGGCCGACGAGCAGGCGGCCATCGCCAACTTCTTCGCCTACCCGGACGCCGATCACGACGGCGCCACGGCGGAGCAGGAGGCCCTCCTGGGCACCGATCCCAACGTCGCCGATGGCGACGGTGACGGCATCCCGGACGGCGTCGAGGCTCGGCTCGGTCTCGATCCCCTCGACTCGGGCGACGGCACCGCCGACCTCGACCTGGACGGCCTCAACAACAGCGCCGAGGCGGCGGCCGATACCGACCTCGCCCGGCCCGACACCGACGCCGACGGCCTCGCCGACGGTGCCGAGGTGCTCAGCTACGGCAGCGATCCGTTCCGGCCCGACACCGACGGCGACACCCTCGCCGACGGCGCCGAGGTCACCCTGCACGGTACCGACCCGACCCAGGCCGATACCGACGGCGGCGGCCAGTCCGACGGCGAGGAGGTCGCCCAGAGCCTCAACCCCAACAACCCGGCCGACGACACCGTGGCCTTGCCTCGGACGCTGGTCGACGGCGGCGGTTATCTGTGGGACCTGCAGACCAACGCCACGGTGCTCAACGGCAGCTCGGACGCCTACGACAGCGGCCTGCAGCTGCGGGTGGCCGGCAGCAACCCGTTCAGCCAGTCGCGGGCGGTGCTCGAGCAGGGCACGCGCGAGCTGGTGTTCGGACCCTCCGTGCGCAGCGGCCTCACCGTCCGGCGCAAGGTCTTCGTGCCCACGGACGGCCGCTTCGCCCGCTACCTGGAGCTGTTCGAGAACCCCAGCTTGGCGCCGATCACGGTGCGGGTGGAGATCTTCACCGACCTCGGCTCGGGGACCTCGACGCAGGTGGTCGGCACCAGCAACGGCGACCTCGTGCTCGGCTTCGGCGATCGCTGGGCGGTCACCGACGACTCGGTCGCCGGCGGCGGCGACCCGGCGGTGGTGCAGGTCTTCGGCGGGGAGGTGGCGAGGGTGGCGCCCTTCGCCTCCTCGCGGGTCAACGACGTGGTGTCGATCCTCTACGACGTCACGGTCCAGCCCGAGAGCCGGGTGGCCCTGCTGCACTTCGCGGTCCAGGACTTCAGTCCCTCCGCGGCCGTCGGGGCGGCGATGAGCCTGTTCTCCCTACCGCCGGCGGCCCTGGTCGGCCTGGCGCCCAACGAGGCGCGAGACATCGTGAACTTCACGGTCGCCCCGGACACCGACGGCGACGGCCTCTCCGACCCGGACGAGACGGCGGTGGGCACCGACCCGGCCGATCCCGACACCGACGGCGACCTCTTCCCGGACGGCTACGAGATCGCCAACGGGCTCAACCCCCTCGATCCGGCCGACGGCGACGTCGACGCCGACGGCGACGGGCTGAGCGCGGGAGGCGAGCACGTGGCCGGGACCAACCCGGACGATCCCGACACCGACGACGACGGCTTCAGCGACGGCTACGAGGTGGCCAACGGCCTCGATCCGCTCGACAACGGCGACGGCAGCCGTGACCTCGACGGCGACGGCCTCTCCGACAGCCAGGAGCAGGCGCTGGGCACCAGCCCGACCAACCCGGACAGCGACGGCGACGGCATGCGCGACGGCTACGAGGTGCTCTACGGCTTCAACCCCCTCGATCCCGCGGACGCCGGCCTCGACGGGGATGGCGACGGCCTGACCAACCTGGCCGAGCAGGGCCTGGGCACCCACCCGGGCTTGGCCGACTCGGACGGTGACGGGTTGAGCGACGGCGACGAGGTCGGCCGCGGCACCGATCCGCGGGCGGTGGACACCGACGGCGACGGCCTGGGCGATGGCACCGAGGTCAATACCCACGGCACCGATCCCCTCGACGCCGACAGCGACGGCGACGGCTTCGACGACGGCTACGAGGTGGCCAACGGCCTCGATCCTCTCGATCCCGCCGACGGCCAGGCGGACGCCGACGGGGACGGCCTGACCGCGCCGGAGGAGCTGGCGCTGGGCACCGACCCGAACAACCCCGACAGCGATGACGACCAGCTGAGTGACGGCCAGGAGGTGCAAGCGACCCACACCGACCCGCTCGCCGCCGACAGCGACGGCGACGGGCTGTGGGACGGTGAGGAGATCGCCCTCGGCAGTTCGGCGCTGCTGGCCGACACCGACCGCGGCGGCGCCAACGACGGCTCCGAGCTGGCCGAGGGCAGCAACCCCTTGAACGCCGCCGACGACAGCTTCACCCTGCCCCTGCCGTTCATCCTCACCGACGGCGACGGGTGGACGTGGACGGTGGAGGGCGGCGGCGTGCTGCGCGACAACTTCTCGAGCGGAGCGCGCGGGCTGCTGCGGGTGGGCGGCTCCACCTTCAGCTCGACGGCCGGCCGGCTGCTGCGCGACGAACGCACGGTCTCGATCGGCCCGCAGCTCTTCTTCACGCCCACCCTGGTCGAGGTCCGGCGCAAGGTCTACGTGCCGTCGAACGACGGCTTCGCGCGCACCCTCGACCTGTTCAGGAACCCGACCAGCCAGCCGGTGACGATTCCCGTAGTGCTCGAGTCCGAGCTGGGCAATCGCTTGGTGGTGGTGACCACCTCGGACGGCGACCGCACGCTCGAGACCACCGACGACTTCCTGGTGGTCAACGACGGCCAGCCGGCCCTCGGTCTGGTGTGGAGCGACTCGCGCGGACTGGTGCGTCCGACCTCGGTGACCAGCCTCGACGACGTGGTGACCGTGCAGCTGACCCTCAACCTGCCGCCGCGGTCGCGGGTCGTCTTGCTGCATTTCGAGACCCTGGGCAGCGACAACGCCACGACGATCGAGCGCGCCGAGACCCTGCGCGACCTCGACGGCAACGCCCGGGTGGGCTTGACGGCCCGGGAGGCCAACGAGGTCGCCAACTTCTTCACCCAGCCCGACGGCGACGACGACGGCCTTTCGGACGCGGAGGAGATCGCCCTCGGCACCGATCCGGCAAACGCCGACAGCGACGGCGACGGCCTCACCGACGGCTTCGAGGTGGCCTACGGCTTCGATCCCCTGGTGGCCGGCGACGAGGCCCTCGACGGCGACGGCGACGGCCTCGACAACCTGGCGGAGCAGGACGCCGGCACCCGGCCCGACCTGGCCGACACCGACGGCGACGGTCTCGACGACGGCGAGGAGGTGGCCACCACCGGCACCAATCCGCTGGCCGCCGACAGCGACGGCGACGGCCTCGGCGACGGCGACGAGGTCGCTCTCCACCTCACCGATCCGCTGCTCGCCGACACCGACGAAGGCGGTCGCAGCGACGGCGAGGAGGTGCTCTTCGACGGCACCGACCCGCTGGTGGCCGGCGACGACGTGCTGCCGATCGCGGTCGGCTCGACGTTCTCGGTCGGCCTGCCGGTGATCGCGGCCGACCCCTGGGGCAGCCTCCACTTGGCGTGGCTCGGCACCGATCCGACCAGCTTCTGCACCGAGGTCTTCTACGCTCAGGTGGGCGGCGACGGCGACGTGGTGATTGCCGCCACCCAGCTCCAGACCACCTGCAACAACCCCGTGGGCCCGGCCCTGGACGTCGATAGCCTCGGCTACGTGCACCTGCTGTGGCTGAGCTCCTTCGATCGGCAAGTGATCTACGCCAAGCTCGATCCTCTGCTCGACGACCGGGACGGCTCGACGGCCGACCCGGAGGCGATCGCGGTGGTGCCTCCCTCCGCGGTCACCAGCACGCAGTTGGACGGCGAGTACCGGGCCGCCCTGTCGGTGACGGCGGACGGCGGAGCCTGGCTGGTGTGGTCGGGTCTGCGCTTCGACAGCGAGGTCGCCGAGCAGGAGCTGCACGCCGCCCGGGTCGATCTGGATGGCGAGCTGGCGATCGGTGACCTCGTCCTGGTCAACCAGTTCACCGGCTCCGGCGACGGCTCCGATGCTCCCGCCGCCGGTACCGATACCGCGGGCAACCTCCACCTCGCTTGGGCCGACGGCGAGCAGCTGGCCTACCTGATGGTCGGCAGCGACGGCCTGGTCGACATCGATCGGACGCCGCTCGACCTGCTGGGAGTCGACCGCCAGCCCCTCGAGAGCCCCAGCCTGGACGTGCTCGCCGACGGCCGAGTGCGGGTGGGCTTCTTCGCCCGCGACCCGGCTCGCCGGGCCGTGCGGCTGACCCTGGACCCGGCTCTCGACAACCGCGACGGCGATGCGGCCGATCTCGCCGCCATCCTGACCGAGGGTCGCAGCACCGTCACCGCTGGCCAGGGCGCGCCCCCCTCCCACCCGGCCATGGAGCTCGGCTCCGACCGCACCTGGCTCACCTGGTGGGAGCCGACCATCGAGGGCACGCCGGCCCTTTTCGCGGCCGCCAGCACCACCGCTGGCAGCTCGCTGGTGCCGGTCCAGCAGGTGACGGCGGAGCCGGCTTTCTGCTCCTCCTGCACCGGCACTCCGGCTCCCCTCCAGATCGGCGGCACGATCTGGGTGCCGTGGTCGGGCTTCGACCAGAACAATGAGTCGGTCCTCTACCTGTCGCGGGTCGATCCCGACCTCGACGGTGACGGCCTCTCCGGCGGCGAGGAGGCGCGCCGTGGCACCGCCCGCGGCGATGCCGACAGCGACGACGACGGGCTGCTCGACGGCTTCGAGCTGCGCTGGGGCTTCGATCCCCTGGTGGCCGGCCAGCAGGGTGGCGACCCGGACGGCGACACGCTCACCAACCTCGGTGAGCAGGCGGTCGGCACCGAGCCGACGCGCTCCGACACCGACGGCGACGGCCTCGGCGACGGCGCCGAGGTCGGGCTGGGCACCCTTCCCCTGCGCAGTGACTCGGACGGCGACGGTCTCACCGACAGCGAGGAGGTCACCCTCGGCACCAACCCGGCCAACCCGGACAGCGACGGCGACGGCCTCC
>JBIOYC010000168.1:0-13108 GCA_044869955.1 Thermoanaerobaculia bacterium | reverse complement strand
CGGATCTCGCTCTCGGGCAGGGAGCCCACCCGATGCACCCCCGGCGTGAGCAGGAAGCTGCGCCGGGTGCCCGGCCCCACCAGCCGCAGCACCGGCACGCGGGCTCCGCTCACGGGGTGCCTCCGTGCGACCGCAGCCAGTCTTCGACCTCTTGCCGCTTCGCCTCGGCGGGCTCACCCATCAGGCGATAGAGCTCGTGCGCCTCGCGTGCGAGGGCGCTGGACCGAGCGTCGGCGCCGCCGTGGGCGGCGAGGGCTCGGGCGAGATCGAAAGCTGCCGACGCTCGGTTCGCCGGGGAGGCGTCGCCCTCCTTGCGCAAGCGGTAGGCACGCTCATTGAGGGGGAGGGCCGCCGCCGGTCGCTGGCGCAACATCTCGGTGGCGGCGAGTCCCATGAGGGGATAGGCGAGCTGGGGGTGATCCGGGCCGAGGGCCGCCTCGAAGCCAGCCAGGGCTTGACGGTAGGTCGCCGTAGCCTCGTCGAAGCGGCCCTCGGCCCGATAGCCGTAAGCCAGGTTGTTGAGCATGCCCGCGTAGCTCGGGTGCGCGAGGCCAACGGTGCGCTCCAACAGGGCGAGGCCCTCGAGCTGGTAGCGGCGGGCTTCGGCGTAGCGTCCGAGGTTCTGCAGCGGCTGGGCGACGCCGTTGAGCGAGAGCCCGATCGAGGGGTGGTCGGGAGGCAGCAGCTTCCGGCGCATCTCGAGAACCTCGAGGTGCCCGCGCAAGGCTTCCTCGAGCTTGCGCTCGGACCAGTCGATGCCGGCGAGGTTGGCCTGCACGTCCGCGACGGTCGGATGCTCGGCACCGAAGAGGCCCCGGTAGCCTTCGAGAGAGCGCAGGTGGGCTCGACGTGCCTCCTCGAACCGGCCCAACCGGGTGAGCGCCTCTCCCAGGTTGTTGGCCGCCTCGGCGACCTCGTAGGCACCGGGTCCGAGCGTTCGTTCGAGGGACGCCACGGCCCGCTGTCCTTGTTGCACCGCCTCCTCGAGCCGGCCCTCCTGGGCGGCCTGGACGGCGAGGTTGCGGGCGAGCAATCCCTCGAGGGCGGCGGGCCGGCCGAGCCGGTCGAAGATCGCCTGTGCCTGCGCGATCCACTGGCCCCCCTCCGGTACCCGGCCGAGCTGGTAGCCCAGCAGCCAGGCCAGCTGGAGGGACAGCCGCAGGCGGGCCTCGTCGTCGTTGCCGGCCTCGCTGGCCAGTAGGGCCTGGCGCAGCACGGGCTCGGCCTCGGCCGATCGGCCCAGGGCGTCGAGGGCCTGGCCCACGCTGTTCAGGGCGTCCCCCTCGAGGGGCCGGTAGCCGAGGGCGGTGGCCTTGGTGGCGGCCTCCTCCGCGAGGGTGAGGGCAGGCTCGAGCCTCGCGGTGGCGCTCTCGGCGTCGGCACGGGCGATCAGGTCCTCGATCTCGGCGATGCGCTGCCGACTGGCTTCGTCAGCAGGGGGGCGAGCGCGGGACAACAATGCACCGAGGTCGCTACAGCCAGACAGATCGGCGAGGCCGGAAGCGACCTCCGGAGCCTGCTCGACCGCCTCGGCCGACAGAGGCTCGCCGGTCCAGGCGGCGACCAGGGTCCCGGCCTCCCGCCGGCGCCGCTCGAGGCAGGCCATGCGCAGGTCGAGCAGCTCGGCGGACTGCTCGCCACGGCGGTGCGTGGCCTCACAGGCGCCCCGGTGCGCGCCGGCCCAGGCGGCGGCGAAGGCATCGAGGCGGGAAGCCACCGCCCGCCAGGCGGCCGGGGCGTAGGCGAGCCCGGTGGCGGCGAAGCGGATCCCTCCCGCTTGGCGCTCGCGCTGGCCCCAGATCTCGCGCACCCGGGCCTCCCCGCCCGTGCACAGGGTCCGGCGGGCATCGAGCCAGGCGCCGAAGGTCGCCACGGCGAGCACGGCGCCGGCTGCCAGGGCGGCCCACCGCCACCGCCGCAGCCGGCGCTCTCGCGGGTCGTCGCCGAGGGCGGTGAGCAGGGAGTCCATCGAGGCATAGCGCTCCGACCGCTCGGTCGCCAAAGCGCGCAACAGGCAGGTCCGGAGCCAGCCCGGCACGGGAGGGCTTGCTGGTCTGGGCGACCGGGCCGGCACGGGCTCGACCTGCCCGTGGAGGATGCGTTGTTTGATCTCGGCAGCGCTACCGCCGCCGAAGGGATGCTCGCCGAAGAGCGCCTCCCACAAGGCCGTGGCGAAGCTGAACTGGTCGCTGGCGGCGTCCACCGGGCCGCCCTTGAGCTGCTCGGGGGTCATGTAGGCCGGGGTGCCCATCACGGTGCCCTGGCGTGTCAGGGGAGTGTCGAGCAACGGGCTCGAAGGGGCGGGCAGGATGGTCTCGGCCCCGGGCTTCTCGTCCCCGAGGTCGGTGCGGCGGGCGAGGCCGAAGTCGAGCACCCTCAGCCGGCCGTCGCGGCCGATCATCGCGTTCTCGGGCTTGAAGTCGCGGTGCACCAGGCCGACGGCGTGGGCCGCCGCGAGACCGCGCCCGGCCGCCAGGTAGACCGCCAACACCTCCTGCCAGCTGCGCTCTCGTGCGGCTCGCCACTGGCGCAGGTTCAGGCCGTCCACCAGCTCCATAGCCAGGAAGACCTTGCCGTCGAGGGTTCCGGCGTCGTGGATCGCCACGACGTTGGGGTGTGCCAGCCGAGCCAGGGCCTGTGCCTCCCGCACCAGGCGTTCGGTAGCCCGGTGCCGGCCCTGGCTTTCGAGGGCGAGCAGCTTGAGCGCCACCTTGCGGTCGAGGGTGCGGTCCCACGCGGCCCAGACGGTGCCCATACCGCCGCGACCGATCTCGTCGAGGATCACGTAGCGGTCAGAGGCCGGTCCCCGGGTCAGCGCCCAGGAGATCGGGCTGGCCGGCTCGTGCGAGTGACCGCTCGGGCCCTCGACGAGCGTTGCGGTCTCGGCCTCGGGGTCCTCGGTAGAGGGCTGGCGATCGTCGCCTGGTTTCTCGACGTCCAAGACACTCTCCGCACGCTGGGTCTCTTGCCGCGAGTATTCCACAGCACGCGGCGATTCATCCGAATCCCTGTATCTATGGGCTGCAGAGTGCCGCTGGCCGCGAGATATGCCATAATGACGCCGGAGTGTCGCAACAGAGTGCCAATTTTTTGCTCTCCAGGCAGGGCTGGGAGCGCTTCTGAAGAGGCTTGCCCTGGTACGCGCCTTGCTCTGTACGCGGACATTGCGGCTTTCAATTTATTTCGAGCCATGCCGAATATTGGCAACATAGAATGAGTGCACTGGCCTGCGTTTACTGCCGGTCCGAGGCGTTTGCCCATCCGGCCCTCGTCGAGCCGATCCTGTCGGGTCTCGGTCGTCGAGGCCGTTCGCCGGGAAACGCGCGAGTGAGCGTCGCGGGACGGGTGGCCCTCGGCCAGCTCGGCGCCGACTCGGCGCAGGACGAAGCAGGGACGCCACGGCCCTTCGTTCTACCGGGGGGCCGGGGCTTCCTCGCCTTCGATGGCCGGCTCGACAACCGCGAGGAGCTCGGCCTCTCCCTTCGTCTCGACCGTCCCCTCGCCGAGCTCGGCGACCCCGCCCTGGTCGCCGCCGCCTGGCTGGCCTGGGGTGAGCGCAGCCTTGAGCGCCTGCTCGGCTCCTTCACGCTCGTCCTCTTCGACGCTACGACTCAGCAGCTCCTGCTCGCCCGCGATCCCATGGGGGGCCGGAGCCTCGCCTGGTCCGCCTCCGACCGCTGGTTCCTCGCGGCCACCGACGAGGCGGCTCTGCTCGGCCATCCGGAGGTCGACGACCGCCTCGACGAGGCGCGGCTGGCTCGCTACTTCGCCCTCGACGTGCCGGGGGACGACCGCACCTTCCATCGCGGGGTGCGCCAGCTGCTCCCCGGCGAGTGGCTGCGCGTGGGCCCCGATCGCCTCGACCGGGGCCGCTTCTGGCAGCCCCGCTTCCATGCCTCGCCGACTCGCCGGCCCGAGGAGCGTGCAGAGGAGCTCGCGGCCACCCTCGCCGAGGCGGTGCGCTGCCGGCTGCGCGGGGTGGGTCGGCCGGCGGTCCTGATGAGCGGCGGCCTGGACTCGACGCCCATCGCCGCCTTCGCCCGCGCGGCTTTGCCCACCGGTTCCCGCCTCGATGCCCTGTCGTGGGTCTTCCCGGGGCATCCGCGAGCGGACGAGCGGCGCCTGATCGAGGCGGTCGACCGCCAGCTCGACCTGACCCCCCACTGGCTCGCCGGGGACGATGCCGGCCCCCGGCTCGATCTCGACTCCTGGCCGGTCCACCCTGCCACTCCGGAGCAGAATCCCTACCGGCTGCTTCACGAGCGGGCCTACGGGGCCGCCGAGGGGCTGGGCGCGCGGGTGCTCCTGTCCGGGATGTGCGGAGACCAGCTCTGGACCGGTTCCGAGACCTGGCTCACGGACTTCCTCGCCCGGGGCCGGGTGGGCACCGCCGTCGCCGACCTCGGCTGGCACCTTCGCCGTGGCGAGCTGGCGCGGGCGGTGGGAGGCAGCTTGCTGCCCTTCGGCTGGCGGCTCGAACGCAGCGCGCGGCGGGCGAGAGCGGTTCGGCCGTGGCTGACCGAGAAGGCACAGGCTCTGCTGCCCGAAGCGACCTCATCGGGGTGGGCCGCCGCCTTCCCCCGACCTCGCCAGGCCCTGTCCCTGCTCGACTCGACCAACGGCCACGGCCTCGCGGTCGAGCGCTACTGGGCCTCGCGCTTCGGCGTCGAGGTGCGCTACCCTCTGCGCGATCGTCGGTTGATCGAGCTGGCCCTGTCCCTGCCGACCGAGGACCTCTATCGTCGCGGCGAGACACGGCCCCTGCTGCGTCGCGCCCTCCGGGGTCGGCTGCCGGCGAGCGTGCTGGGACGCCAGGGCAAGGCGACTTTCGTCGAGTTGCTCGTCGATGGTGTCTATCGTGGTAGCCGTGACGTCGCTTCCGGGCTGCTGTTCCGCCGCGATGCCCTGTGGCCCGAGCTGATCGAGCGGGCGCCGGTCGAGGCGGCCTGGCGAGAGGGCTCGGCAGACCTTCCAGGCGTCCTCCTCTGGCTCGCGCTGAGCGTCGAGCTGTGGCTGGACCGGCGCGGCACGGCGCGAGCACTGGACCCCGGTGAGAGCTTCTTCCCAGATCGTGTGATTGGAGTGAGATGAAGATGTCCGACTCGAGACCGAAAGGCGTGGGGACGCTTGTCGAGCCGTCTGCGCCGCAAGCAGCACCCGCACCGAAGCGGCCTTACCAGCCTCCGCATCTGATCGTCTACGGGGACCTGCGGGATCTGACGATGGGACCTTCCACCGGCTCCGGAGAGAGTGGCAATCCCACGATCTTCCGTGCCTGAGGTTCTGTTTCAAGGAGAGGGATGATGAAGTTATTTTCTCGTCAGACGAGCTTTCGTTTGCGCGTCGACCTTCTGTTCGCCGTTGGCCTGCTCGTCGCAGCTCTCGAGCCGGCGGTGGCCCTTACCTACTCCTACGACAACACCACCAGCGGCACGCTGAGCAACGGGGCAACGCCGTGCAACAACCCCCTGGTCCGCACCTTCACCGTCAGCGACAGCTTCACGGTGAGCTCGATCGCCGTGGGCTTGAACATCACGCACAACAACCGGGGCGACATTCGAGCCACCCTGGTGGCACCGGACAGCACCAGCTTCCAGTTCATCACCAACGGTGGTGACACCGACAACGACTACGACATCACCGTCTCCACCAACACCGAGGGTGCGCTCGACGACGGCGACGCCGACGTCACCGGGGAGCCGCACTACAACCGCCTGGTCTCCGTCGCCGGCATGAACTTCTACACCGGCAATTCGGTGGGCACCTGGACCTTGCAGGTCTGCGACAACGTCGCTGCCACCGACGGCACCTTCAACCGCGCGCGGCTGGTCCTCCAGAGCTCGGCGGCCGCGGCGCAGAGCTGCACCAGCACGGTCACCTACGATTGGGCGAGCAATGGCGCCATGGCCGTCTTCACCAGCGCCACTGTCAGCGACATCACGATCAGCCAGGACACCTCCACGGACCACGGTGGCACCGTCACCACCTCCGGCTTCCGGACTCTCACCACGACCAACGGCAACCACGCCGGCTACTACGGCCTGGTGATGACCGCCAATATCGTGGCCGGCACGCAGGACAACGAATTGGTAGGCCTCACCACCGGCTTCGACCTCTCCCCGCCGGTGCGCGATTTGACCTTCACCCTGCTCGACGTGGACATCACGACCGGGGCCTGGGAAGACCAGGTCTTCGTGCTCGGCTTCGACAGCAGCGGCAACCTGGTGCCCTACTCTCGGACCTTCATCGGCACCGGTGCCCAGGAGGCGGGTAACCAGAACGAGGGCGACGTCTCCTCCGTCACGACCTCGACCAACGGCAACATCACGGTCCGGTTCGAGGGCGCGGTCGCCAACGTGCAGCTGATCTACTCGCAGGGCAGTGATCCAGCCAACGAGAACGCCCAGATGGTGATCGGCATCTCGGACTTCGTGGTCTGCGCCTACGACTACGGCGACGCGCCCAACACCTACGGCACCCAGCTCTCGGGGGGAGCGCGTCACGCGATCGGCGATCGCGCGCTCTATCTCGGCACCAATCCTCCCGACGGCGAGTCCGACGGCCAGCCGAGCGGCGCCGCCTCGACCGACGACACCACCACCATCGGCGGCGTCAACGACGAGGACGGGGTCGCGTCCTTCCCGGCGCCCACCGCGGGCTCCTCGACCTACACGGTCTCGGTCGACGCCGTGAACCTCTCGGCCTCGCAGGGCGGCTTCCTGGTCGGCTACATCGACTGGAACCGCGACGGCGACTTCGCCGACGCCGACGAACGCTCGAGCACTACATCCATCCCGACCAGCACTACCTCGCCCACCGCGTTCGACGTCACCTGGACCTCCGTTCCCGCGAACGGCGGGGGCACAGGGGCCACCTACGCCCGCTTCCGCGTCGCCTACGTGCAGGCCGAGGCCGAGTCCCCCACCGGCTCGGCGGCGAGCGGCGAAGTGGAGGACTACCCGATCACCGAGGGCACCCTGCCGGTGACCCTGGCCTCCTTCGTCTCCCGGCGGACCACCAAGGGCCTCGAGGTCGAGTGGACCACCGAAACCGAGACCGCGACCGTCGGCTACCGGGTGCTCGGCGACGGCTCCGGCGCTTGGGCGCCGCTCACCTCCAAGCTGGTGCCCACCACGGCCATCGACTCCCTCGCTCCCCAGGCCTATCGCGTGGTGCTCCCCGACGATGGCTCGCGCAGCCTCGGCCTCGAGGACTCGAGCACCCGTGGCGAGCGCACTTTCCACGGCCCCTTCGAGATTGGCCGCGTCTACGGCAAGAAGGCCGCGCCGGCCGCGATCGACTGGCCGGCGATCAGCGCCGAGCATCGCGATCGGGCCGAGGCCGCCGCACGCTTCGCGTCGCGCGCCGCGACGGGTGGCTTCCCGGTGGCCGAGCTGCGGGTTGACCAGGCGGGCATCTACCGCGTCACCTACGAGCAGCTGCAGGCGGCCGGTCTCGACTTCGCCGGAGCGCCGATCAACCGCCTCGACCTCGAGCGTCCGCGCAACGCCCGCAAGGTGGCCCTCTTCGTCCAGGCCGGCACGGGCACGCCCGGGACCTTCGGCCCCGGCGGTTTCATCGAGTTCCGCGGCCTGCCCATCGAGGACAGCCTCTACACCCAAACGCGGGTGTACCGGCTGTCCGTCTCGGCCAAGCCGGCGACCGCGGTGCGCCAGCTCGCCGGGGATCCGGTCGGCGCCACGGCGGCCTCGTACACCGAGCAGCTCCTGGTCGATCGCAACCTGGCCTACAGCTTCGCCTCGCCCAACGGCGATCCCTGGTACGAGGCGCCGGTGCTGTCCCAGGGTGCCGCGGCAGAGCGGACCTTCCCCCTCGAGGTGGCGGACCTCGCCGGTGCCGCCACCCAGTTGACGGTGAACCTCTGGGGCGTCACCGACTGGCCGGGGGATGCCCCCGACCACCACGTGCACCTGCTGGTCAACGGGCAGCTCCTGGCCAAGCAGCGCTTCGACGGCCTGACCGCGAAGACCTTCCAGCTCGATCTGCGTGCGGGCCTGATCACCGAAGGCGTCAACGAGCTGACCGTACGCGTCCCGGGGGACACCGGCTTCAGCTTCGACCTGGTGCACGTCGACAGCTACACCTTGAGCTTCCCGCGCGCCTTCGTGGCCCGCCAGGACCGACTCACCTTCCCGGCCCCCATCCCCTCGGGCCTTTCTTCTTCGGCGGCTCCTGGGCGGATCGAGGTCAGCGAGCTCAGCTCTCCCGAGGTCATCGTCTACGTCCACTCGGGCGCCACTCGGCTGACGGGAGTCTCGGTGCTGCCGGAAGGCGCGAGCTACCGGGCGGCGTTCACCGTGCCGCGGGCCAGCGGCAGCGAGGCGAGCGTCGAGGGCGACGTCTACGTCGCGACGGCGGCCTCCCTCCTGACTCCGGCGATCGCTCCCGCGCGGGTGCCGGCCGCGGATCTCGAGCAGGGCGTCGCCACCTACCTGGTGGTGACGCACCCGGGCTTCGCCGAGGGGATCGCTCCCCTGGTGGCGGCTCGTGAGGCTCAGGGCCTGGCGGTCAAGGTGGTCGACGTGCTCGACCTCTACGCCCGCTACACTGGCGGCGAGGTGGACCCCGCGGCGATCCGGCGCTACGTCAACTACGCCGCCAAGCGCCTCGGCACCCGCTCGGTGCTGCTGGTTGGCGGCGACACCTACGACTACCTCGACTACCTGGGTCTCGGCTCGGTGAGCTTCCTGCCGACCCTCTACGCCCAGACCGACGACCTGATCCGCTTCGCGCCGGCGGACTCCCTGTTCGGCGACACCAACGGCGACGGCGTCCAAGACGTGCCAGTCGGACGGTTGCCGGCGCGCACCGCCAACGAGCTGGCGTTGCTGGTCGACAAGACGCTGGCCTACCCCAACACGCCAGCTTCGGCGATCTTCGCCGCCGACGGGGCGACGAACCGGCTCTTCTCGGCCATCAGCGATACGGTGGCCGCCCAGCTGCCGCCGACCTGGACCGAGACTCGCGCCTACGTCGACGACCTGAGCCTCGTCGGAGCGCGCCAGCAACTGCTCGGGGCCTTCGATCAGGGCGCCGCCGTGGTCAGCTACGTCGGCCACTCCGGGCCCACGGCCTGGAGCTTCTCCGGCCTCTTCACGGCCGCGGACAGCGACGCTCTGACCAACTTCGGGCAGCCAGCGGCGGTGGTGCAGTGGGGATGCTGGAACACCTACCACGTGGCGCCGCAGTACGACACCCTAGCCCACCGGCTGTTGCTGGCCGGGCCGCAGGGGGCTGCTGCGGTGGTGGGCTCCGCGACGCTGACGAAGACCACCTCGGACCAGCTGCTCGGTCCCGCGCTGCTGGCGCGGATGATGGAGCCGGGGCGGACGATCGGCGAGGCCATCGTGCTCGCCAAGCAGACCGTGGCCACTCAGGCGGGCGACCGCCGCGACGTGCTGCTCGGCTGGACGCTGCTCGGCGATCCCGCTCTGGTCGTCAATCCGTGACGGCGGCGGGCGGGGAGATCCCCCTCCCGCTGCGGCTCGAAGAGGCCGTGGCGAGCGAGGGGGAGTCCCTGGCCTATTCCCTGGCCGGCCACGGCCTGCTCAGCCGGCGGGCCCTGGCGGCACTGGGCGAGCCGCTGGGGCGGGTTGCCGCGCGGCCTCTCACCATCGACATCGAGCCCCCTGCCGGCCGGCCGGTCTTCGACGGGCGGGTCTGGCTCGGCGGGCAGCACCGCCGGCTCGAGGCGTGGTGGCAGCAAGACCGCGCGTGGCTGGAGATCGAGAACGGCGGGATCTGGGCCCTCGATCGGGGCCGCGGCCTCGCGGAGCTCCGGCGGTCCCAAGCGCGTCTGGGTGGCGGCCTCTTCGCCGAGCTGGCGCTCGGGCCTCCCGTCCTGCTCCTCCTCGCCGCGCGGGGCGTCTTCGCGCTCCACGCGGCGGCAGCTGAGGTGGCCGGCCGGCTCTGTCTCTTCCTGGGTCCTTCCGGGGCCGGAAAATCGACCCTCGCCGCCTCGGGGGCAGAGGCCACCTGGCGGCGGCTGGCAGACGACCTCGTGCCGGTCACCCTCGACGGTGCGCGGCTCATGGCCCGGCTCGACTTCCCCCAGCTCAAGCTGCCATCGGCACGGCAACGCCTGGCGGACGGCACCCCCCGGCCGGTCGCCGCCCTCTTCTTGCTCGCCGGGCCGGGCTCGGCAGCCCGACCGGAGGCGGCACCCCTCTCCGCGGCCCAGGCGGCCACGGCGCTGTTTGCCCATACCGTGGCGTCGAAGCTCTTCGACGAGCGCCTCTTGGCGGCGCACTTCCAGCTGGCCACCGCGGTCGCTGCCCTGCCCACCTGGCGCCTCGCCGCGCCGCGCGACCTCGCGCTGCTCCCCGCCCTCATCCGAAGGGTGGAAGAGGTGATGCTCGGCCTGCCCACTCCCCCCCGGGGCTGAGGAGCCGGGATCGGGGAATCCTTCCCGGCTCCGAAAGCTCCCGACGACGCGTACGGGAGCCGCCGGGCCAGGCTGCAACCCACTGATTTCAGGCGAGATATAGCCATTCGGCTATTGCTTGGCACGTGCCGTGCTCTAGGTCGGGTCGAGGGCCGGAAGCCTGGCCCTGGAAACGACTCGCAAAGGAGGACGACATGAGCAGAAACGCCATCACGGCTCTCGTGGCCCTGTCGCTTCTGGCACTGGCAACCCCAGTCGCCATCGCGGCGCCGAGCCTCGCTGTCGACAGTCGAACCCCGTTCGAGACTCCTCGATTCGCTGCCGCAGCTGACGCCAAGAGCCTCATCGGCGAGCTCTCCGAGCGCGACCCCACTGCGAAGACCTTCGCCATCAAGTCCGAGCAGGCGATGCAGCGTTTCGTCCTGGCTTCGGACGCCAAGGTCCTTGCCCAGGGTCGGAACGTCTCGCTCGCCGACCTGAGGGTTGGCGCGCGGCTGCAGGTGACGTACACCGTGAGTGGTTCGACGCTCACCGCCACCCGCGTCGAAGTTCTGGAGTAGGCACACCTCCCGGCAACGAGCTCTGAAGCAGCATCCGGGGCTCAGCACCGGGAGTTACAGCGCAGGGCGCCGCCAGGTGCCCTGCGCGCTTCTCTTCCCGCCAGATTCTCACCTCTCCCATCGCACGATAGCCCCCAGCGCGGAACAGGACTTCGTGACAGGATCCGCTTCCTCGACATTTTCGGGAGGCGCCCCTGTCCAGAGCGAAGCTCGCCCGCCGGCTCGGCTTGTTCGACGCGACGATGATCGTCATGGGCGGCATCGTCGGCTCGGGGATCTTCGTCACTCCCCACGTGGTGGCGCGCACCGTGGCGGCACCCTGGCAGATCGTCGGCGCCTGGGTGGCCGGCGGCGTCATCGCCCTCGCCGGGGCGTTCGTCTACGCTGAGCTGGCTGCCCGCCGGCCCGCCCTGGGCGGCCAGTACGCCCATCTGCGCGACGCCTTCCATCCTCTGATCGCCTTCGTCTACGGCTGGGCCCTGCTGCTGGTGATCCAGACCGGGGGCATGGCAGCAGTGGCGGTGACCTTCGCCCGCTACCTGCGGGAGGCCAGCGGCCTGGCCCTCTCCGAGCCCCTGCTGGCGGCCCTGGCCCTGGCCTTCGTGGTGGTTGCCAACGTCCTCGGCGTGCGCTCGGGGAGCAGCGTGCAGAACGGCTTGATGGTGGTGAAGATCGTCGCCATCCTGGCGTTGGTGGGGGCAGGGCTCTTCTGGGTGGCGCCCGCCGTGCCAGCCTCCCCGCCGGCTCCCGCCGGGAGCGGTGGGCTCGGCCTCGCCTTCCTGGCCGCCTTGACCCCGGTGATGTTCTCCTATGGCGGCTGGCAGACGGCGAGCTTCGTGGCCGAGGAGATGCGCGACCCACGGCGCGACCTCGCCCGTGGGCTGGTCTTCGGAGTCCTCGGGGTGATCGCTCTCTACGTCGGAGTCAGCCTCGCCTGTGTCCGAGCGCTGGGCGCCGGCGGCCTCGCCAGCGAGCCGGCGCCGGCCTCGGCGGTGATGAGGCTGGCTTTCGGCGAAATGGGGGCCACGATCATCGCCGTCGGCATCGCGGTCTCCGCCCTGGGCTTCCTCGCCCAGAGCATGCTCACCGCGCCTAGGGTCTACTTCGCCATGGCCGAGGACGGCCTCTTCTTCCGCCGCGTGGCCTGGGTCCATCCCGGCAGCCAGGCGCCGGTGGTGGCGATCGTGCTCCAGGGAGTCCTGGCTCTGGTGATCGCTCTGTCGGGGACGTTCGAGCAGATCCTGAGCTACGTCGTGGCGGTGGATTTCGTGTTCTTCGCCGCCACCGCCGCCACCGTCTTCGTGTTCCGCTTTCGGCCGCGCGGGCATCCGTGGACCACGGGGCTCTTCCTGGTGGCTTCCCTCGCCATCGTCCTCGCCACCGTCCGGCAAGATCCCCGCGGCAGCGCCATCGGCCTCGTGCTCATGGCCAGCGGGATCCCCGTCTACCTGCTCTGGCGGCGGCTTCGCCCCGGGAGGTCCTGATGAGCCAGTCCCCCCTCCACCGCTGCGGCTGGGTGAGCGACGACCCTCTCTACCTCGCCTATCACGACGAGGAGTGGGGTGTGCCCTCGGTCGACGATCGGCACCTCTTCGAGATGATCTCTCTCGAAGGGGCGCAGGCCGGCCTCTCCTGGCTGACCATCCTCAAGAAGCGGGAAGGCTACCGCCGGGCCTTCGCGGGCTTCGAGGCCGCCAAGGTGGCCCGTTTCTCCCCAAAGAAGGTCGAAGAGCTGCTCGGAGACGCCTCGATCGTCCGCAACCGGCTGAAGGTCGAATCCGTGATCAACAACGCCAGCCGGGTGCTCGAGGTAGTGGCCGAGCATGGCTCTCTCGCCGCCTACCTCTGGGGCTTCCTCGGCGATGCGCCGCGTCAGAACCGCTGGGCCTCCCTGCGCGAGATCCCGCCCCAGACACCGGAGTCGAAGGCTCTCTCGAAGGACCTCCTCCGCCGCGGTTTCCGCTTCGTCGGCCCGACCACGATCTACGCCTTCATGCAGGCCGTCGGCCTGGTCAATGACCACGAGGTGGGCTGCTTCCGGTACGAGGCGGTGCAGAAGCTGGGGGCGAGGGGGAGGGGGTTGGCCTGATACGTCGAGGGTCCGCAGGCGTTCTTGGGTTGATCGCGTTGACATGAGCAAAGT
>JBIOYC010000167.1:0-11010 GCA_044869955.1 Thermoanaerobaculia bacterium | reverse complement strand
GCCATGACGTCGGCGGTCGAGACTCCGCGCGGTGGATCGGGAAGGACCAGGTCGGTGAGAGTTTCGAGGGCGACGAGATGAGCGAGCGTTCTTCGGGGTCCCGCGTCGCGTTGGGTTGCCTGGCCGGGGCCTTCCTCCTGGCCACGGCGAGCCCCATCGCTGCCCAGCTCAACCAGACCTGCACCGCCTCGGTGCTCAATCGAACGGTCCAAGTGGCGGAGGACGGCGCCTTCTTCATCGGTGATCTGCCGGCCGAGCCGGGCCTGCACCGGGTGCGGGTGAATTGCACGCCGGCCGACGGCTCGGTGGCCCGCGGTCAGTCGCCCCTCTTCCCGTTCGTGCCCAACGGCCTGGTGGTGGTCGAAGCGATCAACTTTGGTGAGGTCTCGCCGATTCCGGTCCTGCTCGAGCTGATCGTGGCCAGCCCCCAGCTGCTGGAGAAGGACCAGCAGCTCGAGCTGCGGGTCGACGGCATCCTGGGCGACGGCTCGAGCGTGCCGATGACCGATCCCGAGACCGGCACGGAGTACTGGACCAGCAACGAACGAGTGGCCAAGGTGGCATGGGACCCGCTCCAGCAGAAGACCTTAATCACCGCGGTCGACCGGGGCCGGGTCCTGATCGCGGCGCGTAACCAGGGCGTGCTGGGCGCGCTCGAGATCGAGGTCCTGATCCCCAACGACGCCGACGACGACGGCATCACCGACGAGTTCGAGGAGGCGCGTGGCCTCGATCCCAACGACCCCTCCGACGCCCTCGAGGACCCCGACGGCGACGGCTTGAGCAACCTGCGCGAGTTCGAGCTGGGCACCGACGTCTTCGCCGACGACACCGACGGCGACGGCCTCGCCGACGGCCTGGAGGTCGACGTCCTCGGCACCTCGCCGATCGACCCCGACGTCGACAGGGATGGCCTGGCCGACGGCCGCGAGCTGGCGCTCGGCACCAACCCCTTCGCCGGGGACAGCGACGGCGATCGCCTGCTCGACGGCGTCGAGGCCGACCTCGGCTCCGACCCGCTGGCGGCCAACCCCACCACCCGGCTGGTCGGTCGCGTGCTGCAGGCGGACGGCGTGCTGGTGCGCGGCGGTGCCGTCATCGCCTTCAACCGGCTGGTGGCGATCACTGACGCCGCCGGCGCCTTCGTGCTCGAGCCGGTGCCCGCCGACCGCGGCGCCTTGCAGGTGATGGCGCGGTTCATCACCGCCGGCAAGGTGCTCGACGGCGTCTCGACGCCGGTGCCGCCCGTGGCCGGTGGCACCACCAACGTCGGCGACGTCTTGGTGCGCGAGATGAGCGGCCGGATCGGTGGGCGGGTGCTCGACCCCGCCGGCCGCCCCGTGCCGCGGGCTCGCGTCACCTTGAGCAACGGTCTCGAGAGCCGCGCGGTCAACGCCGACTTGACCGGTGTCTACGTCATCGACCGCCTGCCCCCCGGCGAGGTCTCGCTCACCGCGATCGACCCCCAGACCGGGCTGCGCGGCCGGGCCACGGCGACGGTCTCCGAGGCCGAGCCGGCCGTGGCCGACCTCCGGCTGGGAGCGTTCGGGACGGTCTTCGGCGCGGTGCTCGGGCGGGATGCCGTGACTCCGGCCGGCCCCGGCATCGTCATCGAGGCGCGCCTCGCCGGCGACCCCAGGGTGCTCATCGCCACCACCCTGAGCGACCAGCAGAGCCAGTACCGCTTCGACTTCCTGCCGCTCGCCAACTACTTCATCGAAGCCCGCGACGGGGCCGGGAACCGCGGCCGAGCCTTGGTGGCGCTCGAGGAGACCTCGCAGGTCGTCGAGGCGCCGGTCGCCTTCCTCGGCCGGGGCACGGTCTTCGTCACGGTGGTGACCTCGAGGGGAGATCGGGTCCCCGACGTCCCGATCACCCTCAACAGCCGTGGCATCTTCAGCCAGGTCCTCACGGGCATCACCGGGGAAGCCGGGACCGACACCATCGAGGGAATGTTCCAGGGCCCGTTCGAGGGCCGGATCCCGGGCGCACCTCCGGCCTACGGCCAGATCGTCTTCGATGGCGACACCGACTCGATCACCTTCGTCATCCCGGTCGGCCCGGGCCCCGGCCCGGCGCCCACGGGCGTGGCGACGGTGGTCGGCCGGGTCTACGAGGCCGACGGCGTGACTCCCGTGCCGGGGGCCAGGGTCACCATGCCCACGGCGAGCGACGTCGCCGACGGCAACGGCTTCTACCGCCTCGAGCGGGTCTCGGTGCTCTATCCGAACATCCGTGCCGAGCACCCGACCACCACCGACTGCGTCGAGGACGTCGTCTCGGGCCTGGTCGCGGACACCGTGGTGCCCAAGGACCTCCTGCTGCGGGGCCGAGGCCACGTCGCGGTCACGGTGCGCTACAACGACGGCACCCTGGTGCCCTTCGCCACCGTGCGGCTCGAGCAGCCCCGGCCGCCGGACCCGCCCTGTCCGGATACTCGCGAGGCGACGGCCGACGCCGAGGGTCGGGTGAGCTTCACCGACTTCCCGCGCGGCAACCCGGTGATCCTCGCGACCGGTCCCTTCGGCGGGCTGCAGGGCACCATCCAGACCACACTGCTCCCTGGCGAGAGTCTCGAGCTGACGGTCTTCCTCGAGCCACATGGGACGCTCACCGGTCTGGTCCTCGCCGCCGACGGCACCACCCCGGTGGCCGGCGTCACGGTCCACCTGCGGGGTAGTGCGAACGTCGACCGCTCCACCCGCACCGACGCGGCGGGCCGCTACCGCTTCGACCACACCAAGCTCGCCGGCAGCCCCCTGACCCTCGACGTCGAGGACAACCTCGGCCGCCGGCTGGCGCGGGCGAGCGGCCTGTCGCTGACCGCCCAGGGCCAGGTGATCGAGCGCAACCTGGTGATCGTGCCCCGCGGCACGGTCACCGGCCGGGTCACCGACGCGGCCGGCCTGCCGGTGCCCAACCTGCGGGTCGAGGTGGTCACTTCTTTCTCGGGCTATCCGCCTCAGTACCCGCTGACCGGCAGCGACGGCGTCTACCAGGTCGCGGGCATCCCCGCGGGCACCATCCGGGCCAAGGCTCGCGACGCGGGACGCACCCTCGAGGGCGAGGCCCAGGGCCAGCTCACCACCGAGGGCCAGGTGCTCACGGTGGACGTCCAGCTCGACGGCGATCAGATCCTCGCCCGTCTGTGGGACGCCAACAACCACGTCTATCCCGTGCAGTCGCCCTCGGGCTCGATCGTGCGGGGCACCCTCGACGTCTTCCGCCTCAGCGACGACGCGCGGCGCGGTGGCTTGCAGCTGGAGATCGGGCAGGGTGGCACCTTCCGCCGCTTCGTCGCCGTCCAGAGCTTCCTCGAGGACGGCGGGCGCGAGGTGGTGCTGCACGGGGCCGACGCCTCGGGGCTCGAGGTCGCGCGCAAGGTCTTCGTGCCCGCCGAGGGTTATTTCGCCCGCTATCTCGAGATCCTCGCCAACCCCACGGCGCAACCGATCACGGTCGACGTCGGGGTCTCGAGCTTCTACCGGATCGTGCGCAACACCCGCAACGGCAGCTCCTTTTTCGACCCGCTCAACGTCGTCAACACCTCGAGCGGCGACCCCAACCTGGTGGTCGGTGTCCCCGATGCCGATCGTTGGGTGGTGCTCGACGTCGAGCTGACCGAGCGCGGCTACTTCGACGAGGTCTTCCCCGAGATCGCGCACGTCTTCGACGGCGCCGGCGGCTCGGTGCGGGCCAGCCGCGCCTTCTACGAGTACGAGTTCGCGCAGCAGTACACCCACCTTCGGACCAGCTGGGAGGCCCTCACGGTGCCTCCTGGCGAGGTCGTGGTGCTGATGCATTTCGTGGCCCAGGAGACCGGCGTGCTCGAGGCCAACGAGGCGGCGAAGCGTCTGGTCGGGCTGCCGCCCGAGGCCCTCTCCGGCCTCTCGGCGGAGGAGGTCGCGGAGGTCGCCAACTTCGTCCTGCCCGCGGGCGGAGCCAGCACCCTCGAGCCCCTGCCGCCCCTCGACGGCCGGATCGAAGGCCACGCCCTGGAAGGCGACCTGGCCACCGCCGTGCCGCGGGCCCAGGTGCGCTGGCGCAGCAACCACCCCCTGTTCGGCCGCCGTCACGAGCTGACCGCCGACGGCGCCGGGCTGTTCCGGCTCGACGCCTCGCCCGAGAGCAACGGTCATCGCGTCGCGGTGCCGCGCGATGGCTTCACCGTCGACGCCACCAACCCCGCCACGCGGGTGAGCTCGCCGGCCTACGTCGGCTCCTTCGGCGCCGGCCAGACCGCCGTGCAGGACGTCGTCTTCACCGAGACCAGCACGGTGACCGGCACGGTGCGCCGGGCCGATGGCAACGTGGTCAGCGACGGCGACGTGACCCTGCGTGGCCGGCAGCTGCTGATCAACCTCCAGCGCCTGCTCGGGGCTGACGGCACCTTCACCTTCCTCGGGCTGCCGCCCGAGGTCTACTCCCTGGTCGCCACGGAGCCGCATCCCCAGGGTGACCCGCTCCAGAGCGCCTCCTCGGCGGCGATCGACCGCGGTGGCCAGGTCGTGGTCTCCAACATCAACCTGCCCGCCACCGGTGGAGTCGACGGCACGGTGCGCTTCGGCAACGGCAACGTGGCGGTCGATCTCGAGGTCGAGATCCGGGCCGCGGACTTCCGGCGCCGGACCACCACCGACACCGCCGGCATCTACCGCTTCCTGGACCTGCCGGTGGGCTCCTACACGCTGCGCACGGTCGACCCGAGCAACCGGCTGCCGACCACCATCGAGCTGACCATCCTCGCCGAGCAGGTGCTCCAGCGGGACGTCCAATTCCTCGGCCAGGGCACCGTCGAGCTGACGGCGATCTACACCGGCAGCGGGCCGGGGGCGGGCACGCCGGTCGCCGGGGCGCCGGTGTGGATCCGCATGTCGGCCTTCAGCAACGGCTTCCAGCCCGCCGGCACCACCGGTCCGGACGGCCGGCTGGTCATCCCGAAGGTGATCGTCGGGGCCACCGACCTGCGGCTGCGCCATCCGCGCAACCCGCGGATCGAGGTCACGGTGTCCGGCGCCCTTGCCACCCAGGGCGACCTGCTGCAGCTCGCGGCCGGGGTGCCGATCGACCAGCCGCCGCAGCTGGCGATGCTGCTGCCCTTCGAGGGCGCGCAGTTCCTCCTCGGCACCAACGTGACCCTCGCGGCCAACGTCACCGACGACTTCGACGTGGTGCCGGTCGAGTTCCTGGTCGGCGGCGCCGTGGTCGGAGTCGACCTCGCCCCGCCCTACAGCGTCGAGGTGCCGCTGTCGGCTCCGGCCGGTTCCCTGTTGGTGATCTCCGCCCGCGCCAGGGACGGCAGCGGCAACGTCGGCGAGGCCCTGCCGCGCACGGTGCAGATCATCTCGGACGTCACCCTGCCGCTGGTCGACCTGATCCGGCCTCACCCCGCGCTCGAGCCGATCGAAGGCACGATCGTGTCGATCGAGGCCACCGCCTCGGACAACGTGGCGATCGAGCGGGTCGAGCTGCGCGCCGGCGCCGTCCTGGTGGCCACGCTCACCACGCCGCCCTACCGCGCCAGCTACACCTTGCCGGCGGACTATGCCGCTGGCGGGCCGACGGCCCTCGGCTTCAGCGCCACCGCCTTCGACCGCGCCGGCAACTCCCAGCTCGACACCGGCTCCGTCGTGGTCGTTCCCGACCAGCCGCCGACCATCGTGCTCGGCCAGGCGCCGGCCGACGGCGCTCAGGTCATCGAAGGCCAGGTGGTGCGTTTCCAGGCCAGCGCCGGCGACGACATCGACGTCGACGTCGAGTTGGTGGTGGGCGGCATCGCGGTGATGACGCGCAGCACCCCACCCTTCGTTTTCGACTACGTGGTGCCCTCGCCCGAGCTGGCGGGCGACATCCTGGTGGTCACCCTGCGGGCGCGGGACAACACCGGCCAGACCGCCTCGACGCCGGCCCGCAGCCTCCACGTCACGACCGACGAGCCACCCGCCGTGAGCCTGGTCTCGCCGGCCGCGGGCAGCGAGATCGCCGAGGGCATGGTGGTGGTGCTGGGCGCGACCGCCACGGACGACGTGGCCGTCACCCGGGTGGAGCTGCTGCTCGACGGCGGCGTGGTCGGCATCGACAGCACGCCCCCCTACGAGCTGAGCCTGCGCATGCCCGCCGGTGCGGACGGCGAGAGCGTGGTCTTCGGCGCCCGCGCTTTCGACGGTCTCGGCCAGAGCAGCGAGGCGAGCGCCGCCGTCGTTCGCCGCGACGACCTGGTGCCGCCGACCCTCGAGCTGATCAGCCCGGCCGATGGCTCCCTGCTCGCCGCGGGCCCGAGCGACGTCGTGCTGGTGGTCGACGTCTCGTCGGCGACGGCCGGCACCTCGGGTGCCGACTTCGATGGCGACGGCGACGTCGAGACGGTCTTCGAGGCCGAGATCCTGGCCGCCCGCGAGGTCCTGGCCCAGCTCAACCCGGCGGTCAGCCAGGTGGGCCTGGTGATGGCCCAGTCGAGCGCGGCGCTGCTTTCCGGGCTGACCTTCGACTACCCGGCCGTGTCGGCGGCGATCGACGAGCTCGCGGAGCACACCCCGATCGGTCCGGTGAGCTACCCGATCGCCGTCACCCGCGGCCTCGACGAGCTGGTCGGCCCGCGCGCCCGCCGCGCCGCCGAGCCGGTGATGATCTTCCTCTCCCGCGGCACCGGCCTGCTGCCCGGGGCCGAGCTCCAGCGCGCGGCCGACGGCGCGATCCCGATCAACACCCTGGCGCTGGGCGCCGGCGCCCCGGCGGACGTGCTGGCGCCCATGGCGCAGCGCACCGGCGGCACCTTCGCCGCCGTGCCGGACGCCGTGGCGCTCGCCAGCGAGCTGCCGCGGGTCCTGCTCTTCACCCTCGACCTGCTGCCCCTGGAGGCCGAGGCGAGCGACGACGTGGCCGTGCGCGAGGTCAGCTTCCACGTGACCAGCGCCGACGGCAGCTTCGACGAGACGGCGATCGACCAGACCGCCCCCTACCTGCTCGCTCTCGACCTGCCGCCGGTGGCCAGCGCCCTCGAGCTCACGGTCACGGCGAGCGCCAGCGACTTCGGCGACAACCCGGCCACCGACGGTCCGGCGCGCGTCACGGTGCTGCCGGCCAACACGCCGCCGGTGATCGTGCGGCTCGATCCGCCCGTGGGCCTGGCCGGCGACCCGATCCGCGTGCTCGGCAGCTTCTTCGACTCGAGCCCCGGGGCGAACGCGATCTCCTTCGACGGCACCACCGCCTTCCCGACGGCGGCCACCAAGATCGAGCTGGTCACTACCGTGCCGGCCGGCGCCACCAGCGGACCCGTGACCGTGACCGCCGGCGGGCTGACCTCCGGGGAAGCGCTGTTCCAGCTCGACGAGGATCGCGATGGCCTGGGCGAGCTCGACGAGGCGGCCCACGGCACCGACCCGCAGAACCCCGACAGCGACGGCGACGGCCTCCTGGACGGCGCCGAGGTGCACGAGCACGGCACCGACCCGACCCTGCCCGACACCGACGGTGATGGCATGAGCGATCGCTTCGAGGTCGACGGCGGCCTCGACCCCCAGGACCCCACCGACGCCTCCTTCGACGCCGACAACGACGGGCTCGAGAACCTGCTCGAGCAGGCTTACGGTACCGACCCGCAGGACGCCGACAGCGACGACGACGGACTCCAGGACGGCTTCGAGGTCAACTTCGTCGGCACCGACCCGGCCGACGCCGACACCGACGGCGGCGGCCGTTCGGACGGCCAGGAGCTCAACGTCGACCTGACCGACCCCCTCGATCCCGCCGACGACCTCGGCGGCATCTCTCTGCCCACCACGCTCACCGACGGCGGCGCCTTCCCCTGGCCGGTGCAGCGCGACGGCAGCCTGATCTCCGACACCTTCGGTCCGTGGTCCAGGGGCCTGGACCTCGAGGTCGACGTCACGCCTTTCCCGGACTTCGAGCGCGCCGGTGAGGACGAGACCGACCGCGAGCTGGTCCTCGGCACCCTCGACCACTCCTCGGGCCTGCTGGTGCGCCGCAAGGTCTTCGTGCCCGAGGACGCCGCCTTCGCGCGCTACCTCGAGATCTTCGAGAACCCCACCTCGGCGGAGATCTCGGTGGTCGTCGAGCTGCGCTCGTCCCTGCGTGCCGGCAGCACCACGCGGCTGGTGGCGACCTCGAACGGCGACGACCTCGCCGACCTCGACGACGACTTCCTGGTGCTCGACGACTTCACCGATGGCGGCGGCCGTCCCGCGGTGGCCGAGGTCTTCGCCGGCCCCTTCGCCCCGGTGCGTCCCAGCCTGGTCGCGGCGCAGACGGGCTCGGGCCAGCTCGGCGTGTTCTTCCCCTTGACGGTGCCGGGAGGGCAGCGGCGCATCGTGCTCCACCTCGCGGCGCAACGCGCCACCCGCGCCGAGGCCCAGGTCACGGCCGAGGAGCTGCGGCGGCTGCTGGGCCGCGCCCTCGGCGACCTCTCGCCGCAGGAGCAGGCCGAGGTGGTCAACTTCGCGGCCTTCTCCGACAGCGACGGCGACGGCCTCGGCGACGCCGACGAGGCGGCGCTCGGCACCGACCCGCAGGAACCCGACAGCGACGGCGACGGGGCGAGCGACGGCTGGGAGCGTGCCCACGGCTTCGCGCCTCTCGATCCCGCGGACGGAGCTCTGGACACCGACGGCGACGGGCTGAGCAACGCCCAGGAGGAGCCCCTGCGCACCGACCCGCGCCTGGCCGACACCGACGGAGACGGCCTCGACGACGGCCAGGAGGTGCAGGTCCACGGCAGCGACCCGCGGCGTGCCGACAGCGACGGCGACGGCCTCGGCGACGGTGCCGAGGTCACCCTCCACGGCACCAGCCCGATCAACCGGGACACCGACGGCGGCGGCAAGGACGACGGCGTCGAGATCCAGGACGGCACCGATCCCCTCGATCCCAGCGACGACGCCCAGCCGCTGCCGATCACCCTCGACGACGGCTCGGGCTTCCACTGGAACGTGCAGGGCGACGGCCGCATCGCCTCGGGCTTCGCCGGCGCCTTCCTCAGCGGCCTGCGGCTGCGGGTGGCGGGGAGCTACTTCCCGGTGCTCGGGGAGGGGCTGGTCGAGGAGGGGGGCCGGGAGATCTCGATCGGGCCGTGGCGCCCGGGCGGCGCGGCGGCCGGCCTCGCCATCCGGCGCAAGGTCTTCGTGCCCGCGGACGATGCCCTGGTCCGCTCCCTCGAGGTCTTCGACAACGAGACCAGCGAGCTGATCGAGGTCGACGTGGCCTGGGACAGCGTGCTGGCCTCCGGCGGCCAGACCCGGGTCATCGTCACCAGCGACGGCAACGTGCTGCTCACCGCCACGGACCGCTGGCTGATCACCGACGACCTCGACGGCAGCCAGGATCCGACCGTGGCGCAGGTCTTCGCCGGACGGGGGGCGCGCCTGCGGCCCGCGACCGCCAGCACCACCGCCCCGGGCGACGACGACGTGTCGGTGGGCTACCACCTGCTGATCCCCCCCGGGGCCCGGGTGTCGTTGCTCTACCTCGCCTCGCAGAGCTCGAGCGTGGCCGGCTCCCTGGGCAGCGTGGATCGCCTCGACGGGCTCCAGGGCTCGGCGCTCGGTGGCCTCACGGCGAGCGAGGCCGGCGACGTGGTCAACTTCTTCGCCTTCCCGGACGCCGACTTCGACGGCCTCGCCGACGGCGAGGAGGCCGCGCGCGGCACCGACCCGCAGAGCCCCGACACCGACGGCGACGGCCTGCTCGACGGCTTCGAGGCGCGACATGGCTTCGATCCGCTGGCCGGCGGCGACGCCGGGGGAGACCCCGACGCCGACGGCCTGGCGAACCTGGCCGAGCAGGCGGCGCTGACCGACCCCCGCGCGGCGGACAGCGACCTCGACGGCCTGGACGACGGCGCCGAGGTCCTGGTCCACGCCAGCGACCCGCTGCGCGGCGACAGCGACGGCGAAGGGCTGCGCGACGGCGAGGAGGTCCACGACCTGGGCACCAACCCGACCCTCGCCGATACCGACGGCGGTGGCCGCAGCGACTACGACGAGGTGCGCGTCGACCTGACCGATCCTCTCGACCCGGGAGACGACCGCCCGCCCCTCAGCTTGCCGACCACCCTGGTCGACGGCGAGGGCTTCCTCTGGGACGTCGACGACCGGGGCCAGATCGGCGAGGCCGACAGCCTGGCGTTCCTCGACTCCTTCGCGCTCTCGGTGGGTGGGCAAGCCTTCCCGAGCTTCAGCCAGGCCCTGGTCGACGGCAGTGGGCGCGAGCTGACGATCGGACCGTGGAGCACCGCCGATGGGCTGTCGGTCACCCGCCGCCTGCGGGTGCCAAGCGACGCGGCCTGGGCCCGCTACCTCGAAGTGCTCGAGAACCCGGGGACGAGCGACGTCACCGTCGAGGTCACCCTGGCCTTCCTGAGCTCCCTGTCCGGCAGCCAGCGCTACGCCAGCTCCCGCGGCTTCGGCGGCTTCACCGTGCTCGACACCTGGCAGGTGGCCGACGACGCCGGGGACGGCAGCGCGGCGCCGGCGATCGCGCAGGTGATCGGTGACGGCCTGGCCCTGCGCCCGGTCAGCGTGGTGGCGACCACCCTGCCGGGCCGCTACGCATCGACCTTCACCCACACCTTGACGGTGCCCGCCGGGGGCCGCGTGGCCCTGATGCACTTCGGTCTCCAGCGCGGCTTGCGCGCCGAGGCGGCGATGGCCTCCGGCGCCCTGGTGCGGCTCGAGGACGGTGCCCTCGCCGGCATCGCCCCGGAGCTGGCTGCCGACGTCGTCAACTTCTCGCTCTCGGACGGCGACCGCGACGGGCTGACCGACGCCGAGGAGACTCCGCTCGGCACCGATCCGGCCGAGGCGGACAGCGACGGCGATGGCCTGCTCGACGGCTACGAGGTGGACCACGGCTCGGACCCCCTCGCGGGCTCGGACGGTGCCCTCGACGGCGACGGCGACGGCCTGAGCAACGCCCGAGAGCAGAACGCCGGCTCCGATCCGGCGCGGGCCGACAGCGACGGCGACGGTCTCGGCGACGGCTTCGAGGTCGCGA
>JBIOYC010000166.1:0-9194 GCA_044869955.1 Thermoanaerobaculia bacterium | reverse complement strand
GGAGGCCTCCGCTGCCCCGGCAGTCTCAGCCCACGGGGCATTCCCCCGACCAGATCCTTCGCTGCGCTCAGGATGACAGACCAAGACCAGCTGTCCAGCTGTCGTACTCTCGCCGCTCAGGGTCATGGCCACGAAGTGGGTGTATGACGGACCAAGACCAGCTGTCCAGCTGTCATCCCGAGCGCAGGGCCGCAGGCTCGGAGCCGAGGGATCTCCCCTCCCCGTCCCGCCAGGGACGTTCATGGATAGCGAGTGACTTCAGTCACTCGCTGGGCCGCCGGCCATGACCTTCCCCGCCCTCCACGTTCGTCCCTCCCCCCTGCTCGAGAACCTCCTGCTTTTCGCCCGCGTCCTGCGCCGGTTGGGCTTTGGCGTGACGCCGGACCGCTTCGCTCTTTGGCTTTCGGCGCTCGAACGAGTGAGCTTGGCGAAGAAGTCCGAGGTGCGCTCGGCGTCGCGGGCGGTGTGGGCCTCGCGGCACGAGGAGGTAGCCCTCTTCGACCGCGTCTTCGACCTCTTCTTCCGCGGCAACCGCCCGGTCGACCCGCTCGAGCTGGGGCGCCTGATCACCCGCCGGCAGCGCGTCTCCCAAAGGCTGCTGGGTCTCCTGCCGGGCGATCCGGACGCCGTGGACACCGCCGAGGAGGGCGAGACCGTGGTCGAGACCCTGCGGGCGCCGAGCGGTGCCGAGGTGTTGCGGCTCAAGGACTTCGCCGCGCTGACCGACACCGAGAGGGCGACCGTCCTCGCCTGGCTGCGCCAGGAGCCGCTGCCGCCTCTGCTGCGGCGCAGCCGGCGCTTCCGCCCCGGCCGGGGCGGCGACGTCCTCGATTTGAAGCGTACCCTGCGCAAGAGCCTCGCCCGCGGCGGCGAGCTGGTGGAGCTGGCCCGCCGGCGTCGTCGCCAGAAGCCCCGGCCGCTGGTAGTGCTCTGCGACCTCTCCGGCTCGATGGAGCCCTACGCCCGCGTCCTCCTCGAGCTGCTCTACGTGCTTTCGCGGGGAAGCGGGCGGCGGGAGCTCTTCGCCTTCGGCACCCGGCTCACCCGTCTGACGCGAGCCCTCTCCGACTCCGATCCCGACCGCGCCCTCGCCGAGGCTTCGCGCGCCGTGGTGGACTTCGGCGGCGGCACCCGGATCGGTGAGGCCCTGCGCCGCTTCAACGTCGACTGGGGACGCCGGGTGCTCGGGCAAGGGGCGGTGGTCCTGCTGGTCTCGGACGGGCTCGATCGCGGCGAGCCGGAGCTGGTCGCTCGCGAGCTCGGTCACCTCGCCCGCTCCTGCCGGCGGCTGATCTGGGCCAATCCCCTGCTCGGTCTGACCGGCTACCAGCCCCTCGCCCGCTCCATGGCGGCCGCCCTACCCCTGGTGGATGACTTCGTTCCGATCCACAATCTGCGGAGTCTCGAGGATCTGGCCCGCAGCCTCGAGCGTCTCGACAGGAGGTAGCGGCATGCGCGACGTGCTCGAAGAAGTGACGGCTTGGCGGCGGGCCGGGCGGGAAGTGGCCCTCGCCACGGTCACCAAGGTATGGGGCTCGGCGCCGCGGCCCCTGGGGGCGCGGATGGCCCTGTCCACGGCCGGGGAGATCGCCGGCTCGGTCTCTAACGGCTGTGTCGAAGGGGCGGTGGTGGAGGAGGCGCAGGCCGTGCTCGCCACCGGCGTGCCGAAGAGCCTCTCCTTCGGCGTCAGCGACGAGACCGCCTGGTCGGTGGGTCTCTCCTGTGGGGGCGAGATCGAGGTCTTCGTCGAGAGGCTCGGACCGGCGCTGTTCGAACCGCTCGCCGCGGCCCTCGCCGAGGATCGGCTGGTGGTGGCGGTGACGGTGCTCTCGGGAGAGCAGGCGGGGCGCCGGCTGCTGGCCTTCCCGGATGGGCGCCGGGAGGCGGACGTCGAGCCCGGGCCGCTCGCGGAAGCACTGGATCGGCTGGCCGCCGAGGGCTTGGCCGACCTGACCTCGAAGCGTGTCGCCATCACCACGACCGGCGGCTCCTGCGACGCCCTGGTCGAGGTCTTCCTGCCGCCGCCCCAGCTGGTGCTGGTCGGGGCGGCCCACGTGGCGATCCCCCTGGTCGCCCTGGCCAGGGTGCTGGGCTTTCGCACCGTAGTGGTGGACCCGCGGCGGGCCTTCGCCACACCAGAGCGCTTCCCCCACGCCGACCGTCTCCTGGTCGAGTGGCCGGCCGAGGCCTTCGCAGGCTTGAACCTGCACGAATCGACGGCGGTGGCCCTGCTCTCCCACGATCTCAAGCTCGACGTGGCCGCCTTGATCGCACTGGCCGGCAAGCCGGTGCGCTATCTGGGGGCCCTCGGCTCGAAGAAGACTCACGCCAAGAGGGTGGCGGCGGCGACCGAGGCGGGTCTGCCGTCCGGGGAGGTCGCTCGCCTGCACGCGCCGATCGGCCTCGACCTGGGTGGCCGCCAGCCGGAGGAGATCGCCCTTTCGATCCTGGCGGAGATCGTCGCCGTCTTCCACGGCCGCGGGGGGCAGGCTTGAGCGCCCCCTGGGTTGCGGGAATCGTGCTCGCCGCGGGCCGGGCGGAGCGCTTCGGCGGGGAGCTGCCGAAGCAGCTCGCCCTCTTCGAGGGGGAGCCGCTGGTGCACCGGGCGGCGCGCGCCGCCCTGGGAGCCGGGCTCGCCGAGGTGATCGTGGTTGCCGGCTACCGCGGCAAGGAAGTGGCGGCCGCCGTCCGGGACCTGCCGGTACGGCTGGTGGCGAGCCTACGCTGGGCCGAGGGCAAGGCGAGCTCGATCCGCAGCGGCATCGCCGCCCTGCGCCCCGAGATCTCGGCCGCGATCTTCCTTCCCTGTGATCAGCCCCTGCTCAGCTCCGAGGTGATCGCGGCCCTGGCGGAGGCCCACGTCCGCTCCTCCCTGCCGATCGTGGTGCCGATCTTCCGCGGCCAGCGCGGTGCTCCGGTGCTCTTCGCGCGTCGCTTCTTCCCCGAACTGATCCGACTCGGGGCGGACCAGGGTGGGCGGGAGGTGCTCGAGCGCAACCTGGGCGAGGTCGCGGAGCTGGTGCTCGAAGCCGGCGAGCCCCTCGAGGACGTCGACACCCTCGAGGCCCTCGAGGAGCTGGAGGCGCGCTCTCGGCAGCAGATCGGATGAACCCATCGCGCCCGCAATCGGGAGGCCCCCTGATGCTCGACGTCGCCTTCGCGCGCTCGTTCTTCCCCGCCCTCGAATCCGGATGGGCGCTCTTCGACAACGCCGGCGGCACGGTGCTGCCGCGGCCGGTGATCGACCGGGTCGGTGAGTACCTCAGCCGTTTCGGCGTGCAGCTCGGGGCCACCTACGCGCCCGCGGCCGAGGCCACGGCGAGGGTGGCGGCCGGGAGGGCGGCGGCGGCGAGGCTGATCGGCGCGGAGGCGGACGAGGTGATCCTCGGCGGCTCGACGACGATCAACACCTTCGTGCTCGCCCGCGCGCTCGCCCCCACCCTGGTCCCGGGGGACGAGGTGATCGTCACCAACCTCGACCACGAGGCCAACGTCGGTGCCTGGCGGCGTCTGGCCGAGACCGGCACCGTGATCCGCGAGTGGCGCCTGAGCCCGGACAGCGTCGCCCTCGAGCTGGCGGACCTGGAGCGTCTGCTCGGCCCGCGTACTCGGCTGGTCTGCTTCACCCAATGTGCCAACGTCGTCGGCCGCATCCACGACGCCGCGGCGGCGATCCGGCGGGTGCACGAGGCCGGGGCCCTGGCGCTGGTCGACGGGGTGGCCTACGCGCCGCATCGCTTGGTGGACGTCAAGGCCCTGGACGCCGACTTCTACCTGGTGAGCCTGTACAAGATCCTCGGCCCCCACGTCGGGATGCTCTACGGCAAGAAGGAGCACCTGCTGGCAGCGCGGGGGGTGAACCACTTCTTCTTCGCCGAGGACGAGGTGCCCGGCAAGCTCCAGCCGGGCAACGTCAACCACGAGCTGACCGCCGCCCTGCCTGGGATCTTGGAGTTTCTCGAGGCGATCGACCGCCACCACGGGGGTGACGAGAGCGACGAGCCGCGGCGGCGCTGGGGCCGAGCCTTCGAGCTCTTCGAACGCCACGAGGAAGCCCTGGTGGCGCCGTTGCTCGACTTCCTGGCCGCCCATCCACGGGTGCGATTGCTCGGCCCGGCCACCGCGGACCGGCGCGAGCGGGTGGCGATCGTCACCTTCACCGTCCCCGGCCGCCACGCGAGCGAGATCCCGCCCCTGCTCGAGGGCGAGAGAATCGCCCTACGCTGGGGCCACTTCTACTGCCACCGAGCCATGGAAGCCCTGGGCCTGCTCGAGCAAGGAGGAGTGATCCGCGCCAGCCTGGCGCACTACAACACGGTGGAGGAGGTGGAGCGGCTGATCCGGGGGTTGGATGGGGTGGTGTAGGGGCGACCCGAGAGTCCTCCCGATCGGAGGGCGGGCGCGGCGCATCGGGTAGGCTGGGTTAGGCGCCAGCCGTAACCCAGCTCACTCGCCAGCACCGCCGGCCGCCACGAGGGACCGAGGTCCCTCGCTACCTAGGAACGTCCCTGGCGGGACGAGGGAAACCACCCCTTTGGCCTGGTTCCCACGCTCCGCGTGGGGACCCGAATCCGGCCGCTCCGCGGCCTTCCGCTGTCATCCCGACCGGAGCCTGCGCAGCAGGCGGAGCGGAGGGATCTCCCTCTCCGGAATAGGCTCCACCTGAGCTGCTGCTCACAGCTGGACATCGTTTCCATCTCGCAGTACCCTGCGTGCTGCTTCAGTGACAGCTCGCGGATGCCCATCAACGCTACCTCGCCGGAGGTCGTAGCCATGGACGAAGAGCCGCAGGCAGGGCTCGAGAAGCTCTCTGCGTTCGACCTGCCCCTGCCCGTGTTCGTCGCCGAGGAAGGCACCGCCCAAGGCGAGCGACCGGCCGATGCAATGGGGCCCTCGCCGTGAACCACGTCGAGGACCTCCAGGCGAAGGTAGATCGGCTCAGGTCCGACGTCGGTGCAGTTCTCCACTCATACGCACATGTTCTCGCCACGCTGAGCCAGACGATTGCGCCGGTCATCGATTTCCTTGGGCTGGGTCCTTCCGTGGGGCCCGTTCGCACGCCCGGGGCGGATCAACTCGGTGGGCGTCGCGCCCTGGCTGGTGCTCTGGAGCAACTCTTGCCTCCAGCAAACAGGCTTGGCATCGCGCTCGACGCTGTCCTTGCAGCGCGGGGTGAAGCCGGTCGAACTGGAGCCTGGGATCCGGCGACTTGGGACAGACTCGCCCACCTGCGCATCGCGCTCGACAAGCCCCTCCAGGGCCTGACTGAGAGTGCTGAAGTTGCCGCCGCCTACTTCAGGGAGATTGCGCTAGCGATTCTCACCGCCCATGGCAGCGTACGCCGAGGTTGCCTGCCGAGGGAGCCCCTGCGCCGGCTGGGACAGAGTGCCCGTGACCTCGGAAGGCTGGCCTGCCTACTCAGCCTCGCGTCGGCCAATCTCGCCGTGGTCGAGATGGACGCCCAGTTGCGCGCGCTGCGCGAGAATTTGACCCTTGAGCATCGGCAAGGGGTAAAGGAGGACATCGGGCTCTTAGAACTCGTCCGCCAGGCAACGAGCAGCCAGGCCGAGTACCTCCGCCTTCGCGACATCGAGCTCCGCAATCGTCTCACCGAGGTTCCCGGCATCGCGAAGTGGTTCATTCGCGGCTCGCGACGCGACCTCGTGCGAGCGCTGGTGAACCGTAAGACCTCGCCCTGCCCCCTCCCGCCCCAGCTACGCGGCGGGTTCGGGGTAGCGGGTCAGGGATAGGTGACGGCGCCGGGTTCTCGCAGGGCGTTGGCGGTGGCTCGCAGGAGGTAGGCCCTGGGCTCGATGCCGCGCAGCTTGGCGGTCTCGCAGAGGGTGTAGAAGCGGGCGGCGACCTGGCAGCCGCGTCGCGAGCGGGAGCCGTAGTGGTTCTTGCGGCCGATGACGATGCCGCGTAGGGCTCGCTCGGCGGGGTTGTTGTCCAGCGGCAGGCGCGGGTCGTCGAGGAAGCGGGTCAGGCCGGGCCACAGGCCGAGCAGGTAGCGCACGGCTTCGCCGAGGCCACTTCGAGGCAGCGCGGCTTGGGCTTCGGCCCAGGTGCGGATCTGCTCCAGCAAAATACGAGAGCCCTCCTGGCGCAGCCGGCTGCGCAAGTCAAGGCGAGCGGCGGCTTCCTCTTCACTATCCTGTGCGCTGGCTGGCGGCACGCGGCGCTCGATGGCGTACAGCTCACCGATCAGGTCGAGGATCTCTTTCGCCTCCTCGGGGAAGTAGCCTTCGATCTCGACAAACTTGCGGCGTGCATGCGCCCAGCAGTGGGCGAGGGTGAAGCCGGGGCCGGCACGGGCGAGGGCTTCGTAGGCGCCGTAGCCGTCGGCCACGACGCTGCCCTCGTAGTGCTCGAGCATCGTAGAGGCGGCATCTTTACTGCGGCTGTCGAGGATGCGGTAGAAGGCGACGTTCGGGCTGGTGAGGCACCAGACCCAGTAGGTTCTCGTCTCGCCCCGGCTTGACAGCTGCCAGCGCGTCTCGTCGGCGTGGACTACGGGCTCGGCGAGGATGCGCTGGCCGAGGGCCTCGTAGGTCGGCTCGAGCACGCGCGCCAGAGCATCGATCTGATCCCACAGGGTCTGCGACGTGATGGCAAGCCCTTCGCGCTCCATCACCCGGCACTGTCGTTCGAGCGGCAGATGATCGAGGTACTTGCTAATCGCCACATCGACGGCAAACGCCGGGGAGTAGCGGCCCCCGGGGATCAGCTTCAAGGGCCCCGGCGCCGTGACCACCGCGGAGTTGCAGCGGCAGCGGTACTTCTTGCGCAGGTGTCGCGTGAGCACGAAGTGCCGCTCGACGACGGTGATCTCTTCGGAAGCCTCGTGCTGATCGCTCCACTCCTCCAGCTGGCCGGAGCACGCCGGGCAGGTGCGCTCGGCCTCCTTCAGCTCGTGGGGGACGTCGAGGACCGGCAGCTTCAGCTGCTCGCTCGGGCCGTGACCTTTTTGGGGCTCGCGCTGGCGAGGCGCAGCGTCCGGGCCGCTGCGCTTCTCCGAGGACGACCCGAAAAGGGCTCGCTCGCGTTGAGCCAAGACGATCTTGAGGTAGTCGAGCTCGATCTGCAGCTCGAGGCCGCTGTCTCGGCGCTGGAAATGATCGATCACGGCTTGCTGCTCGTAGCAGGTCCGACGAAGACGGCGCACCTCTTTCTGGAGCAGCAGTGCTACTTCACGCAGCACCTCCGGCCGGGTCTCCTGCTCGAGCGAAAGCACGAGCAGAGTCTATCAGAAAGGTTTTCTCTGGGAAACCTCGAAGACCGGCGGAGACAACGAAACCCGACCCACCATGCGGCTGCCCTCGAGAAACAGCGCCAGCTCCGACATCGTCAGGCGGATCGAGCTGTCGGAGGCTCCCGGCGCCAGACTCGCAAACCGTCCCTCCTCCAGCCGCTTGGCGTAGATGCACAGGCCCGTGCCGTCCCACAGCAGCACCTTGGCCCGGCGACGGTTCCGGCTGACGAAGAGAAACAGGTCCCCTGAGGTCTCGCGCCGCCCCAGACCCTGCCGCACCAGGGCCGCCAGGCCGTCGAAGCCCCGCCGAAGGTCGGCCGGCCGGGCGTAGGCCCACACCGTCACCTGGCGCGTGCTGCCGATCACGACAGCTCCACGAGCAGGCGCAACAGCGTCGCCGTGTCCCGGCCTTCTACCCGATAACCCCGAGGCGTCACCACCACCCAGCCCGCTTCGACCTCACCCGGCGCAGCATCCTCCACCTCCACGGCAAGGAAGGTCGGTTCCGGCCCCGGCGCCTGAGCCACCCAGCGCTCCAGGCTCGCCACCGCCACTCCCAACTCCTGCGCTACCTGCCGCCGGGGCAGCTCCCGCCGCTCCCAGGCCATCGCCACCGCCTCCGCCCGCAACCAAGCTGGATACCGCCCGCCCACACGACCCAAGCCCAGCCGCTCCACCTCCTGCCGAAAACGACGCACTCGTCGATCCATCCCAGACCTCCTCTCGGAGGCTCAGAATGCGGCGACGGCTGCCCGGCGGCAAGACGGGCGAGGGCGAGGAGTTACGCTTCATCGTCCCCCGGCTGGGCTCCCTGCGGGTCGAAGCCGTCAACCGGGCCGACGTGGCGGCCTTGCATCAGGAGCTGGCCCGGTGCCCCACCCAGGCCAACCTGGTGCGCTCGGTGCTCAGCAAGATGTTGACCCTTGCCGAGAAGTGGGAGCTGCGCCCAGACGGCACGAACCCCACCCGCCACGTGGAGCGCTACCCCAGCCGTCGCCGGGAGCGCTATCTCTCCGCGGAGGAGTTTGCCCGGCTCGGGGCCGTGCTCGAGGAGGAGGCCGGCAACCCGGCTCACTGGAAGATCGTCCTGGCCCTGCGGCTGCTGATCCTCACTGGCGCTCGCCGGGGCGAGATCCTGAACCTTCGATGGGAGGACGTGATCTTCGAGCAGCGATGCGTGCGGCTCCCGGACTCGAAGACCGGAGCCAAGACGATTCCCCTCGGCTCGGCCGTGCTGGCCCTGCTCCAAGAGGCCCCGCGCGAGCCAGGCAGCCCGTGGGTCCTCCCGGGCCGGGACCGCGCCCGTCCGATGGTCCCGTCTTTCCTGGTGACCACGTGGTTCAAGATCCGAGAGCGGGCCGGCCTGCCGGGGGTGCGGCTCCACGACCTGCGCCACAGCTTCGCCAGCGTGGGAACGGGCTCGCGGCTGTCCTTGAAGATCATCGGCGCCTTGCTCGGGCACAAGGACATCTCGACCACCAACCGCTACGCCCATCTCGCCGTCGATCCCTTCCTGGAGGCCGCGGAGGAGGTGTCCTCGAAGATCGCGGGGGCGTTGGCGCGAGGGGCACTCAGGCCGGAGCCACTCGCTCCTCCTCGAAGTCAAGCTAGTCGCAGGCCCGCGTGATCAAGCAGGGCGAGCAGCCGTGCTCGACCGACTGCGAACTACTCTGCACGTGAGTCCCGCCAGCGATCCCTCTCGGGCCTCGTGCGGCGGAGCGATCCAGCTCCCGGTCCTCGCTTCCTAGAACTGGGCAGTCGAGAGCCAGCGTCGGCCAATGACCGTAGCCCCAAAGCCCACACCCTGCACACCGAGCACAGGATTCCCCTCACCTTCGGGGACAGCTCGCAATTCCCCGAAGGGACCCGCGCCGGTTTCCACCGGTCACCTGGACCGGCAGCAACTCGTTCGCGGAGATGTCGCAATTCCCCGAAGGGACCG
>JBIOYC010000165.1:0-13825 GCA_044869955.1 Thermoanaerobaculia bacterium | reverse complement strand
GATCACCGCCACCCGTCCCGGCCAACCCGCGCAGGCCATCCTCTCTGGCCTCCGCCGCAACGCCCGCGGCCAACTCACCCAGAGCTTCTTCGGCAACGGCGTCGCGACCGAGCGCACCTACGACGACGCGACCCACCTGCGCCTCGCCCGCGTGCGCGTGGCCTACGGCGTCAACCCGGCTCTCCAGGACTTGACCTACTCCTTCGACGCCAACGGCAACGTCACCGCCGTCACCGATGTCGTCAGCCCCGCTTATTCCGCCAGCTACGGCTACGACAGCCTCGATCAGCTGACCTCGATGGCCGGCTCCGTCGCAGGCTCCTACGTCTACGATTCTCTCGGCAACCTGATCGGCAAGGACGGGGTGTCCCAGACCTACGGCGGCACGGGGCGCGGGCCCCACGCCTTGGCCAGCTCGGGCGTGGCCACCTACGCCTACGACTCGAACGGCAACGTCACCGGCATCTCGGACGGCCTCGCGCTGACCTGGAACAGCGAGAACATGGCCACCCGCGCCGTGCTCTCTGGAGTCGAGAAGAACCGCAAGGCCTTCCTCGGTGATTCGTTGTGGAAGAAGGTCGAGGGCACCACCACGACCTACTACCTGCCCGGCCTGCTGATCGAAAACGGTCAGGCTCGAAAGTTCTACGGCTCCTGGGCCGAGCGCTCGCCGGACGGCGGCCTGAAGTTCTATCACTCGGACCACCTGGGCTCCTCGACCGTGGTGAGCGATTCCCTCGGCTCGGTTGCCCACCGCATCGCCTACCTGCCCTGGGGTGAGGACCGCGGCACTCCCGCCGGCTCTTTCCTGCCACGTTTCCAGTTCAACTTCAAGGAGAAGGAACCGACCGGCCTCTACGACTACGGCGCCCGGCTCTACGACCCCCGAACGGGCAGGTGGATGTCGGCGGATTCCAGCGCCGCCGACGGGCTGAATGGCTACGCCTACGTGCGCAACAACCCGGTGACCAGGATCGATCCCGACGGCCACCAGAGCCTGGACGCGCTCGTCCAGGAGCTCGGTACCTTCGACCGCAAGACGCTGCAGCTCGTCCTCGGCTTCCTCGGCAATCCAGCGGGCCTTCCCTTCGACGAGCTGGTGCTGGCTCATCTGATGGCCAAGGAGGGCTTCAGGGACCACGGCTACTACTTGCGGGACAAGAAGGTCACCTTCGGCATCGGTACGACGTTTCCGGTCGCCGGTCGGCCGGATCCCGACCTCAAGGGCAAGCTCACCGCCTTCGGCATCACGGAGGCCAACCTGCGTTCCGGCCAGCGGGGCGCGATCTCCTTTGCCGAGGCCCGCTTCATCGCCCTGACCCACCCGGATCTCATCGCGACGGCCAGGGCCCTGCATGGTGGCAAGCTGACTTCCTTCTCCTTCGTGGTCGCCGCGTCGGTGGGCTATCAATGGGGCGGTGGCGTGTGGCGGGGAGCCAGCCGCCTGGCCCGCCAGGAAGGCGTGCTGCTCGGCCGGCTGCTCGCGCGCGGGGACGACACCGGCGCGGCGACGGTGATCCGTACCCTGTACGGACGACTGATCGCGAGACAGCCCGGCTACGCCAGCGGCCATGCCGCTCGGCGCGACAGCCTGCTGGCCCTGCTGCGGGTCTCGGCGATGCTGCGGCCAGCGAGCCAGATTACCTCCCAACCGACTCCTCAGGAGCTGCTGGAACCGCTGCCCGCTCGGCAGATCGTTCCCTGACGGCTCGGCGCGAAGGGAGAGCCCTGGTGAAGCGAAGCGTCCAGCTCCGGCTCCGGCTACGCAGAGTCGGTCTCGATCAACACCCATTTCCAGCAAGTGGGACGTCTGACCTCGGTGACGATTTTCGGACCTGCCCCCGGGGGCCAGGCCCTCTCTCACGGCAAGCGTTGTGGCCATCGACGACAACCAAGGGACGGCTAGAGATGAAGCAATCCAGGAGTTTTCTTCGCATCGTTCGACCGGGCCGGTTTCTCTGTTGCGTGGTCGCCGTCCTGTGGAGTTTGCCGGCGGCGGCTCAGCGCGAAATGATCACCGACGACCTCGCCGACAAGCTGGCTCGCATCGAGTCCATGCGCAGCGCGACGGGCCTGCCGGGACAGATCGCTCGGGCCTTCGCGCAGTACCTCGAGGATCAGCTGCGCCTCTTCAACGGTGGCCTGAACCCCAGGTTCGCGGCCAACATGGAGGAGTTGAGACGACCCCTCTGGTTCGAGCTCACCACCGAGGCCATCGTGGGCCTGGCCGGACAGGATCGTGTCCGCTCCTGCTCGAACCTCTACGGGGCGACCTACAACCTGCCCTTCGGCCGCTACGAGGGCAGCGAGATCGTGCGCATCGACGAGAACGATCACGTCGCACCACCGTTCGACTACGTGAGCTCGAGAACTCTCGAGCCTCAGGGCGGCGCCTGGAGCTTCGAGCCCGGCGGAATGTTGTTGCGCACGGTCGACCTCGTGGACTCGCAGAAGACCGTGATGGAGGACCCTCCCGACGCCTGGGTGGATTGCGTTTCGATCATCCGCTACCGCTACGTGGGGGCGCGGGGCGACCTGGTGTTCACCGGCCGCGACATCGACCCCACCTGCTCGTTCCGGCGCAACGATGACGAAGGTGCCTACTGCGGCGACGGCACCTTCGGCGGCGCCGACTACCCGCCGCCGTGCACCCGTCCGACCCAGTACTGGTCCACCAGCGGCCAGGTGGCGCTCGACGTCTCCAATCCCGACGCACCCGTGCTCACCTTCCCGGACGGCTCGGTGGAAATCCTGGGCCAGCGACGCACGGACTGGAACTTCTTCGGTGGCACCTCGGCCTCCTCACCCTTCTTCGCCCAGCACCAGAGCCTGTTTCAACCCGGTTTTCCCCGTGGTTTCTCGGTCGAGGCCTATTGGACGACCGACCACACGCTGGACGCCGACGGCAACCGCACCCGCTACCTCTACGACGCCGCCACCGGCCGCCTGAGCTCGATGGTCGACCCCCAGGGCCGCAGCACCAGCTACACCCGCGACGCCCAGGGCAACGTCACCTCGATCACCCGACCCGGCTTCGGCGGGGCACCGCTCACCTGGACCCTGAGTTGGGAAAGCCTCGACTGGGCCAGCCCGAGCGCCACCTTCCCCGACATCCCCTGCTATCAAGCAGGGAACCCGGTCCCCTGCCCCGCCCGCTCCTCGACCACCCTCACCCGCCTCACCTTGCCGGACGGCCGCCGCTACGACCTGACCTACGAGCCCTGGGGAGCGCTCAAGACCGTGGAGACTCCGGAGGGAGGAGCCATCAGCTTCGCCTACGGCACGCCCCAGACGAGCTCGTTCATCCCCCCCGGTTTCCAGCAGATCGACATCCTCGGTGCCGGCCACTTCGACGACAACTGTCCCGTGGGCACTCGGGCGCTGTTCAAGCGCCGCCTGGTCGCCACCACGGTCTATCCCATGGGCCTGAGCGCGGCCGGCTTCACCACCACTCGCAGCCACGAGAACGAGACGACGCTCCAGTCGGCTCCCTTCGCGGGCGGGTGCTGGAAGCTGCAATGGATCCACGAGAGCCATCCCGACGGCAAGGTGCGAAAGACCGCGATCTGCGCCGGCAACGAAGGTCTGAGGAGCAACCTCGACGGCCGCACTTTCGCCGACGAGACCTGGGGTCCGAACGGGCTGGTGGAGGCGACCTACTACGGCAACAACGGCGCGATCGGGGATCTGGCGACCCCGCTCGGCACCATGTACTTCGACTGGGAAACGAAGAATGGCCAGGCGGCGATCACCGCCCGCGGCGAGCACTATCTCGACACTCGCCCGACCAAGGTCGTGCGCGTCCGGGATGGGGTGATGTGGACCGAGACGATGGTCTACGACACCAGCGCCCTGCCGGCGGGGCCGGAGGTGCGGACGCTGGGCAACGTCGTCGACCACCGGCTCTTCGATTCGACCGGCACGCTGCTGCGCCGCAACACCACCGCCTACCTCACCTCGCCCGAGTACCTGGCCAGGAACCTGATCCGCCTGCCGACCCTCTCGATCCTCGAGGACGGCAGCGGCCGCAAGCTCGCCCGCACGACGTCCTCCTACGACCAGCTCCCGCTCACCGCGACGCTGGCCCCCAACCTGGTGGACGTGGGCCCCGTGCGAGGCAACGCGACCACCGTGACCCACTTCGCCAACGCCACCAGCGCGAGCGGCGGCGTGTCGACCACCACCCGCTACTACGACACCGGCGAGGTCCACGAGACGAGCGACGCCCGGAACGCCCGCACCACCTTCTCTCGCCCCGCGGGTGACTGGGCTCTCTGCTCGGCTGCTCACCCGACGACCTCGCTCACCACCACCAACGAGCTGGGGCATTCCGCGATCACCGTCCGGGACTGCTACGGCGGCAGCGTCACCCGGGTCACCGACCCCAACGGCCAGGTGACCGAGAGCTTCTACGACCGCCACGGCCGCTCGACCAATGTGGTGGGGCCCGGAGACACGGCCGCCTCACCGACGCAGACCTTCGAGTACTACCTCAAGGGATCCTCCGACAACTCGGCTGGCACCTTGGTCACCTCGCTCGCGGCGCAGCGCAACGTCGTGCGCACCAAGGACGGCTCGGCCGACGGGCACACCGCGAAAACCTTCTCCGACGGCCTGGGCCGGGTGGTCCAGACCCGCACCGAGGTCGACCCGGCCACCAGCGGCGGCTTCGCCGAGGTGGTGGCGAGCCAGGAGTACGACAGCATGGGCCGCGCCTTCCGCACCCACGTGCCCTGCTTCCAGGCCGCGAGCGACAGCCGCACCGACTGCCCGAGCCCCAAGGTCACCACCACGGCCTTCGACGTGTTGGGCCGCGCGACCCGCGTCACGCCCCCCGGCTTGCCCGCCACCACCACCGACTTCGGCGGCGATGGCCTGCGCTTCCTCTCCTCGGTCACCGCCCCCAACGGCCCGAGCTACCAGACCCGGATCACCAGCAACGTGCTCGGCCAGGTGGTGGAGACCGCGCGCCACTGGGCCGAGTGCCCGGGCGGTGCCTGCTGGCTGGCCACCACCATGGTCTACGACGCCGCCGGACGGCTGCTCGAGCTCCGCGATCCGAACGGCAACGCGACCCTCAACACCTACGACGACCTCGGCCGCCGGCTGACCATGAAGGACCCGGACATGGGCGGCTTCGCCAACCTGTCGTGGGGCTACGGCTACGACGCCAACGGCAACCTCACCTCGCAGACCGACCCCAAGGGGCAGACGATTACGATCGCCTACGACGCCCTCAACCGGCCCACCCTGCGCGATCTGCCGCCCGCCGGCCCCGGCGAGGAGGATGTGACCTACTGGTATGACGGGCTGCTGCCGGGCACCTGCCATAGCTGCGACGATCACTGCGCCAGCACCACCGACACCTGCAACCCGGCAACCCTCACCTGCTCGCACTCCGGAACACCCTGCCCCGAGCCGGGTTGTTCCTACTCGATTGCTCCCCTCACCGTGTCGGTGGGCGGCGGCAGCGGCAGCGGCCGGCTGGCCGTCACCACCGACGCCTCCTGCTCCTGGAGCGCTACCAGCAACGCCTCCTGGCTGACCCTCCCGCCCGGAGCCAGTGGCATGGGCAGCGGCACCGTCTCGTACAACGTCGCCGCGAGCTCCGCCACCACGACACGGACCGGCACCCTGACCGCGGGCGGGGTGGCGCACACCGTCAACCAGGCTCGCTCTGCCTGCACCGTGACGCTCTCCTCGACCAGCGCGTCCTTCGCCGCCGCGGGGGCCTCCAGCGCGGTGAACGCCACGACCCTCACCGGCTGTGCCTGGACCGCCTGGACCCTCGAGCCCTGGATCACCATCACCGCCGGGGCGAACGGCTCGGGCACCGCGAAGGTCCACTACACCGTGGCCGCCAACCCGAGTAGCTCGGCGCGCACGGGCACGCTGTTCGTCGGCGGCAAGACTCTCTCGATCAGCCAGGCCGCAGCCGCCGGCTGCACCTTCTCGGTCTCGCCCCTGAGCGGCAGCTTCTCCGAGCTGGGCGAGAGCCAGTCCGTCACCGTCACCACCCAGACCGGCTGTACCTGGACCGCCTCGAGGAACGACCCCGGCGCCACCTGGGCGACCTTCTCACCCGCCAGCGGCACCGGCTCGGGGTCGGTGACCGTCACCGCGGCGGCCAACTCCGGCGCCGCTCGCTCCACCCAGCTGACCGTCGCCGGTCAGACCTACACCTTGAGCCAGCTCTCCGGTCTGCCCTCCTGCACCTACTCGATCAACCCCACGGGCAGCTCGTATGCCGTCGGCGGCGAGAGCCGCGTGGTCTCGGTGACCACCCAGAGCGGCTGTGCCTGGAACGTCAGCCGTGACGATCCCTTCGCCACCTGGGTCACCTTCTCTCCGGCCTCGGCCTCGGGCAGCGGCTCGGTCACCGTCACCGCCGCGGCGAATTCCGGTGCGGCGCGCTCGACCAGCCTGAGCATCGCCGGATCGACTTACAGCCTCTCGCAGGCCGGCCAGAGCTGCTCCTACTCGATCGCGCCCTCGAGCAACCAGCACGCCAGCGGCGGTGGCGGCGGCAACGTCAACGTCACGACGACACCGGAATGTGCCTGGTCGGCCACTCCCAACGTTCCCTGGCTGCAGATCACCTCGGGAGGCTCGGGGAGCGGCAACGGCACGGTCTTCTACTCGGTCGGTGCCAATCCCGACCCGACCCCGCGCTCCGGCACCATCACCATCGCCGGCCTGACCTTCACCGCCAACCAAGACCCGCTGGTCGCCGGCAACCGCTCCCTCACCCTGCTCACGGGCCTGGGGCGATACCTCAACGTGCCGGACGCCCCGGCCCTCGACGTCACCGGAGCCTTCACCGTCGAAGCCTGGGTGCAGGCCCCCAACACCTCCCTCGCACAGCAAGGCGTGGTCGAGCGCTACCGGTGGCTCGCTGGCGAGGATGGCGGTTTCGCCCTGCGCCTCGCCTCGGGCCAGCCGCAGCTCTGGATCATCCGCAGCGCCGGGCAGAGCGCCTCGGTGCAGAGCGCCCACGTGCTCACCGGCGGCTGGCACCACCTGGCCGGGGTGTGGACCGGAAGCGAGCTGAAGCTCTTCGTCGACGGCCGGCTCGACGCCTCGGCAACACCGGGCTTCGGACCGGCCGCGGGCACCTCGAGCCTCAAGATCGGCGCCCGCGGCGACGACGCCACGATGCCCTTCACCGGCGAGATCGATGAGGTGCGGCTGTCGAGCGGCGCGCTCTACGCCGGTGACTTCGCCCCGTCGGCACACCTCTCCGCGCAGGCCGGACAGACCCTCGGACTCTGGCGCTTCGACGACGGCACTGCCAACGACTCTTCGGGCAGCGGCTTGCACGGCAGCTTCGTCAACGGCGCCAACGCCACCACCGCGACCTTCCCCGAGCATGCCTCCCTGGCCTTGAACGGCATCGATTCCTACGTCCAGGTGCCGAGCTCGTCGAGCCTGGACATCACCGGCAAGATCACCCTGGAGGCCTGGATCAAGACCACCTCGACGGCCGCCAACCAGCGCATCGTGCAACGGGGCAATTACTCCCTGAAGCTGATCACCTCGGCGACCGGGCTGAAGGTCAAGATGAGCCTGACCGGCACCATCGCTGCCCACATCACCTCGAACGGCACCGTCTCGCCCAACGTCTGGCATCACGTGGTCGGGGTCTATGACAACGCCGAGATGCGGCTCTACGTCGACGGCCTGCTCGACAACACCAAGGCATTGGCCAATGGCGGGCCGATCTCGGGTACCGGCGCGCTGCGCATCGGCATCTCGGAGGACGGCTCGGAGCCCTTCGCCGGCAAGATCGACGAGGTGCGGATCACCTCGAAGGCGAGCTACACGGGAGCCTCCTTCACCCCTCCCGCGCGCCTGGCGGTGGTGTCCGGCACCCGCGGCCTGTGGCGCTTCGACCGCCACTACGTGAGCGATACCTCGGGCAACGACAACCACGGAGCGTTCTTCTTCGGCGCGGGCATCTCCCTCGAGGTGCCCCCGTAGGCCGTTCTCGAGCGACGACTGAACACCCATCACCTGACAGGAGCTCGAGCATGAACAGCCCATCACCGTGCAGCAGCCTGAAGCGACGCCTGGCGTCGCGCATCCTCTCCGCGACCTGGGTGCTCGCGCTGACCGCCGCCGCCCTCGGCCAGGCCGGCGGAGCCGAAGAGCGCGAGGGGGGTCCCCAGGAACGAGCGCGCTACTGGCGCGAGCGACAGGGCAGCATCCCCGCGGAGCGCATCGTGGATGCCGTCGAGCGGGCTTCCCGGCTGGCGCCGGCCAGCCTCCCCACCCTCGGCGAGGGCTCGCAGGAGTCGGACAGGGCCCTGCCGCCGGGCGCTGCGGCCTGGCAGTCGATCGGGCCGTCGCCGATCCGTGACCGCAGCAGCGTGCCGCCCCGCACGTTCTCGGGCCGCGTCTCGACCCTCGCCGTGCACCCGACCAACCCGCAGATCGTCTACGCCGGCGCGGCCAACGGCGGGGTCTGGAAATCCAACGACGGCGGCGCCTCGTGGTCGCCGATGCCCGGGGAGGAGGCCCGCCCGGTGCTGGCCATGGGCTCGATCGCCATCGACCCCGTCAACCCCAACGTTGTCTACGCCGGCACCGGGGAGCCCAACGGCGGCACCAGCACGGGAGGGCGTGGGATCTACAAGACGGTCGACGGTGGCGCCACCTGGACCCTGCTCGGCAGCGGCAGCCCTTTCCCGATCGGCGGCAAGGTCTATCGCCTCGTGGTCGGCCCGGACAGCCGGGTGTGGGCTGCGACCCCTCAGGGGCTGCTGCGCTCGGCCGACGGCGGCGCGACCTGGAAGGTGATCGGCAACGGCCTGCCCAAGAACGTGGAGGTCTGGGATTTCGCCCTCTCGGCCGACGCCTCGGTACACTTCGCGGTCGTCCGGGGCCGCGGCCTCTTCCGCTTGCGCACCAGCGATGCCTCCTGGCTGCAGGTGACCACCGGCCTGCCCGCGGGCACGGCGCCGTGGAACCAGCGGGCGCGGATCGCCGTGGCTCCCTCGAGCCCCCAGACCGCCTTCGTCATTCTCGACGTCGGTGGGCGGATCAGCGGCTTCGTGACCGGCAACCGCGGCACCTCCTGGACCGCCGCCGATTCCCTCCTGGGCTCCTTCACGGTGAGCACTCAGGGTGGCTACAACATGGAGGTGGCGATCGACCCGCGCTCGCCGAGCATCGTCTACGTGGGCGGCATCGAGCTGGCGGTGACCACCAACGGCACGGCCGGCGGTCCCTGGCTGCCGGTCACGCCGAAGACCCACGTCGACCAGCACGCCTTGGCCTTTCCGCCCTGCACCGCGGCACCCTGCCCCCTCTTCGTCGGCAACGACGGCGGGGTCTACCACCTGACCCCGACCAACCCCTTCGACTTCGGCATCGTGACCGCCGCCGACCGCAACGACACTCTCCGCATCACGGAGCTGGTGGGGGGCGACCTCGGGATCAACTTCACGGCCGAGCCAATCGCCCTGGGCGGAGCCCAGGACAACGGCACCATGCGCTGGTGGCAGTTCGATCCCGCAAACCAGACCCCCTTCGAGTGGTCCCACAACCTGGGCGCCGACGGCGGCTTCTCCTACCTCTCGCACCAGCCGACGGATCGCGAGCGCGCCTACGCCGAGACCCAGCCACCTCCCTCCGGGGGCGTCGGGCTGCACCAGAGCATCGACCAGGGCCGCAGCTTCGTCGCCTTCAACCAGGGACTGCCCATCAGCCAGGCAGCCTTCTACCCTCTCTACACCCTCGACCGCAGTGACCCCCAGCACCTGGTCGCCGCGGCCGCCAACGCGGTCTACGAGATCGTCGCCCCCCAGGCCAGCTGGTACCTGGCGAGCCCCGACTTCGGCGAGCGACCCACGGCGCTCGCCGTGGCCACCTCGGCGGGCAACGTGGTTTACGCCGGCTTCTGTTCGGGTCGGGTCTTCCGCACCGAAAACGCCTATCGAGATGGTCAGGTCGCCGCCTACGCGGAGCGCAGCTCCGGTCTGCCCGTGGGAGTGTGCGGCGGAGGAGCCATGGCGATCAACGCCATCGCCGTCGACCGCAGCGACCCGGACCGGGCCTACCTCGCCGGCTCCACCCCGGGGGCGGCGGCCCAGGTGGTGTTCGGCACCAGCAACGGCGGAATGACCTGGACCAACCTCTCCGGCAACCTGCCGGCCGGCCTGCCGGCCGGCCTGCCGGCCTACAGCCTGGTCACCTATCCCGCCGGCGCCACCCGCGTGCTCGTGGTAGGCACCGAGGCAGGGGCCTACTTCAGCACCACGGAGGGCGCCAGCTGGGCCAAGCTCACGAGTGGGTTGCCCAACACCCGGATCGCCCAGCTCGCCCTCGATCGCGACCTCACCACTCTCGCCGCCTTCACGGGCGGGCGCGGCGCCTTCGTGACCAGCATCGGAGGCCCTCTCTGCAGCTACAGCCTGAGCCTGGCGGGCGCTTCCTTCGACGTCGGTGGCGGCGCCGGCAGCTTCACGGTGTCCGCCGCCTCCGGCTGCAGCTGGAACGCCACTCCGACCGTGCCCTGGGTGAACGTAACGGCCGGAGCGAGCGGCGACGGCACCGGGACGGTCAGCTACGCGGTACAGCCGAACGGCGGCGGCTTCCGTAGCGGCGCCGTGACCGTCGAGGACCAGGTCTTCGCCATCAACCAGGCTGGCACCAGCTGCAGCTACTCGCTCAGCCGGACCAGCGCCGTCTTCCCGGCGAGCGGCGGTAGCGGCCTCGTGGGGGTCACCGCCGACGCCGGTTGCGGCTGGACGGCAGTCTCGAACGAGAGCTGGATCCACGTCACCGGAGGGAGCCCGGGTAGCGGCAGCGGCACGCTGTCCTACTTCGTCGATGCGAATTCCGCGACGGTCCTGCGCTCCGGCACCCTGACCATCGCCGGCCAGACTCTCACCGTGTTCCAGGACCCGGCCTCGAGCGGCAGCTGCGTGGTGACCGCCATCGACTGGACCTCGCGGACCTTCCCACGCCAGGGAGGCTCGGCCTTCGACGGCTTCACGGTCTCACCGGCCAGCTGCGCCTGGTCGGTAACCGTCACCGACGACTGGATCCACGTCTCCGAGCTATCCGGCACCGGCTCCGGCGCACTCTTCGTCACCGTCGACGGGAACAACGGCAACGGGCCGCGCAGCGGCACCTTCACGATCAACGGCACCGTGGTGCAGGTGCATCAAGGCTCCTGAGAGACCGGAGCCCACCACGGGTCGATTCACGAACCTCATGAGAAAGGACACGGCCAATGATGCGAAAGCGCCTCACCACCACCCTCCTCGCCTCCTTGGGTGCCAGCCTCTTTGGGGCCCTGGCCTGGACGGCCATCGCTCAGAGCTACGGCACCATCACGGTGATCAACAACTCCTCGCTCACCATCCCGCAAACCCGCGTCTACAAGCAGTGCCTGGGTGCGTTCGGCGCTCAGGTCTTCGGCAGCCTGGCCTCGGGGCAGAGCTCCTCCCAGGACATGACCGCTCCGGTCCAGGGCTGCGCCTGGGCACGCGAGGTGGGGATCGAGCCCTACTACATCAGCTGCGCTACGGCCAACTCCGTGCCGCCCGGAGCGAGCCTGGTGACGGTCGTCTGGGAGGGCACCAACGCCGACAACCTCCACTGCACCATCACCGCCCAGTAGCTCGCGGGGCAGCAGTGATGCCTCAGCTCGCCGTGATGTAAGTCCACATGGCCTGGAACGTCGGTCGGCCGGCGAAGACGTCGTCGAGGGCGAGGCTCAGGAGGCGCAGGCGGTCTGCCACGGCGGCGGGCTCGGGCTCGCCTCCGTCGATCTTCCCGACGCCCCCCACCCAGCCGAGCACGGCGTCGTGGTAGGCCGAAAGGAAGTCGCGCCACTCGGAGACCCGAGCCTCGAGCTGGAGGTGGCGCACCTCGAGCTGGTCGAACCCGGCCCGGCGCAGCGCGTCCAGGTAGTGGTCGAGAGAGCGTACCGGTAGGAAGACCTTCCGCCGGTACGCCGAGTAGGCCGCCATTCGCTCGTCGTCGGCGAGCACCGCCTGGTAGCGGCCCCACGCGGGGTCGCTGAGCACGCGGTGGCGGGCCGCCTCCTGGAGGGCCTCCACGGTGGCGTCGATGATCCAGGCTCCGGCCGGCATCTCGGAGAGCCCCAGGTTGCCGGACTGGATGAAGGCCTTGCCGCCGGGCGCGAGCAGGCGGCGCCAGGACGTGAGGGTCTCTTCGAGGTCGTAGTAGAGATGGATGGCGTTGGTGGAGGAAACGGCGTCGAAGCCGCGGGCGAGCGCGGAGGTCGCGAGAGTCTCCTGCACGGTCTGGAGCCTGTGCTCCTCCTTGAGGTAGCGCAGGAGCCGGAAGGCGACCCTCTCGTCCCGGCCGAGCTTGTCGACGGCGAGCCGCAAGAACTTGGGAGAGGCATCCGCGATGAGGATGCCGACGTTGCCCTCACCCAGGCGCTCGAGCAGGCGTGCGGCGAGGATGCCGGTGCCACCCGAGTAGTCGAGGAGGAGGCTGCCATCGCCGAGGTGGGCGGCCAGATCCTCCACCGTGGGATCCAGATTCCGGTACCAGCCGTGTTGCTCCACCGTGTCGTACTTCCGAGCCAGCTCCTCCACGGGCGAGAGGGTCCAATCTTCGGCAGGGATGCGTTCGAAGCTCGGGGGCCAAGGCGAGGGCATGCGGCGGTCTCCGTGATCCATCCGCTGGACGTTCCAGGGCGGCTATCGATGATAGCGAATATCACGAGCTGACTGGGACTACCCTCCGGCAAGTCTGGCGGCTCGCCGGCGCCTCCTCTACCGCTCGGCCCAGAACAGGATCCGTTGGAAAGGGTAGAAATACGGACGCTGGTCCCCCAGGAGGGAGATCAGCTCCCGGCGGTACTCCTCGAGGTAAAGCTCCCACAGCTGCGCCGGCAGGCGGCTCTGGTAGTCGGTCAGAAGGGTACCCTTCACCCACTCCACGACCTCCTCCGCTCCGGCCAGGAGATGGCCATAGACCTCGAGGCGGACGCGCTGGCGGGCCGCTCCCGCGGCGTGGAGCAGCTCGGCGTAACGCTCCGCAGCCAGCACCGGCGAGGTGCGCTGGTAGCCACCGAGGGCTGCACGGTAGGGTTCCCGGTTAGCGATCTCATGGGCCAAGGTGTGGGAAGGATGACCATGGTTGGCAGGAAGCTGGACCGCCAGCTGACCCCCCGGCGCCAGGCAGGCGAAGAGGCGAGCGATCAGGGCTTCATGGTCCGATAGCCAATGCAACGCGGCGTTCGAGAAGATCAGGTCGTAGGGTTGGGCCGGTGCGAAGGTGGCGATGTCCCCCTCCTCGAAGGCCAGGCCCGGGGCTGCGAAGCGGGCGCTCTCGGCCAGCATCGAGCCCGAACGGTCGATCCCCAGGGTCGAGGCCGCGCCCAACTGGAGATGCAGCTCCCGGGTGAGCTTTCCCGTCCCACAGCCGAGGTCGGCGACCCTCATCGACGGCCGGGGCCGGACCAGTGCCAGCAGATCGCGAAACGGCTGGGCCCGCTCCTCGCGGAAGCGCTCGTACTGCGCCGGGCTCCAGCTGTCCGGGCTCGTGGCCGTCATTCGGTCCCCCAACAAATGAAACGGGCGGGGACTTGGTGGCCCCCGCCCGCGTCGAGTCGATTGGAAGTGCTCTAGTTGCCGACGAAGGTGTCGACAACGGCCGGATCGGTCACGTTGCTCAGCTGGAAGGCGTCGAAGCCAACGCTGAAGCGGCCGCTGGCGTCCATGATCGCCGTCACCCAGTTCTGCATCTCGGGCTCGAACGGCACCTGGCTACCCGCCACGGTGGAGTTCAGGTTGAGGAAGAGCCAGCCGAAGTCGAAGGGCACCGGGAAGTCCGCGCC
>JBIOYC010000164.1:0-20016 GCA_044869955.1 Thermoanaerobaculia bacterium | reverse complement strand
GAATCAAGCCGTGCTTCTTCGTTCGAAGGATGAGTCCGAGTGTGCCGACGACCGGCAGGTCGAGGGCCTTGGCACAACGACGGGCCTCGCGGTCGTCCAACGCGCTCTCCCAGCCGCTGAGCCCCAGTGCGTGGGCCAGGACCTGCGATTCCCCGGGATCGAGGCCCCAGCCGGCAACGGCCACAGGTAGCCCGATCTCCGCACCGATCGAGACTCGTTCGTGGGTCAGGAACACGCCGAACGAGGCTCGGCCCTGGCCTCTACCTCTGCCACAACCGTCGCCGGGATCAGGATCTCCTGAACCAGTTCCGGTATCAGATGGAGTGCCTCGATCTTGGCCAGCAGAATGAGCGGCGATGCATCCAAAATGAGCCGGCTAAGGCTCACGGGCTAGCTCCTCCTCGAGCTCCTTGAGAGTCACCTGAACGGCGGGGACTCGGCGGCGGTGGAGCTCTTCGAGGAAGGAGGCGCGGGGAAGGCCGGCCAGCTCTGCTGGCTTTGCCTTGAGAGATCGTGCCTTGCGAGTACCAGTGGATGGCGGCGGCGACCTGGGTCTCGGTGGCCAGCTCCGCGGGGGACTTGCGGAGGGCCGAGAACACGCTGGGGGGAAAATCGACGAGAACCTGAGCCACCTTCGCCTCCTTCGGGTTTCCACGTGACCTTTTCGCCGCTCAGTATAGCCGCCGCCTCTGGCATACTCCCCGCCATGCGCTCAACGAACCTGGCCTCGTCGGTTGCCTTGGCGATCCTCGTGACGTTCTCTGCTCACGCCACCTCTTCCCCCTGGCCCGGCTTCCGGGGCCCGAGCGGTACGGGAGCGGTGCCTTCGGACGGCAAGTTCGGCGTCGGGGCCGGCAGCCTTGCCGCGGTCTGGCAGGTGCCCCTGGGACCGGGCTACTCGGAGGTGGCGGTGGCCGAGGGGCTGGCCGTCACGCTCCACTCGGACGGCACCGACGACTGGCTGGTCGCCTTCGACCCGGCGACCGGCACCAGCCGCTGGCGCTACAAGATCGGCAGCACCTACAAGGGCCACGACGGCTCCCACGACGGCCCCATCGCCAGCCCGGCGGTGGCCCAGGGGACGGTGGTGGGCTTCGGGCCGGGAGGTGAGCTCTTCGGCCTCGACGCCGCCTCCGGCCGCGAACGCTGGCGGGTGGCCACGGCCAGCGCCCACGGCGCCCGGGCGCCGCACTACGGCTTCTCGGCCTCGCCGCTGGTGGTCGATGGGACGGTGGTGGTCGAGATCGGCGCCCCCGAGGGCAAGGCCATGGCGGGCTTCGACCTCGCCACCGGCACCCTGCGCTGGACTGCGGGAGAGGACGAGGTGGAGTACCAGTCGCCCATTCCCTTCGAGGTCGCCGGCCGCCGGCACGTCGTCGCCACCGGCAACCAGAAGCTCCTCGGCCTCGACCCGGCCAGCGGCAAGGTGCTCTGGGAGCTGGCCTTCGAAGGCAACCAGGCCGCCATGGGGGCGCCCAGCCTGGTGCCGGTGCCGGCCGGCGAGGGGCGCCTGTTCCTGAAGCACAAGGGCGACGCCTCACGCATGGTGCGGGTGGTGGCCGAGGGCGCGAGCTTCCGCGTCGAGCCCCTGTGGACGGCACCGGTGCTGCGCGGCACCTACGCACCGGCCGTCTACCACGGGGGCCTGCTCTACGGCTTCACCGGCCGCATCCTCTCCGCGGCGGACGCCGCCACGGGCGAGATCGTCTGGCGCTCGCGCGAGCCGGGGGACGGCTTCCTCGCCCTGGTCGGCGATCTCCTCGTGGTGCAGACCAAGGCCGGCTCGGTGCACGTGGCGCCGGCCTCCCGGGAGGGCTGGCGGGAGATCGCCCGCTGGGACGCGACGGAGGTTTCCTGGACGGCACCGGCCTTCGCCGAGGGCAGCCTCTTCGTGCGCAGCATGGCGGCGCTCACCCGCCTGGACTGGCGCAGCGGTGGCCCGGCGACTTCTGCAGCGGCCAGCGCCGCTGCGAGCTCCGCCTTCGACCGCTTCCTCACCGAGGTGACGGCGGCGGCCGACAAGAAGGCCGTGGTGGACAGCTTTCTCGCCGGCACCGGCACCCTGCCGCTGATCGAGTGGCCGGATCGGGTGGTCTTCCTCTACCGGGGTGAGGCCAAGGACCTGGGCATCGCCGGCGAGATGTTGGGCGCCCGTCGCGAGGAGCCGATGACGCGGATTGCCGGCACCGACCTCTTTTTCTACGAGGCGAGGGTCGAGCCGGACGCCCGCCTCGCCTATCGCTTCGTGCGCGACTACGACCAGCGCCTGGTCGATCCGGGCAACCCCCGCAAACAGGCCGAGGACGACGGCAGCGAGAATTCCTGGTTCGCCATGCCGGCCTGGCGCACCCCGGAGCACCTCGCCGAGACGCCGGCCGAGCGGCGCGGACGACTCGAGGAGCACGAGATCGACGCCAAGGCGAAGGCCGGCGTCAAGCTCAAGCTCTCCGTGTACCTGCCGGCCGGCTACGACGCCGGCACCGCCACCCATGCCGTGGCCTACCACCTGGACGGCGCCTCCGCGCGCACCGCCGGACAGCTCGACCGCACCCTCGACCATCTGATCGCCGCCGGGCGCATCGAGCCCCTGATCGCCGTCTTCGTCGAGCCCGTGGAGCTGGGGCAGGTGAGCTCGGCCACCGAGTTCATGGCCCAGGTCGAGATGAGCGCCCGGATCGTCGCCGAGGACGTGGTGGGCTTCGTCGAGGGTCGCTACCGCGCGCGCCCCGAGCGCCAAGCGCGAGCCCTGCTGGGCACTGGCTTCAACGCCTATTCGGCCCTCGAGGTGCTGATGCGGCATCCGGGGGTCTTCGGCTGCTTCGGCGGCCAGTCCGTCTTCCTCTTCGAGAGCGGCCTGCCCGAGGTCGCTGCGCGCCTGCCCAAGGCCGCGGAACATCCCGGCCGGCTGTACCTGGACTGGGGCAGCTACGACATGCGGGCGGTGCGAGAGGGTTGGGACGTGGGCGCGGCCAACCGCGGCCTGGCCGAAGCGCTGCGCGCCCGGGGCTACCGCCCGGCCGGAGGCGAGGTCAACGAGGGCCACGGTTGGTCGAGCTTCAAGAACAGGAGCGACCGCCTGCTCGAGGCCCTCTTCGGCACGGGCGGCGCCTAGCTCGCCTTCCGCTTGGCGCCCTGCTGCGCCACGAACGGTGTCGACTCGGAGGCCCAACGCATCGAGTGCGCCCCGGGCGATGCCTGCGCGGTGCCGGCCAACCGCCGTCGGCACCGGAGCCTGGGCGAGCCGGGCGGCGTCGACCGCCTGACCGAGCTCCTTACCTGCGAGAGAATTGAGCGGAAGCACTGCCCGGCGCCACCATGCGCTCCGTCGTCGCGGCAAGGAAGCCGCGACATGTCCGACGGAGTGGTTCATGAATCGATTCCCAGTTCACACGGTGGAGAGCGCGCCGGAGGCGGCGCGCGAGCCGATGCGCCGGCTGGAGAGTCAGCTCGGCGCCGTTCCCAACCTGGCGGCGGCGATGGCGACCGCGCCGAGCCTGCTCGAAGGATTCCTCGGCCTGCGCGAGATCTACCACACGAAGAGCTCGCTTTCGCCGCTCGAGATCCAAGTGCTCTCGCTGACCAACGCCTACGAGAACGGCTGCCCCTACTGCATGGCCCTTCACTCAGCGCTGGCGGTCCGGGAGGGGATTTCGCCGGCATCACTCGCGGCGCTGCGTACCGGCCAGTCGCCGGTCGAGCCGAAGCTCGCGGCGTTGAGCGAGCTCTCGCGCGCCCTGGTCCGCGAGCGCGGGCGAGTCGGCGGTCAGGAGCTCGAGAGCTTCCGCGCCGCCGGCTACGGAGACGCCCAGGCGCTCGAGGTGGTGCTCGGGATCGCCGTGTCAGTGCTCCCGAACTTCGCCCATCACCTGACCGAGGCCCCGCTGGACGCCGCGTTCCAGCGCTTCGCCTGGGACGAAGAGACGGCGACGGTGGAGCGGCGCCGAAGCACCTGACGCTCCGGCGCGGCGCGACCGACTCCCGTCAGTGGGGCTCGGCGGCGAGCCGGTCCGCCGCCGCGACGGTCTGCGGGTCGGCGGGGAAGAAGCACTCGATCCGCAGCTCCTGGAGCGTGACGTCCTGCGGCGTGCCGAGCGTCGTCACCGTCGAGAAGAAAGCGAGACGGAGCCCCGGCTTGGCGAAGACCACGGGCACGAACGGCGCGAGCGGGCGCGACAGGTCGGGGAGCCGCCAGCGGGCGGCAACGCCCGGCTGCGCCAGGATCTCGGCGAGCAGCTCGCGCGTCACGGCGTCGGGCAAGCCGCCGATCGCCTCGCGGTGGACGCGCTGAACGAGCGCTTCGCCGACTTCCTCCCAGTTCGCGACCCAGCGGCGCAGGCCGGCGGGGTGGAACATCTGGCGCAGCACGTTTGTGGCCGCTGCGGCTGGGAGCGCCGGATCCGGCGGGAATTCGGCGAAGAAGCGCCCGGCGGCCCCGTTGCTGTCGACGATCTCCCAGACCCGGTCCATGACTACGGCGGGCCAGGGTTCCTGGTGGCGGAGGATCAGGTCGAGCGCGCGGCGGGCGGGCCCGAGCTCGGGCGCGTCGAGCCCGCGGGCGCCGAAGACTGGCGCGAAACCTGCGGCGCCGAGCAGCGTGTTGCGCTCGCGCAGCGGCACCTCCAGGGTGCGTGCCAGCGTCAGGATCATCTCGCGGCTCGGCCGGGCCCTGCCGGTCTCGAGGAAGCTGAGATGGCGCGCCGAGACGCCGGCGTCGAGCGCCAAGTCGAGCTGGCTCTTGCCGCGACGGGTCCGCCAGTGCCGAAGGGCGACGCCGAACGGGCTCGCCGCAGCGCTCTCTCTACCATGGGTTTCCATGGCGCGATCGTAAGCGGTGGCGCGAGGCGGTCCAATGACCTCGCAAGTAAGCGTCGGCTCGCTCAGGGCGAGTCGAGCCGCTGCCAGAACGATCCCGAGACCGCGCCGAGGAGCGTCATCGCCAGGGTCGCCCCGAAGTGCCAGACGAGCAGGTGCTCGAGGTCGTTGCGAGCGCACTCGTTGGGCTAGCGATAGGAGGGCCCGGGGGCGATCTTCCGCCCTCAGCCCAACCGCTCGAAGAAGGACACGGCGAAGAGCCGCTCCGCATCGGTCCAGAGATGGGAGCGGCGCCAGCCCGCCTCGGCGGCCCGCGCCTCCATCTCGCTCACCGTGTACTTGTGGGACCACTCGGTGAGCAGGGCCTCACCCTGGGCGAAGGCGATCGGCCGCCCGGCCACCCGCACCGTGTGTTCCCGGCGGGCCACCAGATACATCTCGATCCGTCCTTCGGTGGGATCGTAGGGGGCGTAGTGGTCGAAGGCGTCGAGGTCGAATTCCGCCTCGGCCTCGCGGTTCAGGCGTTCGAGGAGGTTCTTGTTGAACGCCGCGGTGACGCCCGCCGCGTCGTTGTAGGCCGCGTGCAGCCGTGCCGGCTCCTTCTTCAGGTCGAAACCCAGGAGGAGCCCGTCGGCGAAGCAGGCGAGGCGGGTGAAGAGGGCGCGGCTGGCGGCGAGATCGAGGTTGCCGATCGTCGAGCCCGGGAAGTAGGCGACCCGCCGCCCCGCGGGCAGCTCCGGGGGCAGCGCGAAGTCGGCGCTGAAGTCGGCTTCGAGGGGCAGCACGACGAGGCCCGGGTAGCGTTCGCCGAGCTCGCGGGCGGTGCGCTGGAGCTCCTCGGCGGCGAGATCGACCGGCACGTAGGCCCGCGGGAGGACCAGCCGGTCGAGCAGCAGCCGGGTCTTGCGGCCGCTGCCGCTGCCCAGCTCCACCACCACCGCTCCCTCGCCCACGGCCGCCGCCATCTCGCCGCCATAGCGCTCGAGCAAGCCGATCTCCGTGCGGGTGAGGTAGTACTCGGGCAGGTCGCAGATGCGCTCGAAAAGGTCGCAGCCGGCCACGTCGTAGAAGAGCTTCGAAGGCAGGGCCTTGGGACGGCCGGTGAGGCCCGCGAGCACCTCCTCGAGCAGGTCGGGGGCCAGGCCGAGCTTGGTCTGGGTCATCGAGTGGGCTCCAGCCGCAGGCCGCGCGGCACGAGGAAGCGGTCCGCGAGGTCGAAGAGCCCTTGCGCTGCCAGGGCGAGCAGGGCGGCGGGAACGGCTCCTTCGAGGATGAGGGCGGTGTCGTCGAGGCGGATACCGGTGAGGATCGGCTGGCCGTAGCCCCCTGCCCCCACCAGGGCACCCAGGGTGGCGGTGCCGACGTTGATCACCGCCGCGGTCTTGACCCCGGCCAGGATCGTGCGCGAGGCGAGCGGCAGCTCGATGCGCAGCAGACGCGCCCGGGCGGGCAGGCCGAGGGCGAGGGCCGACTCGGTGAGGCCCGGCGGGATCTCGGCGAGGCCGGTGGCGGTGTTGCGCACGATGGGTAGCAGGCTGTAGAGGAAGAGGGCGAGGATCGCCGGCTCGGCGCCGATGCCGACCAGGGGAATCATGAACACCAGCATCGCCAGGGAGGGCACGGTCTGGAGGATACCAGCCGCCCCCAACACCAGCGGACCGAGCCAGCGGCTCTTCCCCGCCGCGACACCGAGCGGGATGGCGACGGCGATCGCCGCCAACAGCGACACCGTCACCAGACCCAGGTGCTCGCGGGTGCGAGCGAGGAGCCGCGCTCCGAGCCCTTCAGCCGGCCCGGTTTCGCCGCTCCGGACCCCGATGCCGGCCAGGAAGGTCGCCGCCACCTCGGCCTCCGCTACGCGATCGAGCTTGGTGCGGGCGTTGAGGCCGATCATCGTCGCCGCGTCGATCGTGCCGGCCAGCCGCTCGAGGATCGCCCGGGCTGCCGGGTGCCGAGCGTCGAGGTCGGCCCGCATCAGCCATACGGCGCGGTAGTCGGGGAAGTAGCCGCGGTCGTCCACGAGCACCCGCAGGCCGTAGGCACGGATCTCGGCGTCGGTCGAATAGAGGTCGGTGGCGTCGAGCTCACCGGCGGCGAGGGCGCGGTAGGCGAGGTCGTGGGCCAGGCCCCGCACCTCGCGGTGGGGCAGCCGATAGCGGGCGGCGAGCCCCGGCCAGCCGTCCGCGCGGTCCATGAACTCGTTCGAGAAGCCCAGCCGTAGCCGGGGATGGCGGGCGAGGTCGGAGATCTCGACCAGCCCCAGCTCGGCGGCCTGCTGCTCGCGGACCCCGATGGCGTAGGTGTTGGCGAAGCCGAGGGAAGGGCTGATCCGCACTCCCCGTGCCGCCAGGGCCGACGCCAGGGCCACGTCTCCGGGCGCCGCCTCGCCGCCCAGGATCTCCTCCCGGATCGTCCCGGTGTACTCCGGGTAGACGTCGATCTCGCCGGCCAGGAGGGCGTTCCAGAGCAGGCGGGTGCCGCCCAGCTCGCGGCGGTGCTCGGCGCGAAGGCCCTCGGCTTGCAGGGCCCGGGTGGCGATCTCGCCCAGCACCACGGCCTCGGTGAAGACCTTCGAGCCCACGCGGATCGGCGGCTCGGCGGCCGGAGCCACGGCTGCGGCGAGCAGCAGCGCGCCCGCGATGCTCGCGACTCGCCTCGTCCGGCTCACGGCGCCGCCTCCTGCGAGGAAGCGAGGTCCAGGGTCCGCTGGGCCCGCACGAAGCGCTCGACGAAGGGCTCGGCCGGGCGGTCCAGAAGCGCTCGCAGCGTGCCCCGTTGGACGATCCGACCCCCTTCCAGCAGCACGATCTCCTCGGCGAGGTGTGCGGCCTCTGCCAGGTCGTGGGTGACCAGCACCACGGTCTTGCCCAGCCGCTCGAAGATGGCCGTGAGGTCGTCCTGGAGGTCGGCGCGGATCAGGGGATCGAGGGCGCCGAGCGGCTCGTCGAGCAGCAGCAGCTCGGGATCCAGGAACAGGGCCCGCAGCAGAGCCACCCTCTGGCGCTGGCCTCCCGAAAGCTCGGCGGAGAAGCGGTCGAGCAGGGGGGCCGGCAGGCGCGCCAGCTCGGCGAGCTCGGTGAGCCGCTCGGCGATCCGCCGCTCCTCCCAACCCAGATGCCGTGCCATCAACCCGGCGTTCGCCCGCGCCGTCAGGTGCGGGAAGAGCCCGCCTTCCTGGATGACGTAGCCGATGCGCCGACGCAGCCGCGGCCAACCGACCTCGGAGGGCTCTTCGCCGAAGAGCCGAACACGGCCCGTCGTGGGTCGCACCAGACCGATCGCCAGCCGCAGCAGGGTCGACTTGCCGCAGCCCGAGGGGCCAATGAGGGCGGTGCGCCGGCCGGCCTCGAGGGTGAGGTCGAGGGGCCCCAGCGCTCGCGAGGAGCCGTAGTGCTTCTCGACGGCGACGAGCTCGATCAAGGGAGGCTCCCGGCTCAGGCGAGCTCGGTCTCGATCGTCATCTCGGAGGTGAGGGTACGGTGCACGGGGCAGCGGTCGGCGATCTCGGCCAGCCGCGAGCGTTGCTCGGCATCGAGGGGCCCGGAGAGGTGGATGCGCCGGCGGATGCGGTCGATCCGACCCTCCTTCGACTCGCAGTTCCGGCAGTCGGCGGCGTGGATCTTGTCGTGGCGTAGAAAGACCTCGACACCCTCGAGGGGCCAACCCTTGCGGGAGGCGTACATGCGCAACGTCATCGAAGTGCAGGCGCCGAGGGCGGCGAGCAGCAGCTCGTAGGGGTTGGGGCCGGTGTTGGTGCCGCCCTGGTCGACGGGCTCGTCGGCGGTGAGCACGTGGGCCCCCGCGAGGATCTCCTGCGCGTAGCCGGCTGGCCCGCCGGTGACCAGGACCTCGCCGGGCAACAGGCCGGTGCCGCCGGCGGACGGGGACGCGGTGGAACCAGACGCTGCGGGCTCGGGCATGGTGGGTCTCCTCAGGTTGAGCTCGCCGGCAGCCTAGAGAAGGCCCTCGCGAGCGTCAAGGGCGGTAGCCGTCGAGTTGGAGCAGCGCCGAGATGCGGGCTCGGCGGGACAGCAGCTCCTCGCGATCGCGACCCCCCAGGTTGAGCACGGCGTACCGGTAGGAGCCGAGCCACCGCTGCTCTCTGGCGAGCTGGGCTCCGCGTTTGACGTAGAGGCGCAGGCGGGCGTCGGGGTCGGTATGTCTCAACTGCGCCAAGGCCCCCGGTCCCGGCCAGCGGTCGGGCGCGCAGCCGTCGAAGCGGCGGTAGACGAAGCTCGCCGCCGCCCCGAAGGGGCCGGGCCGGGGGACCACCTCCGGCTCCTCGCCGGTGGCGAGCGCGAGCTGGGCGGCGTGGAGCTCGAGGCCGTCCACCCGGGCGTAGAGATCGGCCAGCTGATAGGCCAGCCGCGGGTTGACCTCGATCAGGGTCACCCCGCCGGTCTCGGGCCGCCAAAGCAGCTCGACGTTGAAGAAGCCGTGCTCGAGGCCGAGGGTGTGGACCGCCGCCTCGGCGACCTGCCGCAGCCGAGCCCGCGCCGCCTCCGGCAGCTGAGACGGCAGCTCGAAGCGCTCGAAGGCGAGGGTGCCGGGGTACATCAGGGCGTCGACCACCCCCAGGGTGCGGACGCGGCCTCGGGCGACGTAGCCGTCGACGTTGACCTGGACCCCCTCCATCAGCTCCTCGCCCAGGAACTCGTAAGCGCTCACCGGTAAGGCGAGGCGGCAGCGCACCAGGTGCTCGAAGGGGTCGATCAGGCGTTTGAGCAGGTAGCGCTCGAAACGGCCGAAGGAGAGGTGCCGGCGCAGCGCCTCGAAGCTCGCCACGGGCCGGGCGAGGATCGAGAAGGTCCCCTTGATCGGCTTGACCAGGAAAGGGAAGGGCAGACCGATGGCGTCGGGGCTCGCCACGTCGTGGGGGAAGGCGGCGAAGGGCGGCGTCACCTCCGGCATGTGCTGTTCGAGGAGACGCCGGCTGCCGTATTTGTGCTGGGTGGCGATCACCGCCTCGGGAGAGTGGCCGGGAAGGCCGAGACGCTCGGCCAGCTCGGCGGCGAGCAGCACTCCCCACAGCTCGTGGTTGCTGACCACGGCGTCGAGCCCGATGCGGCGGTACTTGCGCTCCAGGCGGTCGAGGAAGCGGCGGGCGTCGAAGGTGGCGAGGGCGAGGTTCTGGGGCGCCTGGAAGAGGTCGAAGCCCTCGTGGAAGAAACAGTAGCGGGAGGTGATCGCCGGCGCCCTCCACGCCTCCACGTCCCACTCCTCCGGAAAGAGCACCAGCACCCGTTTCATCACCGGGAACGCTACCAGGATCGCCGGCCGAGAGGGCGAAGCAGGCGGATCTACGGTTTTTCGTCTTCTCTAGATGAGGGACGAAGGCATGGAGGACGAGCGGGTCAAACCGGCGCAGGGGCTCGAAGTGGTTGAAAATCAAGGAATGCATGTGGTATATGTGCAGCCTCGCGACGGAAAGGAGGCCCCCGATGCCCCAGCTTCACCTCTACGTCCCCAACGATCTCGCAGCGGACCTGCGGAGCCAGGCGGAGAGTCGCGGCCTCTCGCTTTCCGCCTACCTGGCCGAGATGGTGAAGGGGCGGGCCGGTCACGGCTGGCCGGCCGGCTGGTTCGAGACGGTCGTGGGCGGCTGGCAGGGCGAGCCGCTCGAGCGGGCGCCGCAGCCGCCGTTCGAGGAGCGCCGCGCCCTGTGACCTATCTGCTCGATACCAACGCCTGCATCGGCATCTTGAACGGCACGGTGCCGGCGTTGGTGACGCGCCTGGCGCAGCAGGACGTCCGTCAGGTGCGACTGTGCGCGGTGGTGAAGGCCGAGCTGCTGCACGGTGCCCGCAAGAGCGCACGAGTGGGCGAGAACCTCACCCTGCTCGCCCGCTTCTTCACTCCCTTCGCCAGCCTGCCGTTCGACGACCGGGCGGCCGACCACTACGGCCAGATCCGTGCCGACCTCGAGCGGGCCGGCACGCCGATCGGTGCCCACGACCTCTTGATCGCCGCCATCGCCCGCGCCCACGACGTGACCCTCATCACCCACAACCTGCGGGAATTCACCCGGGTGGTGGGCCTGCGGGTGGAGGACTGGGAGGCAGGGTGAGGCTCCCCCTCAGCTACACCCGCAGCTGGCCGACTCGACCACCTGCACGCTCGTAGGCCGGCCGAAGCCGGTAGAACAGACGCCGGTCTCGGGGAGCTCCAGCTCGACTCGGCGTGCCGCCTCCCAGTCGCCGGCGAGAGCCGCCGCTACCGAGCGGACCTGCTCGTAGCCGGTGGCGAGCAGGAAGGTCGGCGCCCGGCCGTAGCTCTTCATCCCCACCACGAAGAGGCCCGGCTCGGGGTGCGCCAGCTCCTCCGCCCCGTGGGGCCGCACCGTGCCGCAGCTGTGCACGTTGGGGTCGATCAGGGGTGCCAGGGCCCGCGGCGCCTCGGTCGTCTCGTCGAGGTCGAGGCGCAGCTCGGCGAGCAGGCTGCGATCCAGGCGGAAGCCGGTGGCCGCTACGATCTCGTCGACCTCGGGCAGGGTACGGTCGCCGTCCCAGGCGACGATGCCGCGAGCGCCCCGGCTCAGGCGATCGAGATGGAAACCCTTCTCGACCCGAATCTGTCCCGAGCGGACCAGGTCACCGAGCTTTCCCCCCAGCAGACCGCGCGCGGCGAGCTGGTCGCGCTCCCCACCGCCGAAGAGGCGCTCGAGAGAGGGCCGCCTCACCGCCCAGATCAGCTCCGTGCCCAGCTCCTGGCGGGCGAGGTCGTAGAGGTCGAGCACGGCGTTGAACGCCGAATGCCCGGAGCCCAACACCAGCACGCGCCGGCCGGCGTAACGCTGCCGGTGGCGGTCGAGGACGTCCGGGATGCCGTAGAAGATCCGCTCGGCGAAGGTCTTCTCGCCCAGGGCGGGCAAGCCGGAAGCTCCCAGCGGGTTGGGGGAGCGCCAGGTGCCGGAGGCATCGATCACCGCGGAGGCCTGGATCTCCTCTTCCCGGCCGGCGACCTCGAGTCGCAGCAGGAAGGCCGATCTCTCCCGCTGGGGAGTCTTCATCCGGTCGAAGCCCACGCGGGAGACCGCCGCCACCCGCGCCCCAAGACGGATGCGGGGGGCCAGCTCGGCCGTGGCGGCGAGAGGCTCGAGGTAGCGCTCGACCAGGTCCCGCCCGGTCGGGTACTCCTCCCCCGCCGGCGCGACCCAGCCCTCGGCCCCCAAGAGCGCCACCGAGGCCCGGTCGAGGTCCATCTTCCAGGGCGAGAACATGCGCACGTGGCCCCACTCGAGGGCGTTGGACCCCACCCCTTGCCCGGCCTCGAGCACGATCGGCTCGAGCCCGCGGGCGAGCAGGTGGGCGGCGGCGGCCAGCCCCACGGGGCCGGCGCCGAGGACGGCGATGGGAAGGGTCTGCAGGTCCATGATCTCCTCCGGTCGGTTCTGTTGTTACTAGCAACTAGTGATGAAAAAACAGATGCCGCTCAGGTCGCCGCGGTGTCCTCCAGGGCGCAGTCCGGCCCACAGCCGGGCGCGCCCGAGCTCGCCCGCCGTTCCGCTGCCCGGGCGAGGCGAGCGAGCACCTTGACCACCGCGTCGCGGGCCGGCCCGTCGAGGTCGGCGATCAGCTCGGCCTCCTCGGCCACCGAGTCCTGGCGGATCGTCTGGCACAGGGTCCGACCCGCCGGCGTGGCCTCGAGGAGCACGGCCCGACCGTCCTCTGGATGAGGCCGGCGCAACACGTAGCCCTTGCGCTCCAGGGTGCCCACCACCCGGCTGGCGGTGCTCTTGTCCAGGTAGAGGGCCGCCGCCAGCGCGTTGAGCGTCGACGGCCCCCGCTCCATCAGAGTCTCGAGGGCATAGCACTGGGTGACCGACACGTCATGGCAGCAGATGCGGTCGCGGTCCCGGAACTGGTAAACCCGCACCAGGTCCGACAGGGCCTGGTGCAGGGCCTCGGCCTGGGTCACGAGGTCGGACCGGGACGAGGCGGGCGGGGGGAGAGTTGGCGGCGTCATATTGTTGGCAGTGACAACCATACCTGGAGCGTCAGCACCTGTCAAGCCGTTGCCGGGATTCTCGTAGAGCCGAGGCGCAGCAGGTAGACATTTGCGCTTCTGAGACGTGCCTTTCTACAATCCACAGACAAATCCCGACGCGGCCCCGTCCGCCGCCGGAGCCGAGTTGGCTGACGAACCACCCAGCAGCAAGCTCCTCGAGCAGCTCTTCCTCGCCAACCTCGCGCTGGTGGATCGGGCGATCGCTTTCGTCTGCCGGCGGCATGGACTCAGCGGGGCGGACGCCGAGGACTTCGGCGGTTCGGTGAAGCTCCGCATCCTCGAGGACGATTACCGGATCCTGCGCGAGTTCAAGGGCGGCAGCTCGATGGGGACCTACCTGGCCGTGGTGATCCAGAACCTCGGCCGCGACTTCTGTAACCAGCACTGGGGCCGTTGGCGGCCCTCCGCCGCCGCCGAACGGCTGGGCGAGCGGGCCATCCAGCTCGAAGGGCTGATGGTGCGCGACGGCCACACCTTCTCGGAGGCCCTCGCCCTCCTGCGCTCCCGGCACGGGGCGCGGGAGAGCGACGCCGATCTCGAAGCCCTCGTCACCCAGCTGCCCCAGCGCCCGAAGCGGCAGTTTGCGGGAGAGGAGGTTCTGGCGAGCCTGCCGTCGAACGAGGCGGCGGACCGCCGTCTCATCGAGAGGGAGAGCCGAGAGATCGTCGAGAAGGCGCGCCGAGCCCTCGACGCGGCCATGGCCGCGCTCGAACCCGAGGACCAACTGATGCTCCGGCTCGAGCGCGAGCAGGGGCTGAGCGTGGCCCAGATCGCCCGTGCCCTTGGCGTCGAGCAGATGCCGCTCTACCATCGGCGGAACAAGGCGCTACGCTTCCTGCGCCTGGAGCTGAAGCGCGGGGGTTTCGACCTCCGCGAGGTGCTGGAAGCCCTGGAGTGGCTGGCCGACGAGCTTCCAGAGGACGAGGAGACACCGCCAGGAGAAGATCCTCCACCCGGGCCGTCCAAGTCATGAGACGGCCCACTTAGAAGAGGGAACGTTGAGCACCCAAGAGAGCGTGTCACGCGAGGACCTCGAGCTGATCGCCGCCGTTCTGGACGGGCGGTTGTCGGGGAAGGCTCGCGCCACGGCGCTCGCTCGCATCGAGGCGGACGAGGCGATGCGGGAGGTGTTCGCGGAGAGTGCCCGCTTCCTGGCCGAGGACGACGAGATGACCACCGTGCCCACCGGCAGACTCTTTCAGCCGCGCTTCTGGAAGGTAGCCATCCCCATCGCCGCCGCCGCCACTCTCGCAGCCGTGCTGCTGGGCAGGCCCGGCGACTGGCAGACCCGGCAGGCATCGGCTTATGCCGACCGGCTGGCGGAGGCGAAGGTGCTGCCGAGAGGCTGGTACGGGTCAACAGACCGAGGTGGAGGGCAGACGACCAGCTCTTTCGGCTTGGGTATCGACCTCCTTCAGCTCCAAGTGGCGTTGCTTAAGGGAGACCTTGAGACGGCTCAGCACCGGGTAGGCCAGATCAAGCACGCCCTCGACGACGACCTCCCCTTCGCTCAGGGTATGGGGGACAAGCTTGGCGCCACATGCGAGGCCGGCCCCAAGTTCTCGGTTGCAGCCTGCCTTCGCGAGACCCGCGAACTGGACCGCAGTCTCACCAAAGACTCGAGGAGCAAGGACCCCAGAATCGATCCGCTGTACTACGCCCTCGGCAAGTGGGCGGAGGCGGGGCGGCTGGCAGCCAAGCTGGAGCATCTGGAGGTTTTTGATTGGACGTTTCGGTCCGTAGCACGCAAGGCACTGAAGACTCCTGAGCCCGACAAGGAGAACCCTGTGCTGCCCAAGGAAGTGCGCGAACCTCTGGGCAGCATCGAATCAATCCTCCGAGGGCCTCTCGGCAAGACGGAGCTTCCCAAGCTGGGAGCAGCCTTCGACCAGCTGATCCAGGCGGCATCTGAATAGGCCTCACCCCTGGGTCTCAAGAAGAGACTTCCAACCGCCGGTTGGAATCCGGGCCGATCGTGTTCGGTTTCAGCAGGGGAGGCCCGCCCACCGGGCCGGAGGGAATCCATGCCAGTCTACGAATATCGCTGCCGCGCCTGCGGCCATCGTTTCGAGATCCTGCAGCGGATGGGACAGGGCGGCGAGGGGCTCGAATGCCCGCACTGTGCTGAGCCGGCCCCGGAGAAGCTGCTCTCCTCCTTCGCCGCCCGCTCCTCCTCCGGATCGAGCGCCTCAGCCGCGCCCTCCGGCGGTTGTGGCGCCCCGGCCTGCGGCACCGGCTTCAGCTGAGCCAGCTGACCCCGGCGGCCCGTGCGGCCGCCCCTCCCCGCGAGGGCGCTGGTTCTCGACCTTCACCCTCCGCAGGCGTATCCCCTCCTTCACGGAGCCCAGGCCCGCGCCGCGTCCCTGTCTCCAGCTCTCACGACGTCCACGCTGACCCGAGCCACGATCGTCCCGGCGCCGGCGAGGGCCTCGTCCAGGGCCGCCGTCGGCACTTCCAGGGTGAGCTTGAACGGTGTCAGCTTCTCTTCCTCGGCATCGATCGGCCCCTTCTGGCCGCCGGCCAGGACCCTCTCTCCTGACAGCAGCTCCACCCGCAAGCGCGCCCACTTGTCGAAGGACTCGCGGACGCTGAACCGGCCCTCGAAGGCGACCTTGCTAGCCTTCCTTCCCCGATCGAGCGAGACGTTCAGCTCGATGATCGACAACGAGTCGCAGGCGAAGTAGCGGATTCTCGGTGTCGCAACCTGCTCGCCCTTCTCGGCCCGCAGGGCCCTTCCTGCATCGATCTCCAAGCGGATCGGACAGAGGGCCACCACGTCGCGGCCCTTGTAGAGGGCGACGGGGAGGTAGTTGGACTCCAAGGATCCGAGGGGGAAGCCCGGTGGGGTCAGCATCAGGATCTCGATCTGGGCCGTGGGGATGGCCTTGACGATCAGCCCTTCCTTGAGCTTGAGGGACTCCTCGACAAAGGTGCCCTGGAGCTTGGTCCCGTCCGCCAGCAGAAACTCGACGCGATCACCGGCCCGCGTGGCCTGGAGGATCGCCGCCAGCGGCACTTCGACCGCGCCCGCGTCGGTTTCCAGGTGGAAGCTCTCCGCGGCCAGGTCGACCGTCAGCTCGGTGCCATCCGTGGTCCTGAGGATTGCGGCCGCAACTGACGACGCAGAGAACAGCGTCAAGATCCCGAAGAACCCGGCGAGGAGGACTCGAGTCCGCATAGCGTGCTCCTTCCGCGAAGTGGAGAGCGGTTGGCCGAGTGAGAGAGAAGGGCCCTGCTAGAACAGACGGACTGCTAGCTCTTTTTCCTCACGTACAGCACCTTCTCCACCTCCGCCACCACCTCGCCGGCCTCGTCGAGGATCTGGGTCGTGAGGACGGGCTCGACCTTGGGCTGGGCGTCGGCCTGGTGGCGGATCTCCTCGATCTGCTCGGCGGAGATCTCGAAGCGAGCGTGGACCCGGCCGCGGCCGGGGCGGCGGAAGCGGATGGTGGCCGCCTTGTCCCACACCACGTAGCGGGGGCCCAGGCGTTCGGCGAGAATCAGTACGTAGAACGGATCGCACATCGAGTAGAGGGAACCGCCGAACTGGGTGCCGAGGTAGTTGCGGTTCCAGAAGTGGAGGCCCATCTCGACCTCGACCACGCCGGCATCGATGTCCAGGCGCCGCACCCGGATGCCGGCGCCGAGGAAGGCCGGGAAGTAGTTGATCAGCCGGAGCATCCATCTCCGGCGGCGGGGCTCGGGAGGGGCAGACGGGCCGGCCTTGGGCATCGCGATCTCGGGGGGCGCAGGAAAGGGGAGGGCGGATTGTTGCACAGCCAGTCCCGAGGCGGGCGGACCCGCCGGGAGGCCCAGGATGAGAAAAGCCCGCTTCTTCGTCACCGCCGCCGCAGTGCTCGCCTCGATCGTCGCCCTGGTCGCCCTCTCGGCGAGCCCCGGTGCCCCGGCTCCTCCTCAGCTTGCCGCCACGGCGCCCCCCCGGGTCTCCTCGTCGTCCTCCCTCCCCACCACCAGCTTGAAGCTCCCCTGGCGGGAGGCCGGCTGGAGCGAGCGCGAGGCCGCAGCGCACCTCCTCGACCGCTTCACCTTCGGGCCACGACCCGGCGACATCGATCGGGTGGTGGCAATGGGTCTCGAGCGCTGGTTCGAGCAACAGCTCGCGGGCGAGATTTCCGAGCCGGTCCTGACCGAGCGCCTCGGCCGCTACCACTCCCTCTCTCTCGCCGGGCCGGAGATGGCTCGGACCTACCCCAACCCCTTCCTGGTGGCCCGCCAGGCCGAGCAGGCCGGGGTCGTGGACCGCAATCAGAGGGAGCAGGCCCTCACCCCCGACGAGGAGCCGATGAGCGGGGAGCAGGGCCGCGAGAAGCGACAGGGTCGCCGGGCCGTGATGCAGTACGGGCAGGAGCAAGGCTACCGCCCCCAGCGCGAGCTGATCGCCGAGCAGATGGGCCAAAAGCTGGACCGGGCGATCCTCGCCGAGAACCAGCTCGAGGAAGTGCTAGTCGACTTCTGGTTCAACCACCTCTACGTCTCCCTCACCGACAACGAAACCCGCTCCTACGTCCTCGCCTACGAGCGGGACGCCGTTCGTCCCCACGTGCTCGGCACCTTCGGAGCCTTGCTCGGAGCGAGCGCTCGCCACCCGGCCATGCTGCTCTACCTGGACAACGCCCGCTCCACGGCCAACGAGGGCGCGGCCACCACCATGGAGGCTCGCCGGGGTGCCGGAGGTGAGATGGGCGGCGGTCGGCGCGGCGGCTTCGGCGGCGGGGGGATGGGCCGAGGAAGGCGAGGGCGTGGGAGCTTCGGTGGGCAACCCGGCTTGACGGGCGACCAGCCCCGCGACGGGCAGCGACGCCGCTCGACCGGCTTGAACGAGAACTACGCCCGCGAGCTCCTCGAGCTGCACACCCTCGGCGTGGATGGCGGCTACAGCCAGAAGGACGTCGTCGAGGTGGCCCGCGCCTTCACCGGCTGGAGCGTGGTGCCACCCGTGCTCGAAGCGGGAAACGAGCGGCGCCTGGCCCGCGCCCGTCAAGCCGGAAGCTTCGGCTTCGTGGTCGATGGCGACTTCCTCTTCCGTGCCGACGCCCACGACGCCGGCGAGAAGCTGGTGCTGGGTAGGAAGCTCGCGGCCGGCCGCGGCATCGAGGACGGCCGGGAGGTGCTCGACCTGGTCTCCCTGCACCCAGGGACGGCGAAGCATTTGGCGAAGAAGCTCGCCATCCGCTTCGTGGCCGACGAGCCCCCCGCGGCCCTGGTCGATCGTCTGGCGGCGCGCTTCCTCGCCACGCGGGGGGACCTCTCCGCCGTGATGCGCACCCTGGTCGAATCCCCGGAGCTCTGGGACCGCGCCCACCGCGGGGCCAAGATCAAATCCCCCTTCGAGCTGGCCGTCTCGGCAGTTCGGGCCACCGGCGCGCGGGTGCTGGACGGCGCCGGCCTGGTCGAGTGGATCGGCCGGATGGGCCAGCCCCTCTACCTCTACCAGGCGCCTACCGGCTATCCCGACCGGGCCGACGCGTGGGTGAACACCGGGTCCCTGCTCAGCCGCATGAACTTCGGGCTGGCTTTCGCGGCCGGCCGCATCGGCGGGGTGACGGTGGACCTCGCGGCCCTGAACGGCGGCCGGGAGCCCGAGTCGCGGGAGGAGGCCCTGACGGCCTATCTCCCCCGGCTTCTCCCCGAGCGAGACCTCGAGCCCCTCACGCAGGAGCTCTCCACCGCGATCCGCGACCCGGACCTCGCCCGCAAGGTCGCCGAGCGCGACGGCGAGGGAAGCTCGGCCTACGGCAGCCTCTTCCGCGACGAGAGGCGAGGCGGGGCCGCGGCGGACACCTCGCCCTACGGCCGCCTCTTCGCCGGTCACCGGCTGACGACCGTGGCGACCGGCGAGCCGAGCGCCCTCGAGCAGGTGGTGGGGGTGATTCTGGGAGCCCCCGAGTTCCAGCGGCGCTGAGCGCCCCGAACCAGGAGAGAGGAGTCACGCCATGTGGAATCGCAGAGTCTTCCTGAAGGCCGGCGGGATGTCCCTGGTCTCCTTCGGCCTGGGGCCGTCCTTCCTCAGCCGGGCCGCCCTGGCAGCCACCCCCGGTGGCTCACCCGCTCGGCGCAAGGTGCTGGTGACGATCTTCCAGCGCGGCGCCATGGATGGGCTGGCCGCCGTGCCGCTGCTCGACGAGGGCGCCCTGCGCCGGCTGCGACCACGCCTGGCCATGAGCGCCGCCCGCAGCACGGGGGCCGAGACCCTGCTCGACCTCGACGGTCGCTTCGGCTTGCATCCTGCCTTTTCGCCCCTGCTGCCCTTCTACCGGGATGGGCGTCTCGCCGTGGTGCACGCCGTCGGCTCGCCGGACTCCACGCGCTCCCACTTCGACGCCCAGGACTACATGGAGACCGGCACGCCGGGCCGCAAGGGCACCCCCTCGGGCTGGTTGAACCGGGTGGTGGGGGAGCTCGGTCACGAAGGCACCCCCTTCCGCGCCGTGGCCTTGACGCCCACGCTGCCCCGCTCTCTCTACGGCCCCGAGCCGGCCGTGGCAGTCACCAACCTGGCGGACTTCAAGGTCGGGCTGCGTGGTGGCGGCAAGGCCGCGGCCGGTGTCGCCGGTTCCGGTTTCGAGGCCCTCTACCGCCAGACCTCCGAGGAGTTGCTGGCCACCACCGGCGGCGAGACTTTCGACGCCATCCAGCTGTTGTCGGAGAAGCAGGTCGCCTCCTACCGGCCGGCTTCCGGGGTGGACTATCCGCCCGGGCCGCTGGCCAACGCACTGCGCCAGATCGCCATGCTGATCAAAGCCGACGTCGGGCTCGAGGTGGCCTTCGCCGAGACCGGCGGTTGGGACACCCACGTCCAGCAGGGCACGGCCCAGGGCTCCTTCGCCCGCCGTGCCACCGAGCTGGCGCGGGCCGTCTCGGCCTTCTGGACCGATCTCGGCGCCCACCGCGACGACGTGGTGGTGATGACTATGACCGAGTTCGGCCGCACCGTGGCCGAGAACGGCTCCGGCGGCACCGATCACGGCCATGGCTCCTGTCTCTTCCTGCTCGGACCCGGGGTGGCCGGCGGCAAGGTGCACGGCCGGCTCGAAAGCCTGGACCGCGACGCCCTCTTCGAGGGCCGCGACCTGCCGGTGACCACCGACTTCCGGGCCGTCTTCGCCGAGGTCTCCCAGCGCCACCTCGGCGTCGCCCCCGGCGCGGAGCTCTTCCCCGGCTGGGCGGGGAAGGGGC
>JBIOYC010000163.1:0-8086 GCA_044869955.1 Thermoanaerobaculia bacterium | reverse complement strand
TACCCCTGCTCGTTCCTGGACAGCAGCCGTAGGGGACCTCGACCGTGACTGCCGCACTCAGCCCTCCAACAAGCCTTGTTTCCCAGGCCCCAACACCTCCAAACCAGCCGTTCTTGGACAGCAGTGCGCCGCTACTGAACGACGCGACATCGGCCAGCTCGACGATCGGCCACTCTGGGTGAATGGGAATGTGGGGCCGGTAGTTGTCGAGGACGGCCCGGGCGCCGGCGATGACCTTCTGGTAGCCCTCGATCTCCGCCACGATCTCCTTCTGGAGCTCCAGCGGCGGTAGTGGTATCTGGTATTCCTTGAGCTTCGAATAGTGTCTTTGATAGCCACCGCTCTCTAAAGGTCTGGCCCGAAGGACATGAAAGAGGAATCGCGGGTCGAGTTCGTCTTTCGTGCGGAGGATCTTGATGCCGTCTGCTCCTTGTGCGAAGGGTATGTCACCAAGCTTGACTACGCACGTATGGTCGCCAAAGATCACAAGCGGCTTGCTCGGGCGGATTAACGTGGACTCATCATCGGTCCAGCCTGCAATCTCGTCCTGCGATTGATCGATGATAGGGAAGCGACCGGCCTTCCCGAACGCAGTCTTCGGAATCTTCGCTGGCGGAGTGATCGTCTCAACAAGAGACTCTACCGTCCTCCAAGGGAACTGCGTGGATTGTGATGCTCCCTCCCGATACCGCTCCCCGCTCAGGTTGTAGTCCCCGTTCGCCGCGATCTTCTCCTTGGCCACGATCAAGCCACGGGTCAGCTGGAGGCCGGCGGTGGGTTGGCGGATGCGCAGGGCTTGGAGGTAGGCCGCGAGCTCGGCCGTCACCTCGGGAAGGTCGTTCCTCTCGATGGCTCGGCGCTGGGCGCCGAGGCCGAAGCCGTCGTTCTCCACTTTGAAGAAGGCGATCGTATCGCTCGCCTTGGCGAGTGCCTTGTCGAGGATCAGGATCGACGTCTTCACCCCGGAGTACGGATTGAACACCCCTGCCGGCAGCGAGACCACCGCCACCAGGTACTCCTCCACCAGCATCTCCCGTAGCTTCGTGTAGGCGGTCTGGCTCTGGAAGATCACACCCTCGGGCACGATGATGCCGGCGCGGCCGCTGGGCGTGAGGTGCTCGGCCATGTAGTCCACGAACAGCACCTCGCTGCGCTTGCTCTGTACCGAGAAGCGGTTGTGCGGCTGGATGCCCCCCTTCGGCGACATGAAGGGCGGGTTGGCGAGGATTACGTCGGCGTGCTCGTTCCAGCGCTCCTGGCTGGTGAGCGTGTCGTACTCGAAGACGTGCGGGTCGGTAAAGCCGTGCAGGTAGAGGTTCACCAGCGACAGGCGCACCATGTCCGGCGAGATGTCGTAGCCCTTGAAGTTGGCGGCCAGGCGGCCCCGCTCGTCGGGCGTGAGAGTGCTCTCGCCCTTCGTATCCACGTTGGCCCTCAGGATGTGCTTGTAGGAGGAGATCAGGAACCCGGCGGTACCGCAGGCCGGGTCGAGCACCGTCTCGTGCTTCTTGGGGTCCACCACCTCGACCATGAAGTCGATGATGTGGCGGGGGGTGCGGAACTGTCCGGCGTCGCCCTGCGAGCCGAGCACCGAGAGCAGGTACTCGAAGGCGTCGCCCAGGCGCTCGGAGTGATCGTAGGTGAACTCGTCGATCACCTTGAGGAACGCCTTGAGCGTCGCCGGGTCGCGGTACGGCAGGAAGGCGTTCTTGAAGATGTCGCGGAAGAGCGGCGGAATGCCGGGGTTCTCCGGCATCTTGGCGATGGCCTCGGCGTAGAGGTTCAGCGTCTCGTGGCCGCCGAGGCCCGAGCGCATGAGCTTGGCCCAGCCGTAGCGCGCGTACTCCCCGGCGAAGAACTTGCGATGGCCTCCCAGCTCCTCGCTCTCGGCGTCCATGTCATCCATGAACTTGTAGATCAACGCGATGGTGATCTGCTCCACCTGGCTCTTGGGATCGGGCACCTTGCCCACCAGGATGTCGCGGGCGGTGTCGATGCGGCGCTTGGTGTCGGTGTCGAGCATGCACTCCTCTAGGCGGCGAACTGGTTCAGGGAGACGTAGTCCTTGATGTACTCGGGAACGAGCCGGCGGTAGCGCTCCGGCACGGCCTTGAAGTCGCGGGTGGAGAACACCGGGTTGGTCGCCAGATCGGTGAAGTGGCGGCTGTCGATGATGTCGCGCACCTGGCCGCTGGTGAGGTAGGCCTTGAAGAAATTCTTGATGGCCGGGATGGCCGAGGCTTCCGTGGGCTTGGCATCGGCAACGAACTTGGCGAACTCCTCTTCCAGGAGCTCGTCCCTCGACTTGAAGCGGGGAATGAGCCCGAAGACTTTCTCGAGGATCTCACGCAGCGTGAGCCGCCGGTCTACGGCGGCCGCCTGGCGCAGCTTCTCGAGGGTGTAGTACTCCTCCGGTTTGTCGAAGACCTCGCGGTTCACGTAGTCGATCACGCGGTCCCACTGCCCGGCCTCGACGGCCTGGGCGATGGTCTGGTTCTCGCGCACCGTGCCCTCGAACCTCTCGAAGAACATGCGGTCGATCTTCATCCCACCATGACCGATGGCCTGCTCGCGGATCTCGAAGAGCAGGTCGGCGCCCAGGTGTTCGTAGGCTTCACCGCTGGAGCCCGGGCCGCCTCCATCCGGCCCCTCGCCACCTGTTCTCTTGGGCTTCGGCAGCTTCAGCACCTCGTCGTAGTCGAACTCCTCCTCGAAGTACTCGCAGTTGGCAAAGAAGTCGAAGAGCTTGAAGGCGATCTTCGAGGGCGCCTTCAAGCCGGCCTCGAGGCTCCTGTCGAAGAGCTGCTCCAAGAAGTCGTGCCGGCGGGTGCCACGACCCTTGATCTGGATGAAGTCGGTGGGAGAAAAGATCGGCCGGAAGAGGCCGAGGTTCAGCAAGTCGGTGCAGTCGTAGCCGGTGGTCATCATGCCCACCGTCACGCACACCCGCGCCTTGCTGGTCTTGTAGGCGGGAGTGAAGTTGCCCGAGCCGAGGAGCTGGTTGTTGGCGAAGCGCACGGCGAGCTGCTGGGCCTCCGGGACGGAGGAGGTGACCTGCACGGCGAAGTCGGACTGGTACTTGCCGGGGAACATGCGGTCGGCCATCAGGTTGAGGATGTGGGCCAGCCTGGTGGCGTGGTCCTGGCTGACGGCGAAGACGATCGACTTGCCGATCTCGCCGCTCACCGGGTCGCGCAAGGCGTTCTCCAGGAAGGTCTTGCAGAAGAGCTGGTTCGTGGCGTCGGAGAAGAAGCGCTTCTCGAACTCCCGCTGCTTGAAGGATTCCTCGACGTCCTCGCCGGCATCGTCGGTGAAGGAGACCACGAAGCCGCGGTCCGAGAGTAGCTGGGTGGTGACCTCGGTGCGGGCATCGACCACCGTCGGGTTGACGAGGTAGCCCTCCTTCACGCCGTCCAGCAGGGAGTAGCGAAAAGTGGACTGGCTGTCCTCACAACCGAAGGTGCGGTAGGTGTCGAGCAGCAGGCGGCGCTCGGCCTCGCGGGGGTCGCGGGGGTTGGCCTTCACCGGGTCGAAGTGCTTGAGGTAGTCGCGGGGCGTGGCGGTGAGCCCTAGCTTGTAGCCGATGAAGTAATCGAAGACGGCGCGGGCGTTGCCGCCGATGGAGCGATGCGCCTCGTCGGAGATGACGAGGTCGAAGTCGGTCGGCGAGAAGAGCCGCTGGTACTTGTTGTTGAACAGCAGGGACTGCACAGTGGTGACGACGACCTCCGCTCGCCGCCAGTCGTCGCGGGTCTCCTTGTACACCACAGTCTGGAAGTCGTTCGACAGCAGGGTGAAGAAGGCCTTCTTGGCCTGATCCTCCAGCTCGAGCCGGTCGACGAGAAAGAGCACCCGGCGCGCGTTCCCGGTGCGGAGGAAGAGCTTGACGACGGCCGCGGCGGTGAGCGTCTTGCCCGTGCCGGTGGCCATCTCGAACAGGAACCGGTCCTTGCCCTCCTGGACGGCGGCCTGCAGCCGATGGATGGCCTTGAGCTGGTAGGGGCGCAGGAAGCGCAGCTTGTTGGCCAGGATATAGGCGGGGCGTTCGGCCTCGTTCTTGAAGCCGGCGTCGGCCGCGTAGCCAGGGCGCTGGGTCAGAACGATGTAGTCCTCGCCCACCCGCTCCTCGACCAGGCGCTCCGGGTTGGGCGTGACCTTCTGGTAGCCGAGGACGGAATCGGGCGTCGGGAAAGAGGTGATGAGGTAGGGGTTGCCGCGCTCCAGGTCCCAGAAGTAGTGCAGGTTGCCGTTCGATAACAGGACGAAGCGGCAGTTCTGGGACCGGGCGTACTTGCGGGCCTGCTCCTTGCCCACGAGCGGGTTCTTGCTCTCGGCCTTCGCTTCGAGGACGACCAGGGGGAAGCCTCGGGCATCGAGCAGCAGGAAGTCGACGAATCCCCGGGGGGTCTTCTCGAAGTCCTCACCCAGACCTTGAAGGTCGGAGTTCCGGAGCGCAACGCTCGTTTCCAGGCGGACGTTCGCTGGCCGGTCGCCTTCGGCGAAGAAGCGCCAGCCGGCTGCTTCGAGCAGCCTATTGATCTTGATGCGGGCGGTGGCTTCTTTCTCGGACATTCAGAGGATCGACTGCTTACTGTAGCAAGGAAGGACAGGATCGAGGCCGCGAAGCTCCCACCTCGCGCCAAATGCCATTATACTTGCGCTTGGTTCAACTTTCTGCCAGTCTGCTGGCATGTTGGCCCGTCCCTTTTGGCAACAGCGGCTCGAGAAGGCCTGGGAGCGGAAGTCCGTCGTTTGGCTCTCCGGCGTTCGCCGGGTAGGGAAAACCAGCCTCTGCCAGAGCCTGCCGGAGATCGAGTACTTCGACTGCGAGCTGCCCCGTGTGCGCCGCCTGATGGAGGACCCGGAGCAGTTCCTCCGCGGCCTGGGGAGGAAGCGGGTGGTGCTCGACGAGGTGCATCGCCTGCCCAACCCCTCGGAGCTGCTCAAGATCGCCGCTGACCACTTCCCCCAGGTGCAGGTGCTCGCCACGGGGTCCTCCACCCTGGGCGCTTCGGCCCGCTTCAGCGACACGCTCACCGGCCGCAAGGCCGCAGTCTGGTTGACGCCGATGAACCTCGGGGATCTCGAGGCCTTCGGCCGAACGGACCTAGACCACCGCTTCCTCCGCGGCGGCCTGCCGCCGTTTTTTCTCGCCTCCGAGCTGCCCGAGGCCGACTTCCAGGAGTGGGTGGACGGCTACTGGTCCAAGGACGTGCTCGAGCTCTTCCGCCTCGAGAAGCGGGCTTCCTTCCAGCGCTTCTTCGAGCTGCTCCTGGCCCAGAGCGGCGGCATCTTCGAGGCCAGCCGTTTCGCAAGGCCCTGCGAGGTGAGCCGCACCACGATCGCGAACTACCTGGCGGTGCTCGAGGCGACCCACGTCGCCCACGTGTTGCGGCCGTTTTCCAGCCATGCGGCGAGCGAGATCGTCGCGGCCCCCAAGGTCTACGGCTTCGACACCGGCTTCGTGTGTACCCACCGCGGCATCCGTGAGCTGCGGAGGGACGATCGCGGCTCGCTGTGGGAGCACCTCGTCTTGAACGAGCTCCACGGCCATCTCGAGCGCGACACGCTGCGCTACTGGCGCAGCAAGCACGGCCACGAGGTAGACCTGGTGATCGAGCAGCGTGGTGCGCCGCCTATTGCCGTCGAGTGCAAGTGGTCGGCGAACGACTTCGACCCGGCGAATCTGCGGTCCTTTCACAATCGCTATCTGGAAAGTCCACTGATGGTGGTGGCGGCCGATGTGGACCGCTCGTTCGAGAAGAGATACGGCGACCTCGAAGTAGCCTTCCGCGGCCTGCCGGCGCTGGTGTCTGAAGTAGCCCCGGCGCCGGCCTGAGCCCCCTACCCGCCCGCCCCGCCGCCGCCCTGGATGCCGCCCTCGGTCTGCGCCCAGGGGTCGAGCACTTCCTCGAGCTCGTCCTCGGGCAGCACCTTTCTCTCGAGCGCGATCTGGCGCACGGTGCGGCCGGTGGCGTAGGCCTGCTTGGCGATCGCCGCCGCCTCGTCGTAGCCGATCTTGGGGGCGAGCGCGGTGCACATGGCGAGCGAGTTTTCGACCATCTCGCGGGCGCGGTCGCGGTTGGCCTCGGTGCCTTCGATGCAGCGCTCGGCGAAGAGGCGGCTGGCCGCGGCCAGGATCTCGATCGACTGCAGGAGGTTGTAGGCGATGACCGGCATCATCACGTTGAGCTCGAAGTTGCCGCCCATGCCGCTGAGGGTGATGGTGGCGTCGTTGCCCACCACCTGCGCCGCCACCATCAGCACCATCTCGGGGATCACCGGGTTGACCTTGCCGGGCATGATCGAGCTGCCCGGCTGCAGGCTGGGAATGGTGATCTCGCCCAGGCCACAGCGCGGGCCCGAGGCCAGCCAGCGCACGTCGTTGGCGATCTTGGTGAGCGAGGCGGCGATGGTTTTCGCCGCGCCCGAGGCCTCGACGCAGGCGTCCTTGCCGGCCAGCGCCTCGAAGCGGTTGGGCGCCGGCACGAACGGGTGGCCGGTCGTCTCCGCCAGTCGGGCGATCACCAGGTCGGCGAATCCCGGCGGCGCGTTGAGGCCGGTGCCCACCGCGGTGCCGCCGAGCGCGAGCTCCCCCAGGCGGGGCTTCACGGCCTCGAGCCGCGCCAGCCCGTTCCTCACCTGCTGGGCGTAGCCCGAGAACTCCTGGCCGAGGCGCACCGGCACCGCGTCCTGGAGGTGGGTGCGGCCGATCTTCACCGCGTCGTCGAAGGCCACCGCCTTGGCCTCCAGGGCCTTGGCCAGCCGCTCGAGCGCCGGCTCCAGGTCCTCGACGATGGCAGAGAAGGCCGCCACGTGGATGGCGGTGGGGATGACGTCGTTCGAGGACTGGCCGGCGTTGACGTGGTCGTTGGGATGCACCGGCGACTTCGACCCCACCTTGCCGCCCAGAATCTCGATCGCCCGGTTGGCGATCACCTCGTTGGCGTTCATGTTGGTCGAGGTGCCGGAGCCGGTCTGGAAGATGTCGAGCGGGAAGTCCTCGTCGCGCCGGCCCTCGATCACCTCGTCGGCGGCCTGGCGGATCGCCACCGCGAGCCGCGGCTCGACGATCCCCAGCTCCTCGTTGACCGCCGCCGCCTCGCGCTTGATGCGTGCCAGGGCGGCGATGAAGCGGCGCGGGAAGCGCAGGCCACTGACCGGGAAGTTGCGCCGCGCGCGCTCGGTCTGCGCGCCGTAGTAGGAATCGCCCGGCACCTCGATCTCGCCGAGGCTGTCCTTCTCGATCCGCGTCGAAGCCATGCTCGAAGTCTCCTTGGGTGGCTGGGAGGAACCGGCGCCAGTGGGCCAGCCGCGGGACCGGGCCGGCCTTGGACCAGGGCGCAAGTCTAGTACGCGAGGAGCGCGGCCCGACGCGCGCGACACGGCGGATGAGCCGCGCAGCAGGTTGCTCAGTGCACGGTCTGGTTGCCGGCCATCATGCGCCCCGTGGCGATCGCTCGCGCCTCGGCGAGCACGGCGGGGTCCACGGCCTGGACCAGCAGCTCCAGGGCCGCCTCGTTCTGCACCAGGCCGGCGAGCAGGCGCCCGGCCGCCGCGCGCTCCGCCGCGGGGGTGCTCCAGGAGGCCGCCGGCTCGCGGACCTCATCGCTCCTGGGGGCGTCGCTCGCCACGGCATCGCCCGCCGCCGCCTCCGCCTCTTCCTCGAGCTTGACACCGCCGAAGGCGGTGAACACCGCGGCAGCGAGGAAGGCGGTGCGGCGGTCGGTGAGGATGGCCGCCGGCGCCGACCCTGCCGGCACGCCTACCACCACCACGCCGTAGCGGCCGGAGCCCATCTCGACCACCCGGAAGCGCTGGCCTTCGCCCTCGCGCAACGCCTCGATGGGCTGCTCGGCCCGCTTGCGCGCGGCGAGGTACCGGAGAAGGAAATGCGTCGGGTCGCGGTCGTCGTGGCGGCTCATCCGAGGCGGAAAGTATGCCACAGCGTACCCATCGGGAGATGCCTCCTGAGCCAATGTGCTACCCTGTGCTCCATGTCCAACCTGCCCGCGGTCAACGTGCGCGAGCTGCGGCAGAACCTCAGCAAGTATTTGCGCCGCGTCGCGGCCGGTGAGACCTTGCG
>JBIOYC010000162.1:0-23135 GCA_044869955.1 Thermoanaerobaculia bacterium | reverse complement strand
TCGGCGGCGACCCGCTGTCCGCTGCGATCCCGGTCGCTCACCAGGTTCACCCAATAGGCGAGCGCGGTGGAGGGCTTGGGCGAGGCGACCTTCTTTCGGTTCGAGGGCTCGTCCGTTCCAGGTCCCTGGAAGGCCTGGTTGGTTTCCGGGTTGTAGAAAAGCGTCTTCGCGTCCGGGTCTGCCACGGGCTGCTGGGGCAGGAGCGGCAGCGCCCAGGACCCTGAGAGCACCAGGAGTGCCAACGTTCTTGTGAGCCCGTTGGCAGTCATGAGCAGGTCTTCTCCTGGAGGGCCTGGATCACCGGCTTTCCGACTTTGGCCTTGGTCAGCTCGATCAGGCCCTTGGGGGTGAGGTCGAAGGCGCAGGCCGTGGCGTCGGTGATGGTGCCGAGGATGAGGTCCTCATCGACCCCGGCCCGCACCATCTCGATCACGTCCTTGTTGGTCATGCCGCCGGCGGCCGGCGCAGCGGACGCTTGCAGGGCCTTGGCCCCCGAGGGTGGTTTCGAGCTGCTGCCGACTCCCTCCCAGGTCGCCTGTTGAGTGGCGATCGTCTGGTACTTGGCGAGCGAAGTCTGGACGCGATCGAGCGGCGGTTGCGTGACCTTCTTGACCGGTCCGTCCTCGCGGCGAATCACGTTCTCCACCCGCCGCCAGCCCTGGACCACCAGGGCCGTTTCGTGCGCTTTGAAGAAGTAGTCCTCTTTCGGATTGCCCGTGATCGCCTCGTTGTAGTGCTGGGCCGCGCGCTCCAGATAGCGCAAGGTGGTGGCCACGTCATCGGCCTCGTAGCTCATGGCTTCGTAGGCCAAGCCCATGCCGTACTGCCGGTAGGACTCGTCGGCCGGCTCGGCGAACGGTGGCCGGGCCTCGAGGGCCTCCGCATACCGACTCCAGAGCCCGCCTTCGGCGAAGTTGCCGAAGTCCTCGAGCTTGCCCTTGGGCAGCAGGACGTAGATTTCCTCCGGGGTCGGAGTGAGCTTGGTCACGATCTCGGCGACGGCGCTGCGAGAGGCGTTGGCCTCGAGCTCGGCCTGGCTGCGCGCGTCCTCGCCCTCCTTGAACTCCTCACGAAACGCGACCTCGATCGAGTCGGCGAAGAGGGGCTTCTTGGTGGCCACCTCGGTCACCTTGTAGGCCACCTTGAAGCGATGGCCGATCAGGTGGTAGCGAACCTGCACCATCGCCTCCTGGAAGATCGGCTTGCCATCCTTGTCCTTGCCGCTCTCGCGCAGGGTTCTCTCCGTGCGGGTTTCCCAGCGGTCCGAATAGTCGTTCTGAAGCAGGTCGACCTCGACCAGGGTCTGCGGTCTCTTGTCTTCCAGCACCAGCCGAGGGTCGTGTTGCACCAGCTCTGAGCCGAGCGCGCTCTGGATCTGGAGCGCGAGGTCCTTGCTCTTGGCGTTGCTCGCCTTGACCTTCACCTGGAGGTTGGTGCCGAGGATCAACACGGCAGCCGGGTTCATGCGGATCAGCGAGATCACCTTTTTGGTCATCCCAAAGCCTTCCTTGGGGAAGGCCGGTGAGGCGATCAGGCAGAGGGCGAGGACGAAGGGCAGCACACGGGCGGCTCGCATGGTTGCTCTCGCTGGGATCACGGGTTGATGGGGGAAGGAGCGAGGCTCGGTGAGGGTGCGACGCCGATGCGCAGGTCGGCGACGCCGGACTTCGGATGGAGCTGCGGGGTCTGCCGGGCTCCCTTCTCGCGAGCGACGGCCTGGGAGACCCGTTCGAGCAGGGAGGAGTACACCTCCTTCAAGGTCGGTGGGTCACCGCCCTGGCGCAGGGACTCCAGGAGGTAGTAGGTGAAGAAACTGTTCTGCAGCGCCTGGCTTTCCCAGGACTGCTCGGACTCGGAGCTGGAGGTGATGACGTACGTGCCCTCGCCGGAGAGGAAGAGCTTGGCGGTGTCCTCGCCGACGCCGAAGGAACCGATCGAGAGGGACTTCCCTCCCTCCTTGGCTACCTGACCGCTGTAGCAGGTGTCGAGGAAGGTGACCTTGCGGCGAGCCTTCAGCAGAGCGATCTTCTCGGAGAAGTCCTGGAAGTCCAGGGCATCGACGTAGAGGGAGTCGACGTTGGTATCCCAGGTGACGATGTAGCCCACGCCCTGGAGCCCTTCCTCCCGCTGGCGAGGCGAGCCGTGACTGCTGACGTAGATCAGCACCAGGTCGTCCGGTTGGGCGAGGACGAAGAGCTTCTGGAGGGCGGTCAAGATCTCCTTCCTCGTCGCCTTCTCGTCGACCAGCAGGAACACGTTTCCCGGCGGGAAGCGCCCGCCGCCGGGCGCGACCAGGAACTCGTGGAGGTCGCGCGCGTCCTTGGCCGGGAACTTCAGCCGTGTGATGCGGTGGTCCTGGAAAGTGCCGATGCCGATCACCAGGGCGTACTTGCTGCGCACCGGCCCCGGCGGAGGCAGCGGGGCGGGTACGGCCTCGACTCCCGGCACGGAGCAGCCGAGGTCCTCGACGCCATTCAGCACGGCCCGGTCCTGATAGATGCGGGCCTGCCGGTCTTGGCCCAGGGCCTGGGCGCTGCAGTAGGAGAACTTCCAGGCGAGCCCCAGGGCCGGACAGAGGTCGCGAGCCGTGGCCAGGCGGTTGAGGATGCGCTGGTGATCCGGCCGGGCGCTGGCGTAGAGCTTCTCCACCTCTTCCACGATCAGCCGCGCCTGCTTGCAGGAGGCGCTCTCCTCGGCGTGGGCAGGTCGAGGCAGAAGGGCGAGGGCCAGGAGCCCGGTGGCCATCCAGCCCGCGCCTGGGCGGCGGCGAGCGGTCACCGCGAGCCTCCGGAGTCGCTCGCCCACATCGGCAGGCTCAGCAGGCGCTGGAAGCCCTCGTCGGCGGCGAGGGCGACGAAATGCCGGCTGGTCTTCAGGTCATTGCGGATCGCCTCGGGGGTGAGGCCGGGCAACGGCTCGCTGGCGAGGATGCCGAGCGCCTGGTCGAGCTGATGGACGGCCTCCGCGATTCGGGCCGGGCGTCGGCCCGCGAGGGAGCCGGCCAGGTTGTAACGAGCGAGGAACTCGGCCCGGCACGATGCGACGCCGGGCTGGGCCGGCTCGGGATCGATGGCACAGCCGCTGCCGATCTCCGCAAGGGCCTCCCGCAGCTCCTTTTCGGCACCCGCGGGGTCGCCGAGGTCGAGCAGAGCGCCGCCGAGGTTGATCCGCGCGTCGAGGTTGTCCGAATCGTGGCGCAGGGCCCGCTGGAGCTCCACGACGGCGAGCCGAAGCTTGCCTTCCTGGATCAGCTTGGCGCCGGCGATGCCGCTGCGGGCCGCTTCGACGAGACTCGGCTCTAGGGTTTCGCAGTAGGCGGCGATCCGCTCCTGGTCCTTCGCATGGCCGTCGACCCATCGCTCGAAAGCCCGTCGCTCGGCGCTCGAGATCACGCCATCCGCCGCCGCCCACCGCAGGCGAGCTACCACTTCCCCTTCCAGAGCCACCGAGATCCGTGCCTCCTGCTCCCGCTTCACACGGTACTGATCCTGGAGCTGCTGACACGTGAAGATCGTGCCGGCGAGGCCCGCGACGGTACCTACCAAGGTCCAGAACCTCGAGGCCGAGTCGGACCAGAGGCGGGTCAGCAAACCGCCGAAGAGTGGATGCATAGCCGATAACCTATCAGTGATTACGATAGTGGGCCGAGGAGATCTTCACTATAGATCTGGAACGCCGCCGAGGACAAGATCGCCTCGGCCGATGTCACCCCGGTCGGACCTAGGGAAGGGGTGCCGGCGCCGCCAGCTGCCAGCTCGGCTGAGAGGAAGGCCGGAATAGCTCCAACGTCCTGCCGTGGGCCACCAACCGGCCGCGCTCGAGGACCAGGACCTCTTCGCAGAGGGCGACGACCTCCTCGGCGCGGTGGGTGACGTAGAGCAGGGGCATCTCGAGCTCGTCGCGCACGGCTTCGAGGTAAGGGAGGATGCGCTCCCGGAGACCCTGGTCGAGGGCGGCGAGGGGCTCGTCGAGCAGCAGCAGGCGCGGCGCCGTGAGCAGGGCGCGGCCGAGGGCCACCCGCTGGCGCTCGCCGCCCGAGAGCTCGGCCGGCCGGCGCTCGAGCAGGGGGCCCAGGTCGAGCAGGCCGACCACCGGCTCGAGCCTCAGTCGGGCGGGTGCCCGCTCCGCCCGGTAGCCGTAGCGCAGGTTGCCGGCGACGGTGAGGTGGGGGAACAAGGCGCCGTCCTGCGGCACGTAGCCGATGCCCCGGTCCTGGGGTGGCACGGAGATCCGCTGCCGGGTGTCGGTGAGCACCCGGCCGTCGAGTTCGATGGCGGCCGAGGTCGGCCGGCGCAGCCCGGCGATCAGGTCGAGCAGGGAGGTCTTGCCCGCCCCGGAGGGGCCGAAGATCGCCGTCGCCCGGGCCGTGAGCGTGGCTTCCAGCCGCAACGGGAAGGCGGCGAGGGGCAGGTCGATCGCCGAGAGCACCAGGCTCATCGCCCCCTCCTCGCCTGGCTCATCAACCGTTGGTGCAGCAGGACGGCGCCGAAAGCCAGCGCCACGCTGACCGCCAGCAGGCGCAGGGCGCCGGCGTCCTGGCCGAGCTGGATGCGCTGGAAGATCTCGAGCGAGAGGGTGGTGGTGTGCCCGGGGACGTTGCCCGCCAACACGATCGTCGCCCCGAACTCGCCCAGGGCACGGGCGAAGGCGAGCAGGGCGCCGCTCGCGATGCCACGGGCGGCGAGCGGCAGGCTGATGGTGAAGAACACCCGCGGCCCGCTCGCCCCCAGGGTGCGGGCGATCTGTTCGAGGCGGGGCTGGACGCCTTCGAAGGCCACGGCGGCGCCGCGTACCAGCAGGGGGAGGGACATCACCGCCATCGCCACCACCACCCCCCGCCAGGTGAAGACGACCTCGAGGTCGAGGCTCTCGAGCCAGGCGCCGAGGGGCCCGCGGCGGCCCAGCAGGCGCAGCAGCAGGAAGCCGGTGGCTACCGGTGGCATCACCAGCGGCAGGGCGATCAGGGTCTCGACCAGCGTCTTGCCCGGGAAACTCCGGCGGGCGAGCAGCCAGCCGAGGCCGATGCCGGGGGGCAGCAGCAGGGCCGTGGCGAGCGCCGCCGTGCCCAGGGACAGGCGGGTGATCTGCCACTCTTCCGCGCTCAGCACCGCAGCTCCGTCGCGCTCAAGGAGCGAGGGGGAGGAAGCCGTGGCTCCGAAAGACCTCGAGGCTCGCGGGCCGGGCCAGGAAGCCGAGCAGGGCGCGGGCGGCCTCGGGCTCCCGCGCGCCGGCGAGCACGGCCGCGGGATAGGAGATCCGCGGCCCTTCCTCGAGCGGGACCGTCCAGGCCACCCGCACGCGGTCGGAGCCGCGGGCGTCCGAGCCGTAGACGAGGCCGGCGTCGGCGTTGCCGGCGGCGACCGTGGCGAGGGCGGCTCGCACGTTCTCGGTGGGCACTACCCGGGCAACCAGCCGCTCCCACAGGCCGCGGCTCCGGAGGTACTCCCGGGCGTAGATTCCGGCCGGCACCGTCCGCGGGTCGGCGAGGGCCAGCCTCCGCACGGCGGGTCGGGCGAGGTCGTCCGGTCCCTCGAGGGCGAACGTCGAGCCCGCCGGAACCACGATCACCAGCTGGTTGCCGAGCAGGCTCCGGCGCGTCCCGGGTAGCAGCAGCGAGCGCTGGTCGAGGCGGTCCAGGGTCGCCTCGTCGGCGGCGAAGAGGAGGTCCGCCGGCGCCCCTTCCTCGATCTGCCGGGCCAGCAGGCTGGTGGCTGCGAAGTGGCAGACCACGCGATGGCCGCTCTCCCGCTCGAAGCGCGGCACGATCTCCTTCAGGGCGTCGGTGAGGCTGGCCGCGGCCGAGACGTGGATCTCGGCGGCTCCGGCCGCGAAGGCGCCGAGACTGAGCACGAGGAGGGTGGAGAGCGTGGGGAGCGAAGCCCGGGGCCTCATCGCCGTGGGACGGTAGCACCGGCGATATATCTCGTCAACTATATCGGGCCTTCGCGCAGGAGGGCCTCGAGCTCCGGTCCGTAGCCTTCTAGGGCACGCAGGGCCTCCTCCTCCATCCGGCGGTAGAGGGCCAGGGCTTGCCGCCCCCCCTCGGTGAGGCTGGCCTTGCCCTTTTCGGCCCCTCCTCGGGAGGTCACCACCACCGGAGCGCGGAAGCTGCGGTTCATCAGCCGCACGAGCTTCCAGGCGCGCATGTAGGAGAGGCCCATGCGCTGGGCCGCCTCGCGCAGTGTGCCGGTCTCGGCGATCGCGGCCAGCAGCTCGACCTTGCCGGGGCCGAGCGCGATGTCCTCGCCGCAGTAGACGCGCAGGCGAGGACGAACCTCGACGTGGCGGGGGGAGGGGCTCGGGGGATCTTCCATGCTCGCTCCTGGAGGGGGGTCCATCCTACCCGGCCCCGCGGGCCGGGTAGGACAGGCCCTCGATCAGCTCCTCGAAGCTCGCCGGGCGGGAGGTTCCGGTTCGCCACACCTTGGAGCCGGGTGCAGGATCGGCCGCGCCTGGTTCGAGCAGCAGCAACCCCAGGTGGGGCCGCCGGTCCTTCTCCAGGCGATCGACGACGCGCTTCAGCTCCCGCGCCCCGAGGCCCGAGGTCCAGACCACCACGCCGAAGCAGAGGGGTAGGAGGGCCTCGGTCTCGAGCGCAGTGGCTGCCGAGAGCACCTGCCGATGGACCAGCAGCTCCCCCCCGCTGGCGGTCAGACGGTAGGAAGCTCCGAACTGGAGGGCCGAGCTGGCCTCTGCCGCGGCCCGCTTGAGACCACCCTCTGCCGTGATCAGGCGGTCGACCTCGCCCTCGTCACCCTCGCCACAGGCCAGGAGCAGGCGCACCAGCTGGCGAGGGTAGCCGCTCGCTGCGGCGGCATCCAGGAAGGCCGGCACGGCGCCACCCTCGGCCACCCGGATCGCTCCCGCGACCACCGCCCCGGCCTCGACCAGCCAGGCGAGGGCCAGGTCGATCTTCTGCGGGGCCACCGGCAGCCGTGCCCGAAGGGCCTCGAGGGTGGTCGCGGCCTCGCCCTCGAGGCGTTCGAGGAGAGCATCGATCGGCAGGGACTCGAAGCCTTCTGGCCGTCCGCCACCCTCGACCGTCCCGCGCCGGAGCCTCTCGCCGGGCTCCGGCAGGTGGTGGGCCCGCCGCCGCAGCTCATCGGCCAACCAGGCGGCCTCGAGGCAGAGCGGGACCGCCGACCACAGAGGGGCTACCCGCGGGCTGCTGCCGAAGTCGAGAGTTTCGAGCTCGAATTGTCCCTCCTGCCGGCCGAGCAACGCGATTACCGCCTCGCGATCCGAGAGCCCACTCCAGGTCGCGGCTTCGACCAAGCCGTCGCGCAGGCAGACGGTGCCTTCGCCCATGGGCAGGCTCAGGTGCAGGAAGCCCGAGAATCGCTCGCGCTCGAGGCTCTGGAACAAGGGGCCGAGGGGCAGCACGCGCAGATCCCCTTCGAGCTCGTCCAAGCCACTCCGTCCCGGCTCGAGGAGGCGCTCCACTCGGGCGAGGAGCTCGTCGGGGACGAAGGGTTTGGCCAGGTACTCGGCCGCCCCCAGCTCGAGGCCCTCGATCTGGCTGCGGCTGTCCTTGAGGGCCGACAAGAGCATGACCGGCACGCCAGCCAGCTCGGGCGTGGCCGCGAGCTCGCGCAGGATCTCGAGCCCGGATCGCCCGGGCATCCTCACGTCGAGGATCGCGAGATGGGGGGCGATCCGACGCACCAGCTCCACCGCCTCGAAGGGGTTCGAAGTACCGGTGACCTGGTGACCGACGCTCTCCAGGGTCAGCTCGACCAGTCGCCGCAGCTCGGGGTCGTCATCGACCAGGACGATGCGTGCCATCACTCGAGCCACACACGATAGCGCCGGTTTCCCTCGTCGAGGAGGAAGACCTCCTGCGGCGCGATGCCGCCCGCCACCACGCGCTCGACCAGGGCCGCGAGATCGATGCCCGAGGCCCGCAGCTGGTCGCGCACCGGCGGCGGCACGGAGCTTTCGAGGTGCAGAACCTCGAGGGCAGGTAGGGCGAGGCCGATCAGCTCCTGGTCCCCCTCGGTGATGCGCACTCGCAGCAGCCGGGCGAGCGCGCTCGACCTGCCCTCTCGAGGGGCGGCCGGCGGTGCGAAGGCTCGGGCGGCCGCGAGCGGCTCGGGGCCCAGGGTCGCCTCGAGCACGGACCACCAGGGCAGAGCCACCCCGAGCCTCTCGAGGTGCGAGATCAGGCCGAAGAAGGCGCGCATCAGGAGTACGAGATCGGCGTGACCGGCCGCTCGGAAGCTCCAGCGCAGCTCACCCAGCAGGGAGTCGAGCCGCGCCCCGAGGCGCCACTCCGAGGCCGCCAGAGGCCTTTCCAGGAGGAAGGGCTCGAAGAGCAGGGCGCAGAGGGCGGGGAGCTTCGGCGACAGGGCCTCGAGCTTGTCCGGGTCGAAGCCGACGGCCGTGAGCGTCGGCAGGAGGTCCAGCTCGGTGCCTTCCCTCAAGGCGAGAACGAGCTTCAGCAAGGCCTGGCAGCGACTCGGGGCGAGCTCCAGGGTACAGCCGAAGTCGAGCAACACGACCTCCGGCCGGGCGCCGACCCGCCGGAAGAGCAGGTTGCCCTCGTGGGGGTCGGCATGGACCTCGCCGTTGGCGAAGAGGGAGACGAAGAAGGTGGCGAGCAGGGTACGGGCGATGGCGACGCGCTCGACGCGGGGCCAGCCGGCGGCCTCGGTGAGGTGCACTCCGTCCTCCCAGGACTGCACCAGCAGCCCTGGGCCGCTCGCCAGAGGGACGATCTGCGGCACCACCAGGCCGGGGACGGCGGTGCGGAGCCGGAACCGCTCCTGCCGGAGCGCCTCGGAGCGGTAGTCGAGCTCACGGCTCAGGGTCTCGGAGAGCAGCCGACGGTAGGCTCCCAGGTCGAAGCCGAAGCGCCGCACCGGGCCGGCACCTGGAACCAGACCGGCCAGCAGCAGCTCGGCCGCCACCGCGCGCTCGATCTTGGGGTAGCGGATCTTCAGGGCCACCACGGCGCCATTGTGGAGCCGTGCCCGATGCACCTGGCCCAGGGAGGCGGCCCGTCCCTCGGGCTCGATCTCGGCGAAGACCTCCCGCCAGGGACGATCCAGGTGGCGTCCCAGGGCCGGCAACATCTGCTCGAGAGGCCGCGGCTCGACGCCCGTGGTGAGGGGCCGAAGGTCGTCCGCCGCCGACAGCGCTGCCGCCAGCTGCCCGGCCTTCATGGCCAGGCCCCGGGCCTCGCCGAGCCTCGCCACCAGCGCCTGGCGGGCGATGCTACGGTCCTGCTGGCCCCTGGCACGGGCCACCAGGCGTGCTGCCCAGCCCACCCGGCCGAGGGTCCACAGCCTCCGGGCCAGCTCGCTCAGCACTCGAAATCGGTCCGGAAGTCGTCGGGATCCAGGCCCTCGGAGCGCAGGGGCTCGAGCAGGTGAGGGCGCATCATCCTCGGCGTTGCCCGGATGAAGGCCCGCACCGCCGTCACCTCGGCCACCTCTTCGAGCGGCGAGGAGAGATGCTCGGCCTCGGCGACCGAGCCTCGCCGGGCGAGGTCGCGAAAGGTGTCTGGAACCCGCGCCAGCAGCCGCCGCAACCTCTGGTCGGCTGCCTGCGCCCAGGGTCGGGTGGTCGGAAGCTCGGGTACGAAGTCCCACTCGTCCTCGGAGAGGTTGCGCCAGAGCACGAGCTGATGCCCATCGCGATCCTCCAGGAGGGCCGTCAGGGTCTGCTCGGCGCTTTGCGAGGGGGGCGCGATGACGGCAGCCCCGGCCGCCACCAGGCGCTCGACCGCGGCCTCGACGTCACCGGTCTGGACTCGCAACACCACGCGGTCGTTCCGCTCCCCCTGACGAAGCACCAGACGGAGGGTGACGCTGCTGGCGTCGAGATCGATGCCCTCCTCGTGCTCGCGCACGAAGCAGAAGCCGAGCACCTGCTGGTAAAAGTGGCTCGCTGCCGCCAGATCACGCGCGGGCAAGATCACGTGGGAAACCCCGAAGATCACGCCTCAGTATCCCACGCCGCGAGCGCGAGGGTCGAGGCTCGCGCTGCGTCCTCGCTCCTGCGGGCTTTTGCGCAACCGTAACGCGAGGCGTAATGCTGTGGAGGTAGGAATAGCACACCCAGGCGCTGGCCTGCCGCCGTCGCGCGGTGCGGGGCGGTCCAAGCAACACGATCCCTCGAGGGGGAGGAGAGAGGAGCCCTATGTCTCTGAACGATGTCCTGGCTCAAGTGACTCGCGACGTCCCGGACTGCCTCGCGGCCGGTTTCATCGATCTGACGACGGGAATGCTCCTGGGAGTCAAGACCGTCGACTCCCATCCCCAGGAAGTGATCGATCTGCTGGCGGCGGCGACCGGCGATCTCTTCCAGGGATCGAGCGTCGTGACGATCGAAAAGCTGTTCAAGAAGGCCCGCGGCGTCGCCGACTCCGATGACGAGCACTACTTCCGTGAAGTCATGGTGAACTCGAAAAACCTGATCCATGTGTTCATCCGCGGCAAGGCCTTGCAGGATCAGGTGCTGGTGACGGTGACCCGGGCGAGTGCCAACATCGGTATGGTGCTCAACAAGACTCGCGCGGCGCTGCCGGCGGTGGAGCAGGCGGCGGGCTGAGGCTCTGAGGCAGAGGGGCTCTGGAGAGCCGGGCACCGGAACGAGCACCAACGTCGATCCGGCCCGGCTCTTCCCTCTTGCCGACCGGGGCCTCTCGCTCGCGAACGGAGCTCTTTTCCGTGGCCACTCTGGACCTCGAAAGGAAGTTGGTCGTCGTACGCATCGTCTACGACGGCGCACCGCTGTCGGGCAAGACCACCAGCCTCCAGGCACTCGCCGAGCAGTTGGCGAGCAATCGGCGCACCGCGATCTTCTCTCCCCACTCCCTCGGTTCCCGCACCACCTTCTTCGACTGGATGGAGTACACCGGCGGGCTGATCGAGGGCTACCAGGTGCATTGTCAGATCGTCACCGTGCCCGGCCAGCAGATCTTCGCCGAGCGACGGCGACATCTGGTGGCGAGCGCCGACTCGGTGGTCTTCGTGGCCGATGGCGATCCGGAAGGGCTCGCGCCCGCCGTCGAGCGATTTCGCGCCCTCCTGCCCCTGCTCGACGACCAGGAGCCCCCGGTCGGCGTGGTCATCCAGGCCAACAAGCGAGACCTGCCCGACTCGGTCGCGATCGAGGAGCTACGCCGCGCCTTCCGCGAAGAGAGGGAAGTCGCGGTCCTGGAGTCGGTGGCCAACCAGAGTCAGGGTGTGCGAGAGACCTTCATCTTCGCCGTGCGCCTCGCCCTCGATCGGGCCCGCGAGCTGATGCGCGCCAGGACCCTGGCCATCGGCGCCCCCCAGGTGGCCTCGGGAGAGGCTCTGCTGGCCGAGCTGGAGGCGCTCGAGGCGCACCAGCGCTCGGGGCCCGCGGCGATGCTCCCGACCCTCGCGGTGGACCTGGTCACGATGTCCGCTGACGGTCCGAGCACCCGGGGGGAGACGAGTCGCGAGCCACCGAGCCCGGCCGGCGAGCCCGGCGAGGAGGCCCTTCCCCTGCTGCCGACGGCCGACGTGCCCAGTGGTCTGGTCTGGCCGCCGGTGGCCGGCCGGATCCTGCTCTCCGAGCTCGCCGCGGAGGGCGTCCGTCTCGAGCGGACACCCGAGGGAGATTGGGCCGCGCGGTCTCGCAGCTGGTCGGTGCTCAGTCCGGCCGAGGCTCGCTTCGAGCGGCTCGACGACGGCCAACGGGCCCTGCTGGCCAGCGCGCGACAGCACCATGCGCTGGGCCCTCTGGTGTCCCGTCAGCGGGGCCTGGTGTTGGCTCCCACGGGGGCCACGGGCTGGCGCCTGTGGCAGGTCCTCCACCTGGAGCGCAGCCTGCGCGACTTCGCCATCGAGGCGTTGCTCGACCCCCAGGCGGACCGGGGGGCGGATCGGTTGCTCGACGCCGCCATCTACCTCCGGCAGGCCGCCGAGACCTTCGAACGCATGCCGCAGGCCGGTCTCGCGGCCGCGCTCGAGAGCCTGCCTCCTCCTGGAGCGCCGATCGCTTTCTGCGGCCACCTCGGGTCCCAGGGATCCCTCTCCGTGCCCGGCCAGCGAGTGGCGGACGAGTTCGGCGCCCTGATCCGTGATCTCTCGACCGGAGTCCGCCTGCCCCTCGGGAGACTGCATCGGCGCCTGACCGAGCGAGCCTCCGGGATCGGTGCCGCAGGGCAGACCGCGGGTCTCCTCGCCGAGCTGCTCACCACTTCCCTGTCGGCCTAGTCGAGACCGCTTGAACGCGATCCTTTCCTGCGAGCGGCTCAGTCTCGGCTACCAGGCTCGGGTGCTCTTCCGCGAGATCTCCTTCGCGGTACCGGAGTGCGGGGTCTTTGGCCTGATGGGCCCTTCGGGGGTCGGCAAGAGCACCCTGCTGCGCACCCTCGGGCGCTTCAACCACCTGCTGCCGAATTTTTGGGTGAGGGGCCGGGCTTGTTGGCAGGGCCGGGACCTGCTCACCGAGGTCCCGGTGGAGGCGGCGCGGCGCGGCCTCCCGCTACTGCAGCAGAAGGCCCGGCTGTACACCGCGACGGTGCTCGACAACGCCATCGCCGAGATCCGTGACGAACGACCTCTCTTCGCCGCCGAGCGGCTGGAGATGGCCCGCTCGGTGCTCGAGCCGGTCGGCCTCTGGGACGAGCTGCGCCCGCACCTCGCCGAACCGGTGCTGGCCCTGTCGCTCGGCCAGCAGCGCCGGCTTTCCATCGCTCGGCTGGTGGCGCCGGGGGTCAGCTGCCTGCTGGCCGACGAGCCGTTGCGAGACCTGCCTGCGGAGGAGGCGATCGCCGTCGGCCGGATGCTGCGCGCTCTCGGCGAACGGCTGTCCGTGGTGATGGTGACGCACAACCTGAGGGAAGCCCGCGAGCTGTGCGACCACGTCTGCCTCGTGGCCGCCGAGCAGGTGGTGGAGTCGGCGCCAGTGGAGGAGTTCTTTGAGCGGCCCGGTTGCGAGGCCGCCCAGCAGTTCGTCCGCACGGGGAATTGCTGGCCGACCCGGGTCGTCGGGTCCGCGAGCCCCGCTCGCCCGGCCTGGAGGCCGCCCCGCAGGGTGCGCGCCATCCGTCCTCAGAGCTTCCATTGGATTCTGCCCGAGCGGCTGGGCGGCATGCAGCAGCCGGGCTTGCTCCAGGACGAGGACCAGGACCTCGAGGGCCTGCGTGACCTGGGCTGTCGCGTGCTGGTCACGCTGACCGAGGAACGGTTGGCCGCCGAGCCCAAGCTCGCCCGGCTGGGGATCGAGAGCGTCCACTTCCCGATCCCCGACATGGGAGTGCCCACGGTGGAGGCGGCCATCGAGCTGTGCGCCCGGATCGACGCCTGGCTCGCCGCCGGCATGCCGACGGTGCTGCACTGCCGGGCCGGTCTGGGCCGCACCGGCACCCTGCTCGCCTGCCAGCTGGTGTTTCGGGGCGAGAATCCGGTGCGGGCGGTGGACCACGTCCGGCGGGTCAACAGCTATTACATCCAGAGCGGCGAGCAGCTCGCCTTCGTCACCGAGGTCGGTGGCGCGCTGGCCGCCCGGCGCGGCGCACCGTAGACGGCTCTAGAGAAGGCCGGCCCGCTGGTACATCTGGACCAGCACCAGACCGGCCGAGAGCAAGCCCAGCACGGCCGAGACCACCGCCACCCTCCCGAGCCATCGATGTCGGGCCAGCGCTGGTAGAGGCGACACCGGCCCCCGGCCCGCGCTCGCCAGGAAGCGCTCGCGGTGGCGAGCGGCCAGCCACCGGGCCCCACCGCCGGCGACCAGCATCACGGCGACGATCGACTCGTGGATGCGCAGGGTGAGGATCGCGGCCGGGGTCCAGGTCGCCAGGTCCTCACGACCGAGGACGAGCACCTTTCCGAGGTACGAAGCGAGGAAGACTCCGACGGCGGCCAGGGCCAGATTCATCAGCCGACGGTGGCGGGCGATCTCTCCCCGCCGTGCGAGCCGCCAGCCGGCGAGCGCCAGGCCGACGGCGAGAGCCAGGTCGATCAAGGCCAGGGTCCAGTAGATCAGGTGTGTCTCCAACTCGGGCACCGTTCCCTTCTAAAAAATCCAGAGTCCTCGGTCTTCAACGGGCGTCGAGCAACCGGACTGCGAGCTGGGGGTCATAGCCGGCCCGGTCGATCTTTTGCGCGGCCGCCTCGACGTCGTAGCGCAAGCGCAAGCCCCGGACCTCGCGGCCTTCCGGATGCCAGACCATGAAGGCCGCGCGGGTGTCCCCATCGCGGGGATAGCCGACGCTTCCCGGGTTCAGGAAGTAGACCCCGGCCCGGGGTAGGCTGACCCGATCGACGATGCGTTCTAGCTCTCGCCAATCGCCCCCTCGGGCATGGAAGAGGCGCGCGTGGTGGGTGTTGCCGTGCAGGACGAAGCCGCCCTCGGGCAGACCGAAGGTGGCGAGATGGCGCAGGTTGAGCTCGATCGAGAGGTCGTAGATGTAGGCGTAGCACTGCTCGCGGTCCGCCAGGGAGCCGTGCACCGCCACGGCCTCCGAGCCGACGCGCCCGATCCGCGGCCGCGAGGTGAGCCAGGCGATCGAAGCCTCGTCCAGCTCTCCAGTCGTCCATTCCAGGGCCCTGCGGGCCGGCGGCCTGGCCAGCCCCCGGATGACGCCCGGGGAGACCGGATCGAGCATGTCCTCGTGATTGCCCAGAATCACCGGCCAGCCGCGCTCCCGGACTCGGGCCAGCACCTCGCAGGGCGAGGCCCCGTAGCCGATGACGTCGCCGAGCACGACCGCCTGATCCACGCCAGCGCGGTCGAGCCACTCTTCCACCGCCACGAGGGCTTCCAGGTTGGCGTGGAGGTCGGCCAGGAGGGCGATCGGCCGCGTGACGTCCAGCCCGAGGTCGGGCAGCTCGGTGAAGGGCGGTAGGTGGCTCATCGCGTCTTCTCCCGCGTGCCCTCGAGCCACGCGAGCAGGCGCCGCAAGGAGGTGCTGAGCGCTTCCTCGCGGGGCCACAACACGTCGGCGCGCAGGTCGCGGGCCCAGCCCCAGGCTCGCAGCTGCTCTCGAGAGCGGCGCTGGAGGGTGGCCGCCAGGCCCTCCACGAAGGCCAGCCGCCCGGCGAGGTCGCTCTCGGCGTACTCGCGCAGACGGAGCAGCGCCTGGACGGCGAGGGCGGGCGCCCGCCCGCCCAGCAGGTCGTCGTCGACGTAGAACAGCCGGCCCCCTTCGAGGGCGAAGTTGCTGGGGTTCCAGTCCAAGAACACCCCCTCTCGCTCGGCGAGCGAGAGACTCAGCTCGAGCGCTTCGAGGTAGAGAGACCAGGTCCGGCCCTGTGGGCCGCCAGGTCGGTTGAAGTCCTCGCGAAGCATGGGCAGACGGGGGGTGAGCGAGCCGGCCCAGAGCCAGCCGTCCGTGCCACGGCTCAAGAACCAGACGCGCTCGGGATGGTAGATCCCCAGACGCCGCCGCCGGCCTTCGGCGGCCAGCTCGGCGGCCAGGGCCTCCCCGAGCTCCGCGTAGCGCCGCCGGGTGCTCGCCTTCAAGAACTCGCTCTCGAGCTCGACGAAGCGCCCGAAGGCGCTCGCCGAGCCTCCGGCGAGGTTGCTGCCGCCAGTGAGGTCGCTTCGCTCGGCGAAGCTGCCGCGGGCGAGTCTCCGGAGCAGGCCTTCCACCAAGGCACCGGGGGGCTCGATCGCTACCACGTCGGCCTCGCAGGCGGGGACGAAGGCGAAGTTCGCCCGCAGGCGGTCCAGCCGGTGCTGCCGCTCGATGGCGTCGGCAAGCCCGCTCTCCTCGCCGCCCGCCGTGAGGGCCGGGCGGCCGGAGAGGCGGGCTACGAAGGGATCACCGGTTCGATCTTGGGCAGAGCCGCGCGCAGAGCGGACCAGCCCATGCCGATGTTGCCGGGCTTCTTGAGCACCAGGCAGAGGATCGCATCCTTGCTGGGCACCTTCTTGACGAAGTGCAGGAGGTGGGTGGTGCTGAATTGCACCTCCTCCATGAAGTGAGCGTCGCTGGTGTCGCCTCGCTGCGCCTTGACCAGCTCCTCGACGCGCATGGTCTCGCGACCCCGGTAGAGGCTGGTCGCGGCCGCCGAGACCGCCTCGAAGTGATCCGTGGTGAAGTCGGTCAAAAAGTGACCTCCGAGCATCATCCCAGAGGACAGATCGACGACGTTGGCCGCGATCGCATCGGGAGTGGACTCGACCATCTGCTTGCACAGCTCCGTCACGTTTGCCATCTTGAAAGCCTCCTCTCAGTCCATGAGTTGAAACAGCAACGAGCTCATCCCTCGCCTCGCAGGGCCTTTTCCCGATCGCCGGCCCGAGGCGGCTCGGTCTCGGCTGGCGGGCTTTCCGAGAGAACGCGGACGATGCCCTGCTCCACCAGCCATGCCACCAGGAGCTGCACTCGTCGCGGGGCGCTCAGCCGGCAGCGAAGCAGGTCGGCGAGAGTCCGCGCTCGGGTCGAGGCCAGACGGTTCACCACCAGCACCACCGGAAGGTCCGGAAGCTGAGCCGGAGGCACCTGAGGTCGCTGCGCCAGCTCGAGGCGATCCCCGAGGGGAGGCAAGAACCCCTGCCGGGCGGCCAGCTCTTCCTCCACCCAGGCGCTGTCCAGCAGGGCGTCGTTGAGCGACAGCTCCTCGCTGTCCCGCGATCCCGGGGAGCGGCTGGCTCCCTCGACGAAGCGGAAGGTCCCGCCGGACGAGGTCATGAGCGCTTCCAGCGCGTTCTGACCCTCGAGACGATCGATCTCCGCGGCGACGATCCTCCCTTGCCACAGCCGCACCTTCCCCACCTCCCCCTCGGTCCCGATCTCCAGACAACCCGACGACCGCGCTTGTTGGAGGTCCTGGAGCAGAGCCGGCAAGCGGTGAGCCGGCAAGCCGCCGGAGAGACCCGCCCGCCGCGCCGAGCGGCGCTTCAAGGCCAGCTGCAGCCGCGCCAGCAGCTCGGCCTCGGCCGCGGGCTTCTCGATCCAGTCGTCCGCACCGCTGCGCAGGCCGCGGATGCGGTCCGCCACCTCGTTCGAAGTGCTGTAGACGACGATCGCCGCGGTCCGAGTCGGCCGGGCTCGTCGCAGCGCGGCGAGCAGAGCCCAGCGGTCCCCTCCAGACGTGGCGACGTCGACGACGATGGCGTCGAGGCTGCTGGTGAGGCCCGGGAGCTCGCCGGGCTGCACACCCTGGACGACGACCGTCTGATGCCCCAAGGAGCGGAGCGAGCTGGCGAGGCTCTCGCGGACCGCCGCGTCGCCATCGATCACCGCCACCCTCGCCATTCGAAGTCACCGCCTCCCGGGTAAGGAATGGGTACGGTGCGAGCCGATCCCTCGACTCGCCCTCCGCCAGGCCCGATGCTACCCTCCCCTTCATTACGAAAGCCGTTAAGCGAAAGCGCTGACGGCGACGGAGCGTTCAACGAGACCCGGGCTGTGGTGAAATGCCAGGCTCGCGCCGGAAGGAGCCTCCGGCGAGGCCTTTCGAAGGAGGAACGCATGGCCCTTTCCACCGGGATCGCCGCTCTGGGGCTCTCCTTGCCACCCTTGGCGATGGAGGTCGGCGAGCTGGCGAAGCTCGCCGGCGTGGACCCGCAGAAGTACACCGTCGGCCTCGGCTGCCGAGAGATGGCGCTCTGTCCCGGGGGTTTCGGCGTGGTGGACCTGGCCGTGGCGGCCGGCCGCCGGGCCCTCGAGCGCTGGGGCGGAGACCCGGCCTCGATCGGCCTCCTGGCGGTGGGCACCGAGTCGGCCCTGGACATGAGCCGCCCCCTTTCGGCCTGGGTGGCGGAGGGTCTCGGCCTGGCCGGGGCGGTGCGCTCCTACGAGGTCAAGCACGCCTGCTACGGCGGCACGTTGGCCCTGCGCCAGGCCGCGGAGTGGCGGCTCTCCGGGGCCTCGGCCGGCAGGGCCGCCCTGGTGATCGCGGCGGACGTTGCCCTCTACGCCCCAGGGGACCCCGGCGAGCCCACCCAGGGTGCCGGGGCGGTGGCGATGGTGGTGGCGGAGCCGGAGGTCGCCGCCCTGGAGACCGCTTCCTTCCCCTACAGTGAGCCCGCCTTCGACTTCTGGCGCCCGGTGGGAGAGGCCTTCCCCCGGGTCGACGGTCCCTTCTCTCTCGACTGCTACAAGCGAGGCGCCGAGCGTTGCTTCACGGCGCTGGTTGGACGTGGGGATCCGGCCGAGGTGCTCGCCGGGCTGCGTTATCTCTGCTTTCACGTGCCTTTCCCCAAGATGGTCAAGAAGGCGGTGGTGGCGGTGGGGGAGGCGTTCGGAATGAGCGCGGAAGCGATCGAGGCCCTCTTCCGCGACAAGGTGGATCCCACCATGGGCTGGAACCGGCTGACCGGCAACGCCTACACGGCCAGCCTGTGGATCTCGGTCGCCGAGGCCCTGCGCGGCCGGGCCGCCGGCGAGCGCCTCGCCGCCTTCTCCTACGGCTCGGGCTTCGGCTCCGAGCTGCTGGTGCTCGAGGCTGGCCCGGCCGCCGCAGCCGGCGCCTGGGCCGCGGATGTCGAGGCCGACCTCGCGAGTCGGCGGCTCATCGATGCGGAGGAGTACCGGCGGCTCAGGGGGTAGGGGCTGGAGAGCCGTCTCAGCCGACGAGTGGGTTCCGCACCTTCAGCGCCGGGAAGAGGCTGAAGTCCCGGTCGGCGCTCCAAAGCTCGCGAACACCGTGTTGCAGGCACAGGGCAGCGATCCGGCCGTCGTGAACCTTGGGGCCACTGATCCGGCCGGCCTCAAGGGCCGGGCGGAGGAGCTTCCAGTAGCCAGGCGCCTCACCGATCATCCGCAGCGAGGGTGAGCCCATCCAGTCCTCCACGGCGTCGAGAGCAACTGCAAGCGGCGTCGGTGGCTGGTAGAGCCTGGGGTGGGTGACGATCGCCAGGAACTCGTGGATGCAGGGCCAGGGGATGGCCCAAGCACCCTTCCCCTCTGCTGCCTCCACGAGCACTGACTCGGCCTTTGAATGCCAGGGAGAATCCGAGCGGTGCGCGTAGACCAGGATGTTGGTGTCGATCGCGATCACGTCCCGCGCCCTTCGTAGGCCCGTTCTCGGATCTGCTCCCAGGTGGCGTGCTCCATCCCCGGCTGGAGCCCGTCGCCACCAAAAGTGACGCGGCGCAGCCGGAAGGGCTGGGACTGTCTGCGTGCTTCGATGAGTCTGCGCAGACCATCCTCGACCAAGCTTCTGAGGGTGGTTCCCTCTTCTGTGGCGAGCATCCTCGCCTCTTCGAAGAGGGGATCGGCAATCTCGATGGTGGTCTTCATATGGGAGACCATATTGCGTCTCCCAGCTTCCTGTCAAAGGCCCTCGTCGAAGCCCGCCTCGCTGTCGAACGCCTCCTAGAGGCTCGGTCCGAAGGCGGCTGTGTCGGCCTCGCTCGCCAATGTCCCGCTGGGATTGCGGTAGACCTTCATGGCGCCGGTCAGGGTGTCGGTCACCGTCAGCGTGTACTCGACCGAGGACAAGGCACCGTAGAAGACCCAGTACTTGCCGTTCAGGGCCGTGCCGTCCAGCACCTTGAGCACGACCTCCAGGTTCGCGGGGTCGAAGAACCAGAAGGTGCCGGTGTCGGCAGTGAGGCTCTGGGCCATGCCCACCCCGACATTGCCCTGGAAGTCGCGCCAGGTGGCTTCCACGGCGAAGCGGCCTTGGTTCAAGCAGAGCTGAGAGCCGGACGGCGCACAGCTGCCGGAGGCCGCTCGGGGCTCGAAGCCGACCGAGACCTCCGGCCGACCCTGGCCGAGAACATCCGCCCCCACTTCGGTGAAGCTACCCAGGGCCGATCCCCGAGGTCCGAAGGCGCTGGTGTCGGCGCCGCTCGCCAGGGTCCTGGCGTAGTTGCTGTAGCGGCGGGTGAGGCCGGTCTCGGTGTCGGTCAAGGTCAGGTCGTACTGCACGCTGGTCAGGGCGCCGAAGAAGGTCCAGAAGTGCCCGTTGAGGGCGCGGGCGTCGAGCACCTTGGTGATCACCTCGACGTTGGTCGGGTCGAAGAACCAGAAGGTGCCAGTGTCCGAAGTGAGCGAGGTCGGCTGGCCGAAGCCGGTGCCACCCTGGAAGTCGCGCCAGAAGATCTCGGCGCGGAAGCGGTCGTCTTGGAGACACAGACCCCGCGGCGTGTCTGCGCAGGCCGGCCCGTCGAGGGCCAGCGGCAGGCTCCAGGGCTCCGTGCCGTGGAGGCCGTCGTTGGCCGGAAACCACAGGCGGTCTCCGATCACCTGTGCCGCGAGGTCGCCGCCGGTTGGCAGCGAGCTGCCTGGTCCGGGGTTGATGTCGTGGAGGAGGCGAGTGCCCGCCTCGGTGCCGTCGCTGACCCACAGCTCGGCCCCGTGGATGCCGTCGTCGGCGCGGAAGATCACCCGGTTCCCGGCTGCCGCGAGCAGGAAGGGGTGGCTGGTGAGCGCTCCCGGCCTGATCTCGCGCACCATTTGGGTCCCCTCCGCACTGCCGTCGGTGAACCAAAGCTCGATGCCCGTGTCGGGCAGGGCGGCGGTGAAGAAGACCCCCCCGGTGGCGGCAACGAGCTGAGGGTCCGGTCCTTCGAAGGGGATCCTCCAACCTGGGAAGCTCGCCACTTCGACCGTCCCAGCCGCCGTACCGTCGCTCTTCCAGAGCGCGGCCTCGTCGAAGCTCTCGCAGGTGAAGAAGTAGACCTCGTCCTGAAACGTGGCTGTGCGCAGGGGCAGATCCCGTGGCGAGTGAGAGCATGGGAAGGCGCGCAGGGTCTCGGCTGGACCGTTGCCACCGGGCAAGCGATGGAGCCTCAGCCCGAAGCTCGGTGAGGGGGCGAAGAAGAGCACGTCACTCCCCGCAACGGAAAACGTGGGTTTCGGATCGCCGAAGCCCAGGTCGACGCTGGCAAGGCGCTCGGTGCCTGCCAGCGTGCCGTCGGTGCGCCAGATCTCGGCAGCGTTGCTGGTCAGCTGGTAGAGGAAGTAGATCGCGCCCCCGATCACGGTCGGGCTGACGAAGCCGAACCCAGGGTCGAAGGCGTTCAGCTCGCCCTGGCTGAGGGTGCCGCTCGGAGTGCCGTCGGACATCCACAGGAAGGGGCGAGAGGAGCTGGTCCCGGCAGGAGGCTCGCCAACGAAGACCAGACTCCCGGCCAGCACTCCCAGCAGCTGGAAGGGCTCGACCCCTGGCTGAGCTGCCGAGGGCAAGAGCTCAAGGGTACCCAATGGTGTGCCGTCAGTGCGCCACAAGGCGCTTTCGGAAAAGCCAAAGTCCTGCTCCTGGAAGAAAGTGACCTGACCGTTGCCGAACTGGCAAGGGCGCGCGGGATCGGCGCATGGGAGTTCGAGCGAGTCGAGCAGTTGGCTGGCAGGACCGGCGGGTGAGGTCAGCGCCCACAGGGTGCTTGGACCGAAGCGCTCCTCCTTCCCGAAGAGCACGACCGAGGCACCGGCTGCGGAGAACGGGCCGAGCTCAGCATGCGCAGGGCCTCGGGCCAGATCCGCGACGATGTCGTCCTGGACGCCATGGCGCCGCCAGAGCTCGACGTCGCCAGCCGGCGTGCGTGCCGGGAAGATCGTGGCGGAGCCGAGCCTACCGGCGATGGGTAGGAATCGGGGTCCGTCAAAGAAGCTCGTAGTGCCGAGGATCCCAAAGCGGTCGAGAGCCCCTCCGGCTGTGGCGCGCCACACGCTCGTCTGGCCGGCGGAATCGAGTGCCTGGAAGAACAGCTCGCCGGCAACGAGACTGATCGGGCCGACATTGCCGCAAGCACCCCGGCAGAGATCCGCCACCGGGCCCGTACCTGTGGCGCTGCCGTCCGACGACCAGACCTCGAAGCCCAGGTCTGGCGTGTAGTTGGGGAAGTAGATCCGGTTTCCAAAGCTGGTCGCGTCATCAAGGGAGCAGGTTCTTCCCTCACAGAGATCGAGCACCTTGTGAGTGCTGCTCGGTGTCGAGCCGGCCACCCAGAGGGCCGAGGGGGGATCCTCGAAGAAGACGTGCTCGAAGAGCAGGAAGAGGTGGCCGCCCGCCTCGGCCAGCCTCCCCGGACCGAACTGGAAGTTGAAGGGGTTGGCGAGGGGCAGGCTGGTGACCCGCCGGGTACCTGCGGGCGTACCGTCGCTGACCCAGACTTCCTCACCCTGGCCCATCTCCTCGGCCACGAAGTAGGCACGGCCGCCCACGACCTTGAAGAAATGGGTGGACTGGAAGGGGAGCTCGTTGACGAAGCTCGAGATCGTGGCCGTGCCGTCCGGGGTGCCGTCACTCGACCATAGCTCCCTCCCGTTCGGTGTGTCGGCGTGGAAGAGCAGCCTGGAGCCGACGCGCACCAAGGGGCTGGGCGAAGAAGACGTCACCTGCTCACCAATGCCCACGGCGATCCGGGTACCCGAGGTGGTGCCATCGCTGGTCCAGAGCTGGAGGCCTCCGGGAAAGCGGTGAACGAGGAAGTACAGGCGATCGTCGAGGACGCTCATGCTCAGGGCGTGGAGCCCAGCCGGGCCTGGTTCGAGATCGATCAGGATGGCTGTCCCTTCGACTGTACCGTCGGTGACCCAGAGCTCATCCCCATAGAAGTCGCTGTAGCCTCTAAAGACCGCCTTGCCTCCGACGGGCCCGACCGTCTCGCCAGCGGAGAGATCACAGCCGGTAAGGGGAAAAGTCCCCTCCGGGGTGCCGTCCGAGCGCCAGAGACGCCCGGGTGTGGAAGTCGGCGAGCAGTCACCGAACGGGATCGGAGCCCTCCAGTAGGCGAGGTGACCCAGCACCTGGATCCCCAGCGTCGGACGGTCCTCGAAGGAGTCACAAAAGCCGCTGCAGAAGTCTTCCACCAGCTTCTCGGTGCCGATCGGCGTACCGTCCGTCGCCCAGAGACTGAACGAACTGTCGTCATCACGCCGCGCGGCGAAGAGCAGCCGTGACCCGAGCCGTACGAAGCCGCTCGGCGCACCGGAGGCGAGGAGGTCGTCGGGGGTGATGGGGGTGGCGAGCGAGGCGACTTGTGCCTGCGCGGAGAGGCTCGGAAGCAGAGAAGCCAAGGCCAGGATGAAAGTTAGGGGAGAGCGGAGCTTCGAGATCATGGTGAGATCCCCGGGTAGGTGCGAAGCGAAAAATCCGCTGATAAGCGAGTTCGAACGCAAAGTCTAGCACGGGCTTGGCGCCCCGTAGCTAGCCCGCACCACTCGTGCCGCTGCACCGCCGTCGCCGGGGACCAGCAGGAAGAGGTCCTCGTAGCTGTCGTCGCAGAGGTCGGGCAGGGTGGGGCCGCCC
>JBIOYC010000161.1:0-6861 GCA_044869955.1 Thermoanaerobaculia bacterium | reverse complement strand
CTGCTGGCCGGTGCCGTGGACGAAGGCCACACCGGTGGTGGCCAGGGCGGGGCCCGCGGCGAGCAGGGCCAGGGCGAGAGAGAGAATCCACCTCTGCATGCTCTTCCTCCGTGAAGGGTCTTGCGTGAGTCGGACGGGGTCTGCAAACCAAAGTGCCGCAAGAGGAGGAAAGAGGGAAACCGGGCTTGCGCCGGACTGGCGGCTGTCCCTCTTGCCGTATGCCTTGGCATTCTTCTAGGTAGACATCGGTCCGAAAGGAGGAGGTTATGGAGGAGCAGCGCAAGGCGCGGTGGATTGGCATTAGTGCGGCCGTGGCGATCCTCGCCGTGGCCCCCCTCTGGGGCGGTCAGACGGTCACCAAAGGTGCGGATCTGTGGGCGACGGCGGGCGGCAAGCTGACGGTCTCGAGCTTCGAGCGGGATCCCATCCCCGCGGGTTTCTTCTGCGAGGGCTCGGCGCCGTTCAGCGGCAAGGTGGAGCTCTACGGCCGGCCCCTCGCCACCGAGCCGGCAGGCAGCCTCGGTACCGTAGACACCATCGTCCAGCGACTGGACGACGCCCGCTTCGACGCCGACGGCGTGGCCAGCACGCGCATCCAACTGCTGGCCCTGTCGCTGACCAGCGGCGAGCCCCTGGCGACCCCCTGCGGGAGCTACGACGTGTCGGCTTCGCTCAGCGGCGAGCAGCCGATGACGGAGATGAAGATCGTCCGCACCTCGGAGCGTGGTGGCACCTACCGGGCGCCTCTCCTGCTCAACGTCAAGCTGGTCTTCACCCCGGCCCTGGGCAACCCGTACCCGGCGCGTGAGCTGGTGCAGCGCATCAGCCTGGGTCCGGGCACCTACTCGGTGTGGAGCTTCCAGCCCGCGCAGGCCGGACGCACGATCCGGGTGGACACCGACGGCGACCGGGTGGCCGACGCGGCCCTCCCCGGCCCCTCGAACTTCCTCGCCGGCGTCGAGCCGGCCGTGCTCAAGGACGGCATGCCCACGGGCGAGATCATGACCACCCAGGCCGGGGTCTCCTGCCCCACGCCTCTCTGTCCGTACTACACCTGCCACTGCACGGGTCTGGACGACGACCCCACCTGGGACGAGCCGGCGGACGAGTGCGAGAGCGACCACCTGCATTGCACCTGGGTCTGCGCCGAGCTGCCCAACCAGGCCTGCGCCTCGGTCCTCACGTTGCCGTAGGCTCGGGTTTCTCGCTACGACCCCCCGGGCCTCGTCAATGGATCAACTCCTGCCGCTGCCCCCTGGTCAGGCAGGCGTCGTTTTGCCCAACTGGGTGTCCACTCGAATCGTGGGGCGGAGGAGGTCTCACGAGCCGTTGCGGTACGGAGCCCGATCCTCGGGGAAGTCGGAGTACGCCACGCTCGGGCGTGAGCGGCGGAAGTAGACCTTCCAGTGGTAGCCACGGATCTCAGGCGGAATGACACTCTCGATCCTCAGCCCTGCCGTCGTAGCTGCCTCTCGAAGCCACGCCTTGTCGAAGATCACCGCGTTGGTGGGGTCCTCCAGGTTGATGAAGAGCGCGTTCTGCTCCGCCTGCATCATGGGGAAGCCGCGCTTGTCGAAGAGGAACCAGGTGGTCAGGCCGAGACCTCCCGGGCGCAGGACCCTGGCCATCTCTGCGAGGTAGAAGCTCGCCGTGGCGGGCAGCACGTGGGTGAACACCGACCAGGCGATGAAGAGGCTCACCTCCTCGCCGTCCACCGGCAGCGGCAGGGCCTCGGCACGACCCCGAGGGTTGAGGCTGGGGTTGCGTGCGTCGTGGTGCTCGAAGTGGAACTGCGCCGCCCACGGCGCCAGGTTCTCGCGGCACCAGCGCACCATGTCTCGATGCACGTCCAGACCCAGATAGCGCTCTGGCTGGGGCCTCTGTTGGATCAACTGCCGGGCGATCCGCCCGCAGCCGCAGCCCCAGTCCAACACGAAGCCCCGGCTCTCTTGCTGAGCCTCGGGGAAGACCCAGCTGCCGCTCGGGTTGTCGAAGAAGCGCTGTTCGAGCGGGCCGACCAGGTGGCGCAGCGGCAGCGGCGGCAGGGGGAGCACGCCGTCCTCGGCAGGCTCCCAGGCGGGGTCCCGCTCGCGCCGCCAGGGGGCCAGCCGCGAGGTCAGCGCAGAGAGCCGGTGCAGGTTCATCGCCACCTCACGGGCCTCACAGCGTCAGGCAGGTGAAGTCCGTCCGCAGCACGGCTCCGGTGCTGCCGTCGAGGAAGACGAAGCTGGTGCAGGGGGCGCCGTCCATGCGCCGGCCATCGAGCTCGATGGCGCACAGCAGGCGGTTGCCGTCGTGGTGGTAACGCATCGTGATGATGCCATCTGGAAAGCGGTCCAAGTGGGCCTGGGCACCGTTGGCGCGGGCGATCTCCAAGGCCCGGTCGCTGTCGATCTGCAGCAGGGGCCCGATGTCCACCGGGAACACGATGCCGATCGGCGGACCCGAGCCACCGGACTCGATCCGCCCGTCCGAGTAGGCGCTCCAGAAGTAGACCGTGCGGCTCTGCGGCGTGGTTTGGAGGAAGGAATAGCCCCAGCCGCTCCCCTGGGAGAGGCGCCCCGACGGGCGTACGCCACCACTTATGTCCACAAGCTGGGTCCCCGTCAGCTGGCGATCCTGGAGGGAACGCACCAGGACCAGGTTCTCGAGCACCGTGGCGTTGGTCACGCCGCGAGGCGGTTCGCCCGGCCGGGGCTCGGAGGGGCTGCCGCCGTCGCAGCCCGCTGCAAGGACCACCACCAGGCCCAGGAGGCCGGTAGCGACCAGGATCCGATGGCCGAGTGGTGGACGAATGGCGCGCAGCATAGAGGTCTCCTCGAGTCTCAGGGCAACACCTGCTTCAGGATCTGAAGCGGAGCGAGGCCGAAGCCGTAAGGGTAGGCCGGCGAGCGGGCAGAAAGCTCCTCGATCCCCGCCCCTTCCCACCACTCGTTGTAGCTGTAGGCCCAGACGATGGAGGTGCCGCCCGTGCCGTTCGGATCCCCGCTGACCACCTCACCACAGTTGGGCAGCAGGGTGTGGATCTCGGCGATCGAGGCCTGGGCCGGGCCGGCCCGCTGGAGCATGTAGGTCCAGTCGCTGCCGTCCTTGAGGTGGAACTTGTAGATCGGCGGCGGGGTCACCGAGCATTGGGGCGAGTCCAGGCCGGTGAAGTCGGTCTGGACGAAGACACCCGGAGTGAGGTCCGTGGCACTCACTCGGGACTCCAGCGTGGTGAGGGCACCGCCGTAGAGGCCCACCATGCGGTCCGCGAAGGCCCGCACCGGGCGGGTGTTGGTGTCCTGGGAGATGCCCTGGTTCGGATCCGTGGGCGAGAAAGAGGTCACGGCCCGGGCCTGCATCAGGCCCAGGCGGTTCCAATGGGTGTTGGTCAGGCCCCGGTCACCTGGCCAGGATACACGATCGTCGATCGATTGCCATTCGCGTCCCAGCTGTAAGACAAGGCCGCGTCCTAGAAGGCCCGGCCGGAGTGGCAGCTTGTGGTCCCCCCAGCCCCGCGCTTGCCCAGAACTGTGTCGCCCCGAATTGGGGGGCGGGCAAACGGTGACCTCGCCCTCGGGGTCTGGCTCAAGCCGCCCGCTCGCGGCATGCGCTACAGCGTCATGGAAATAAGGCGATCTGTACCCGCCAGGCTGCGGTGGTGAGCCGGACCCACACAAAGAACGGAACAACCAGAACGGAAGAGCCGTCTTGAAGACCGCCCATCCGGGAGAGGTTCAATCTCCCAGATGGGTGTGCACTCGAATCGGGGGACGGGCGGGGCCTACGGCAGTGAAGTGCCCATCGCCGTCCGCAAATGCGAGAGCCTCCGCTCAAACTCGTCCTCTCGCCGGAGCAGAAAAACCAGCTTCCAATCATCCCCGTGTGCGGAGACCTCCATTGTGTAGGCTCCAACCCTTCCACCAAGAGGCCGAACCCAGCTCGCTGGTCCAGTGGGTGCAACAGCATTGATCAGGATGCTGCCGTCCCTGTAGTCCCAGTCCGTAATCTCGAACCTGCGAGCCTCTTCGTCTAGAAAGCTAAAAGCACCATGACCTTTCCCATTCGGTCGCAACTCTATTCGTAGTAGGTACGACTCATCACGAGAGACTCCTATCCAGACACCGATCACACTCTCTCGCGGCGGAGGTCTTGCCGTCTTCCGAGCTAAGCTCGGAGTTGCACACAGCACTAGAAATGGCAGTACAAGGAGGAGGCATCGTCCCCATAGATTACGAAACAACGGCTGGCGACAGACCTTCTTCGTAGCGTTCACTAGCAACCTCCGAGGCAGGCTTCAGCAGTGTCAGGCTTGCTCTCTCCTCCATGTCCTAGCTGATGGGTCATCTCGTGAACCAGGGTGCATCGCAGTGGCCCACAGGAAGGCGACCAAGCATCCTCGCAGACACGGATTGTTCGTCCGAATGGTATCGACCAGCCACACTCGACAAGGTTAGGCTTGTCTGCGCACGGCCCCGTCCGGCCTGTTTGGCAACGGATCGTCCGATTGTTCTGCGCACACAGCCGCCGAAGGCCCCTTGGAATCGACGGGTTCTCACACATACAGTCCACAAAGTCGCCATCGCCCACGAGCGCGCAAGCCTCCCGGAATGAGCGGCTGATGCGTGCTTCTCGTTCCGGGGTGCAACCTTTGAACTTCAACAGCCCTAGCGGGTCCAGGAATGAGATTGGGTTCGAGTCGACGTAGTTGAAAAGGCTGAATCGCTCCAACTCAGCGCGAGGGTACCAGGGCCGGTCCTGCCTCATCTCTACATCGCCGACCGGGTCCTTTCTGGAATACCGCCCATCCCCGAACAGATACCAGCGGTGCACGTTCTGATACACCCCCGCCCCCGCGCTCGCCTCACTCCACGTTCCTTCCTCCCACTGCCCCGGAAACCGCAAGAACAGGTTCTGCGCGGAAGCGCCGCCGTAGTCCGCGCCGAAGGGCTCAAACCCAGCGGACCACAGCGTTGCTCCTGCCAAGCTGCTCAACATCGCAGGCGTGCCGAGGTGGTCGGTGGTGATCCACTTGAAGGTCTCGTTCGGGCCGTCGATCTCGAGCTGTGCGACCGGGCGGCCGTGGAAGTAGAAGTAGAGGACGTCCGCCGGGGCCTCCGAGCGGGTGAGGGCGTAGAGAAGGCCGTCCGCGCCGTAGGTGGGGGTGACCACCTGAGGCGGTGGGGGCTTGGGGCAGTCCGGCTCCGGGATGACGATGCCGATGAAGGCGGACCATTCGCAGAGGCCCCCGCTTTCGAAGCCGTCGGCGAAGATCGGAGTGCCGGGGACGCCGCGCGCGGCGAGTCCCCGCCCAAGAGATCCCTCGGCTTCGCTCGGGATGACAGCAGGTAGGTTGGACTCCGTGCTCGGCTCGGTGGCGAGGGCTAGGAGGCCTCGGCCGTCGTACGTCATGTTGACCTGCGCACCGGCGGAGGTGCGCTCCAAACGGGACAGCTGGCCGGTGTCGTCGTTGTCGAAGTTGATGACGTTGCCGGCGGCGTTCACCAGCTCCAGGTGGCCGGCGGGGCCGTAGGTGTAGCTTCGTGTGCCGAGCGTGGAAAGCTGAACACTCTCGAGGATCGGTGTGTTGCCGTTGCCGTTCTGTACGTACTGATAGGTGTCCGTGGCGGCGGCTCTCGTCTCCGACAGCCGGTTGCCGATCTTGTCGTAGGTCCAGGCGAGCGGCCCGGGCCAGGGGCCGGCGGCCGAGGTCAGGAAGTACTGCACGTCTCGATAGCCGTAGGTCCGCGTGCTTGTCGGCGTGGGCTCGAGCTGGTCGATCTGGGTGATGTTGCTCACGTCGTCCGTCATGTAGTTCCAGTCGAGGCGGAAGGTGCTGCCCTGCTTGACCTCGATGGAGGTGGGAGCGTAACGGAAGTCGAAGGTCCGGGTCTCCGCCAGACCGTTGCCCAGGGTCAGGCCTTGGAGAGGGCCGAACGGTCTGTAAGAACCACTGCTTGCGATGGCCTGATTCGGCTCCCCGGGGCGTTGCACCGTGAGCGTCACCGGCCGGTCCGCGAAGTCGAAGCTGTAGACCGCAGTCACCTGGCCAGGATACACGATCGTCGATCGATTGCCATTCGCGTCCCAGCTGTAGGAAAGGGCGCCATCCTGGAGGGTGCGGCCGAAGCGGTCGTAGGTGTAGTCCACCACCTCGGAGCCGCGGGTGATCTGGGTCAGGCGGCCCTTGGAGAAGGGAACGAGGGGATCGTCGTAGACGAAGCTGGTGTCCTGGTCCGCGGCGGGCACGTCGATCAGGGTCACGCGGTCCAGGGCGTCGTGGGTGCGGGTGGTCACGACGTTGCGGGCATCCGTCTCCACCAGCGGCTGGCTGTGCTCGTTGTAGGTGCGCGTGGTGGTGCCGGAGACCGGGGAGGTCTCCCCGGTCATCAGATCCCGGTCCGAGTAGGTGTAGGTGGTGGTGTTGTCTTCGGCGTCGGTGACCGCGGTCAGGTGATCCTGAACGTCATAGGCGTAGGTCGTGGTCGCCGGGTTGGCCTCCTCCCACGGCTGCTGCACGGTGATCAGGCGATCCAGTTCGTCGTAGTCGTAGATCGTGGTGGCGGCGGCCGTCTGGCTGCTCGAGGGGTGGTTGGCGTCCCACATCCGCTCAAGCCGTCCGTTGCAGTCATAGTCGTATTCCGTGACCGCTTCCTCGGTCTGGCCGGGGGCCTGGATCACCTGGTCCAGGTAGCAGCGGGTCGAGTAGACGTAAGTGGTCTCCCCGTCCGTGGCCCAGGTGGTCGTGCCGGTCGAGTGCTCTTGCTTCTCATTCGTCCGCTGGCCCACCCCGTTCAAGGTGTAGATCATCCGCTCGCGGGTCAGGGAGGTGTTGAGGCAGGAGGTGCCGCTCGGCGTGGTGACGGCCGTGCCTCGGCG
>JBIOYC010000160.1:0-20299 GCA_044869955.1 Thermoanaerobaculia bacterium | reverse complement strand
GCAGCGTACCGCTGCTCTCCCAGGGAGTGGGCCGCGAGCCCTATGCCCTGCGCGAGTACCGCACGGGGGACCCCCTCGGCAAGATCCACTGGAAGGCCACGGCCCGCCACGACCGGCTGATCACCCGCGAGGAGACCTGGGAGCGGGGGATCCGCCTGCTGATCCTGCTCGACACCGCCCGTTCGATGACCGGCGGCGCCCAGCGCGCGGGGAGCGGCGGGGCGGGGGAGCGCAGCAAGCTCGACGTGTCCCTCGCCGCCTGTCTGGCCCTGATGCGGGTGGCCGCCGGCCGGGGGGATCGCGTGACCCTGGCGGCGTTCTCGGACCGGGTGGAGAGGGTGGTGCGAGTGGGGGGCGGCAGCCGGGACGTCGAGCTCGCCTACCGCTCCCTCTACGACCTGCCGGCCCGCTTCACCGAGCCGGCCTGGGACCTCGCGGCGGCGCAGGCTCTGGCTCTCGAGCCGCGGCGGGCGACGGTGGTGGTGTTCACCTCGATCGTCGACCTCGCCACCGCCGAGCCCCTGCGCGCGGCCCTGGCGGTGCTCGGCCATCGCCACCGCACGCTGCTGGTCAACCTCGAGGACCCGGAGCTCTCGGCCCTCGCCCGCGAGGCCCCGGCGGACGCTCCCGGGGCCTTTGCCCAGGTCGGGGCCCTCGAGATCCTGCTCGCCAACCGCCGCCTGGGTCGCACCCTCGGCAAGCGCGGCACCCGTGTCGTCACCTGCCCCGCCGACCGCCTCGCCCTCTCGGCCCTCGAGGCCTACCTGTCGTTCTTCCGCGAGCGGGGTGGGCGGTAGGTGTTAAGGTCGGACCATGTTGCTCGAGCTGGAGCCGCCCTACCTGGTGATCAAGCCTGCCCTGAGCGAAGAGGACTTCTATGCGCTGGAGGGTGAGGACAGCGACTGGGAGTACCTGGATGGGAGGTTGGTGATGTCCCCGGCATCGGACCGACACGAGGACTTGTTTCGTTTCCTGCTCACCCTCCTCAGTGCCCACCTCGATCAGACGGGAGCTGGCGTGGTTCGCGGATCGCGCTATCCGATGCGCCTGGACGAGCGCTGGTCCCCCGAACCGGACCTGCTGGTGGTGGGCACCGAGAGAGCCCACCGCCTCACCCCGAAGTACCTGGACGGCCCGGCCGACCTGGTGATCGAGATCGTCTCGGAGGCCGACCCCCGCTTCGAAGTGCGCGAGAAGCTCCCTCGCTACCAGCAGGCCGGGATCCCCGAGATCTGGCTGATCGACCCCGCCAGCCGAGGCCTCTCCGTGTACGGGCTCGAAGGCGGCACCCACCACCACGCCACCGCCACCACTGGCCGGCTCGAAGCACGCACCGTCCCCGGCTTCTGGATCGAGGTCGACTGGCTGTGGCGGGAGAAGCTGCCTTCAACGTTCGAGTGTCTTCAGAAGATCTTGGGCTGAAGTCGGCCTACCGCGGCGTGGCTTCGGGCAATCCGCCATCCACCGGCAGGGTGACGCCGGTGGTGGGGGTCTTCCGGAGTGCGAAGAAGAGCACCGCCTCGCCGACGTGGCGGGCGGTGACGCGGGCCTTGAGCAGGTTGCGCTGGCGGTAGTAGTCCTCGAGGCCGGCCGGGTCGAGGCCGCGGGCCTGCATCCTCGAGGGGCCCACCTCCTGCCACAGGCCGGAGGGCCGGTCGGCTTCGCCGAAGACGGCGTCCGGCGCCACAAGATTCACCCGCACGTCGAAGGGCGCCAGCTCCAGGCTCGCCACCCGCGCCAGCTGATGCGCCGCCGCCTTGGTGGCCGAGTAGGCGCCGAAGCTCGCCCCTGGGGCGGGGACGTTCTTGGTCGAGATCAGCACCAGGTCGCCCCCCGTGCCCTGGCGCTCGAAGAGGCGCCCGGCCTCGGCCAGGGTGTAGAGCACCCCTTCGGTGTTGACCGCCGCCAGGCGCCGGAAGGCGGCCGGGTCCAGCTCGGTCAAGGGGGCCACGTGGGCGATGCCGGCGTTGGCCACCACCAGGTCGACGCCCCCCCACTCGCCGGCCGTCGCCGCGAAGGCCTCGGCCACCGAGGCGGCGTCCGTGACGTCCATCTCGACGGCCAGCACCCGGCCGGGGAAGGCCGCGCCGAGCTCCTCGGCCAACCCTGCGAGGCGGGGGCCCGGCAGGTCGGCGATAGCCAGGTGGGCGCCGGCCTCGAGCAGGCAGCGGGCCACTCCGACCCCGATCGCCCCGGCGGCGCCGGTCAAGAGGGCCACGGTGCCGGCCAAGGGCTCGGCGGCGCGGGCGAGCTTGGCCTGCTGGAAGGGGCGCAGCTCCATGGCGAAGAGGTGCTCGGCTTCGAGGCCCACGTAGGGCACGCCGGCGTCGCACAGCCAACCCTTGACCTCGACCGTGTGCCGGGCCAGCTCCAGCGCCTGCCGGGCGGCGCTGGCATCCGGCCCGGCGGTGACGGCGCCCACTCCTGGGATCAGCAGCAGGCGTGGCCCGCTCGCCGGAGCGGCGCTCTCCCGAGGTGCCAGCCATCTCGGGGAACGGGTCTCGTGGTCGGCGAAGAAGGCGTCCTCGGATTCCCGGAAGGCTGCCACGGCGGTCGCCAGCGTCTCGCGCAGACCGGCGTCGTCCTCCCAGGGCAGGCCCTCGAGCCAGAGGGGGAGGCGGCCGATGCGGATCAGGTGGTCGGTGGTCAGCGGGGCGGTCATCAGCTGATCGCGGGCGCCACCCCGAAGGAGCTGGGCGAGCAGCGGCGCCTCGCAGGCCGCGGCCAGGATCCGCCGCCGCCAGGGCCGATCCGGGTCGCCGCTCGGGGTCGCCAATCGGCCGCGCAGCAGGGGCGCCAGGCGCCGCCAGCGCTCCCGGGCCAGGTGCGGATTCGGGATCGGCTCGGTCCCCTGCCCACGCGGCTCAGGGCTCGGCCGGAGGAAGGCCTCCCGCTCGAGGAAACTCTCGGCGCGGCTGACCAGCTCCACGGTCCGCTCGTAGGCATCGCGGGCCGTCGGTCCCCAGGTGACCAGGCCGTGGTGGCACCACACCAGGCCGTAGACCCGCGGCTCGCGAGCCAGGGCCTCGCGGCTGGCCCGGGCGAGGTCGAGGCCGGGGAAGACGTAGGGCAGGATGGCCGCCCGATCCCCCAGGGCCTCGCGCACGGCGGCCTCTCCCTGCGGGCGATTGGTCAGGGCGAGGATCGCGTCCGCGTGGCAGTGGAGGACGTGGTGGGCGGGCAGCACGGCGTGCACCGGCGTTTCGACCGAGGGCGCCGGGCCCTCGGGACTGAGCCGACAGGCGGCCAGCAGCCGGGCCATCTCGGCATCGTCCGCTTGCTCCCGCTCGAGCACCCGGGCGAGACCATCGAGGTCGAGAGGCACGAGGTCCGCGGGGCCGAGGTCGGCCAGGTCCCGCCCCGAGCCCTTGACCAGCAACGCCGGCACCCGGTCGCCGAAGGCGTTCTGGACCTCGACCTTCACCGACACGTTGCCCCCGCCGGCCAGGGCCAGCGACGGCTCGGCGCCCAGGAGGCGCGCCGCGTAGAGGCAGTGCGCGGCTTCCGCACCGACGGCGGGGTCCTCCGCGACGAGCGCGGCGGCCTCAGCCTCGGACCAGCGGCTGCGCACGGCGTCCTACCTCTGCGCGGCCTGGAGATCGAGCAGGAAGGTGTAGGCCTCGTCCACCGAGGCCCCCTCGTGGACTACCTTGCGCACGGCCTGGATCATCGCCGCCGGGTCCGCGGCCTGGAAGACGTTGCGGCCCATGTCCACTCCGGACGCACCTTGGTCGATGGCGTTGCGGGCCAGGGCCAGGGCCTCGCGCTCGGCCAGCTTCTTGCCGCCCGCGATGACGATCGGCACCGGGCAGGCGGCGGTCACGGTGTCGAAGCCGTCGTCGACGAAGTAGGTCTTGACGTAGGTCGCCCCCAGCTCGGCGCAGATGCGGGTCGCCAGGCGCATGTACCTGGCGTCGCGCACCAGCTCGCGGCCCACGGCGGTCACCGCCAGTACGCCGATGCCGTAACGGGTGGCCTCGTCGACCAGGCGGGTCATGTTGTGGACGGACTTGGTCTCGTGGGGGCCGCCGATGAAGACCTGGACGGCGAGGGCGGAGGCGTTGAGACGGATGGCGTCCTCGAGCGAGAGGGCGATCTCCTCGTCGGACAGCTCCTTGAGGATCGACGGCCCCCCGCTAGCCCGCAGCACCAGACCGCCGGGATAGGTGGGGGGAATCGTCGTGCGCAGGATGCCGCGGGTGAGCATCAGGGTGTCCGCCCAGGGCAGGAGGGGGACGATCGAGAGGTCCACCCGCTCGAGACCGGTGGTCGGCCCCTGGAAATAGCCGTGATCGAAGGCCAGCATCACGGTCTTGCCGGTCTCGGGGTGGAAGATCCGCGACAGTCGGTTCTTCAGCCCCCAGTCCAGGTGCTGGCAGCCCTTGAGGGTGAACGGCTCGCTCCTCTGGGGCACGTCGACGAAGAAGTCCTTCTCGGGGCGGGTGTCGTCCGCTTCGGGCATGAGGGTCCTCCGGGAGTCCAGCGGCAAGGGTAGCGGCGGGACGGGGAGGCGTCAACGGGGGGAGGATCTACGGGAACTCGGTCGCCTTCCAGCGCTCCGGAGGTAGGACGTAGGCGTCGGCGGGAGCCACGCCGCGTTGCCGAGCGTTTCTCAGGGCCGCGGCGGCGGCCTCTCGCCCGGGGAAGTGTCCCAGGGTCACGGCGTAGACACCGGTGGTGCTGAGGATCACCTCGCTGGGATGCCCGTCCGCCCTCAGCCTCCGGGCCTGGGCGATGGCCTCCGGCTTGCTCGGAGAAGACGCCACGATCAGGTGGTACGTCGGGTCCGTTGCGGGTGTCGCCGCGCTGGGCACGGACAGGTTGCTCGAGACCTGGGTGGGCCCTTCCGCCGATCTCGTCGCGACGAACAGCCCAGTCGCCGCGCTGATGACGGCAGCCAGACCGGTCAGGACGCCCGGCAGGGTGGTCCAGAAGCTCTTGCCGTCCTCAGGCATCTCAGACTCCCGCATGCCCACGGTCGCGCAACTCCGCGTTGCGGCTCCATCTTGTGTGCAAAGAAGGCTACGCCCGAGCCGGGCGGGCGTCAAGGCGATCGGGCCAGGCGACAGAGATGCCGCGGAGGTTGGCAACCCAGGGAGGGCTGTGCGGCCGGCGCGTGCTCCGGCTACCTCTCAGGTCAGCTGCAACACCTCGTAGCCCAGGGCCCGGGCCGCTGTGACGAGGCGTCCGTCGTAGCTGGCGAGCTGGACTGGTTGGCGCTGGCGGCGGAGGAAGTCGATCGAGGCGAGATGGAGCGCGTCGAGGGTGCGCACGGGCAGGGGGAAGGCGTCGAGGGCCCTTTCGAGCACGGCTGGCACCATCTCCAGCAAGGAGACCCGAGCCAGGAGCCGGCGGGCTGCTTCGCCGTGAGACGAGCCCCGGCCGTGGGCGTGAAGGCGGGTCCACAGCTCGTACTCGAGCAGGCGGCTCGAGACGAGGGTCTCGTCCCACAACGTGGGTGGTGGCATCCGATCCTCGGCCAGCAGCTCGGCGAGGGCGACCGAGGTGTCGAGGTAGATCATCGATCCTCGCGGCTCTGGTCGAGATCCGAGAGAATCTCCGCCAGCCGGGCCACCGGACGCCGAGCCGCCAAGGGCCCGCCCGGCGCGAGTGCCGGGGTCAGCCACCCCCGGGCTACGGCATCGGCGAGCAGGGCGTCCGCCAGGATGGGGCTGCGCGAGGCCTGGGGCGGCACCAGCTCCGCCACGACCCGCTCCCGATCCGTGATCAGGATCGTCTCGCCGGCACCTGCATGCCGGACATATTCGCTGAGCCGGTTCTTCAACACCTTGATGCCGACGGCGCGCATGGAGACAAAGTAGCCTCTGGTGGCTACCTAGTCAAGCTGGCCGGCCGAGCGTCCTTGACGTCGGTCCATGCACCATGCATAGTGCCTGCATGGCTACCAAGACCATCTCGCTGCGTCTCGATGCCTATCAGCGGCTCAAGAAGGCGCGGCGTCATCCTCACGAGTCCTTTTCGGAGGTCGTCCTGCGAGCAGAGTGGCCGGAGACCCGCCGGAGCGCAGGCGACCTGCTCGCCCTCTATCGCCAGCGAGGGCCTTTTCTCTCGGAGGCAGCTCTCGAAGTCGTCGAGCAGCTGAAGCGGGACGACCTGCCTCCCGCTGACAAATGGGGGTCGAGGTGATCCTCGAAACGACGTTTCTGATCGATCTCGAGCGGGAGGTCCGGCGAGGGATGACAGGTCCGGCGCAGGTCTTCCTGGAAGCAAGGGCCGAGGAACGGGTGTGCTCGACCTTCACGGTGGCCGGCGAGCTCGCCTCTGGAGCCAGCCTCGCTCAGAGGGAGCTATGGGACGAGTTCCTGGCGGCGTTCGAGATCCTGCCCTGGAACCCGGACGTGTCCTGGGCGTACGGTGGTCTCTACCGGTACCTCGCCGCGAACGGCCTGCTCATCGGCACCAACGACCTCTGGATCGCCGCCACGGCGCTTGCATACGACCTGCCCGTGGTTACGAGCAACGAGCGACATTTCCGCCGCGTCCCTGGGCTGACGACCTTGCGCTACGCCGGAGACTAGCGAGCAGCGCCCCCTCAACCCAGCTCGGGCAGCAGCAGCCCCTTCCACAGCGGCTCCTCGAAGGCGGCGCGGAAGAAGCCGAAGTGGCCGATGCGGGAGAGGCCCACGTCCTGAGGGGCGATGCGCTTCATGGTGCGTCGGGCGTTGACGTAGAAGCCGTGGATCGACTCCGTGTTGCGCGCGGACATGTACTCGTCGTCCACGAACGACAGCGAGACGATCGGCGTCCGCACGGCGGCGTACTGCTCGCGCACGGTCCCTCCCTCGGCACCCACGGCGTACTCGCGGTCCATGCACCAGCGCCGCCACTGGGCCATCACTCCCTTGGGCAGGTCCCCCACCTTGCGCAGCCGCTTGCCGGCGAAGTAGCCGAAGAGCCGGAGCGACAGCGGGACCAGCACGAACCACAGCCACCAGGCGCGGCGCTTCAGGCCCGGCGCGTTCTCCAGCCAGTAGCCGCTGCCGGTGGCGACGGTCACCGCCTTGGCCAGCTTGTCGTGGTTGGGCACGAAGGGCAGGATCTGCCCGCCCAGGCTGTGGCCGATCCAGGTCAACGACCGGCCGGGAGCGCGGGCCGCGAGGGCGTCGACCATGGCGGCGCAGTCGAGCCGGGCCCAGTCGAAGATGTCGGCCTCGAAGCCGGCGAGGCTGCCGGTGCGAGAGCGTCCCACGCCGCGGTAGTCGAAGGTGGCGGCGAGGAAGCCTTGCCGGGCGAGCCAGCGGGCCAGCGGCGCGTAGTAGTCCTGCTGCACCCCCATCGCCGGCACGAGCAGCACCGCGCCGGTCTCGTTGCCGCCCGGCGAGTAGAACCGGGCGTGGATCCCCGTGCCATCGGCCGTGACGATTTCGCGATCCTCGAGCTCGATCATGCAGCAACCTCCGGTGGCCTACTCCGGGAAGGCCGCCGTGTCTCCCACGCTGGCGAACACCCCGGAGGGGTTGAAGTAGATCCTCTGTCGGCCGCCGAGGATATCCGTAACCGTCAGGGTGAATTCGACGCTCGAGAGGGAGCCGTAGAAGACCCAGACGTGGTCGTTGAGCTCTCGGCCGTCGATCCACTTGACCACCAGCTCGACGTTCGCGGGATCGAAGAACCAAAAACCGCCGGTGTCGCCGGTCAGGGGGATGGCCTGGCCCGCACCCTGGTTGCCCTGGAAGTCCCGCCAGGTGACGCGCACCTCGTAGGCGCTCCAGGTGCCGAGGCAGAGGTTCTCCGGACCCTGGAAGCAGGGGGGTGGGGTGAGCTCTGGCACCAGCTCGCTACGAGTCGCCAGAGACGCCCTCGGAGCCGGGTCGGGCTCGGCCGGGGGCGTGAACGAGGCGAGGGCGGTGCCGTTGGGGCCGAAGGCGTCGGTGTCCCCGGCGCTGGCGAAGCGGCCGGAGGGGTTGCGGTAGCGGCGAGTGAGGCCGGTTTCGACGTCGGTCACGGTCAGGTCGTGGGCGACGTTGGTGAGCGCGCCGCGGAAGACCCAGAAGTGGTCGTTGAGCGGGCGGCCGTCGAGCACCTTGGTCATCATCTCGAGGTTCGCGTCGTCGAAGAACCAGAAGGCGCCGGTGTCGCTGGTCAGGGAGAAGGGCTGCCCCAGGCCCATGTTGCCCTCGAAGTCGGTCCAGGCCACCTCGACGCGGAAGCGCTCGTCGTTGAGGCAGAGGGCGAAGGGGGCGTCGGTGCAGGGCGAGACCGGCGGGGTGAGCGGCAAGCTCCACAGCTCCCGGCCCACGGCACCGTCGTCGGCTGCGAAAAAGAGGCGGTCGCCGAGCTCCTGGAGGCTCTCGGGCCACGAGGCGGCCGGGCCGGGGGCCAGGTCGTGCAGCATCCGCGTGCCCGCCGCCGTGCCGTCGCTGGCCCACAGCTCTCGGCCGTGCACCCCGTCCGAGAGGCTGAAAAAGAGCTTGCCTCCGGCGACCCTCAGCTCCCGGAAGCTCGACGACGCCGGGCCAGGCTCGAGGTCCGCCACCAGTGAGGTGCCCGCCGCCGTGCCGTCCGAGCGCCACAGCTCGACGCCGTGGGCCTCGTCCCGGGCCAGGAAGAAGAGCTGGCTGGCCGTCGCCACGAGCCGGCCGGCGTCCAGGCCCTGAGCGGCCGTGCTGAGGGTGGAGACGGGGGCCAGGCTGCCGCTGCCGGAATAGCTCCACAGGGTCTGGGCTCCAGCGTCGTCCGGCGCCAGAGCGAAGAGGGTGCCACCCATCACCGCCAGCTCCAGGGGACCGTAGTATCCGGCGCCGCCGGGCCGGGCGACCAGGCCGGTGCCGCCCTCGGTGCCGTCGGTGGCCCACAGCTCGGCCAGGCCGTCCCCGGCGCCGGCGGCGAAGTAGTAGAGCCGGCCGGCGAGAAGCTCGAGGTCGTGGCCGAAGGAGAAGAAGGCAGGGGCCGCGAAGGCGTCGAGGCGCTCGGTGCCGGCCTGGGTGCCATCGGAGGTCCAGAGCTGGTCCCCCTCCGAGGTGTCATCGGCCAGGAAGACCAGTCGGCCACCGACGCTGGCGCTGGCGCGCACCCAGCCGATCACGGAGCTAGGCAGGATGAAGGCGGCGGTCGAGGTGCCGGCACCCGTACCGTCGGTCGACAGCACCTCGGTCACGCCGGCCTCGCGGTCCGAGCGCCAGAGCAGGTAGGAACGCCCCCCTGCGAGGCCCAGGAAGTGCTCGCCCACGAAGTCCCGCTCGAACGGGGCGGTGGCCAGGGCTGCCGTGCCCTCCACGGTGCCGTCGGTGCGCACCAGGGTGGCGACCTGGGCGTCCAGGTCCTCGATCCGGTAGAGCAGGCCGCTGCCATCCGGCAACGGCCAGGGCCCGAACACGTTGGGGCAGATGCCGGGGTCGATCTCCGGCAGTGAGACCAGGGCTCGGGCGGGCTGAGCGCCGCCCGCGGCCCAGAGCCGGTCGAGGTTGCCCCCCGAGCAGCTGGCGAAAACGGCGCGGTCGCCCACTCCGCCGAGGGCGAAGGGGTTGGTAGAGGCCACGCCTCGCTGGCTCGGGGAGACCAGGCGGGTGCTCTCCGGGGTGCCGTCGGTGGCGAGCAGGCCGAGGGCGCGGGGCGACAGACGCGCGCCCACGAAGGTCGTGGGCCCGACCCGTGCCGCCAGCGGGGCTGCGAGGTCCTGAAACGGATCGGTGGGCTCAAGGGTGGTCAGCCGTTGCAGTTGGGCGGCGGCGGGCCGCCAAGCCCACAGCTCCAGGCCGTGCTGGTCGTGGAGACCCGCGAAGACCACCTCGTCGCCCAGCACCTGCAGGCCGAAGACCTCGCCGTGGGAGTGGTTGGGCAGGTTGGAGACCGCCCGAGTGCCCTCGACAGTGCCGTCACTTTCCCAGAGCTGCGAGCCGCGCTGGCCATCGGTGCCCGCGAAGTAGGCCCGGCCGTTCAGCTCGACGAGAGGGAACAGGGAGGGCGGGAAGAAGGGGTCGGGGATGGGGATCTCCCGGGAATCGAGGACCCCCGAGCAGGAGCCCGGGCAGACGTCCAGCTTGACCGTGGTATTGGGCCGACCACCGGTAGCCCAAAGCTCCAGCTCGTCATCGGCCGTGCGGGCGACGAAGACCACCCTGCTGGGCAGCTCCACCAGGCGTGGGGTGATCTGGCCGCCATCGACGGGATCGAAGCCCAGCTCCGGGAGGTTGGTGATCCGGCGGGTACCGACAACCGTGCCGTCGCTGCGCCACAGCTCACCGTCGTCACCGGCCTCCGAGAGCAAGAAGTAGAGGTGTTGGCCGGCGGCCTGCAGCCAGTGGAAACCAGTGCTGAACGGCGGGATGCCCCGCTCGAACTGGCTCACCAGAGTGGTGCCTTCGACCGTGAGGTCGCTGACCCAGAGCTCGCTGGCGATGGGTGTGTGGATGGCGTAGAAGAGACGGCTTCCCACCGCCTGTGACCGCAGGAAGGTGTTGGCTGGGAGCTGTACCAGCTCTCGCGTTCCCTCCGGCGTTCCGTCGGTCACCCACAGCCGTTGGAGGCTCGCTTCAACCTCGAAGCCGAAGAAAGCGCCCCGAGGTCCGCCGGCGTCCTGGACCTGATGGATCTCGCTGATGAAGTCCAGGCTGGTGAGGGTGAAGGTGCCGGCCACGGTGCCGTCCGTGGCCCTCAGCTCCGCCACCCCTTCCCCGCTCTCGCTGCGGAACACGAATCGAGGGCCGAGCCAGACGCCGTCGAGGAAAGTGTTGCGGCTCGAGGCGAGGGAGAAGGTGCCCGCCAAGGTGCCATCGGTGCGCCAGAGCGTGCGGCCGGAGCCGTCCGGCTCCTCCTGCAACAGGCGGAACATCAGGGGGCCTTGCGCCGGAGTGCCCGGGAACACCGCGGGGAAGGGCTCGACAACGCTGGCGCAGGTCCCGTCGCACTCGAGCAGCAGCTCGGTGCCCTCTGCCGTTCCGTCGCTGCCCCAGAGGCTCTGCTCGAAGAGGTCCCAGAACACCACCCGCTGGCCCACGGCCCAGAGCGGGCCCGGGGGGTTGGCGAAAGAGGGCAGGTCGCGCTCGTAGGGGGTCAGGTCGGCGACCAGGGAAGCCACCTGCGCGTCGGCGGTGGGGGCGATGAGTCCGGCAAGGAGCAGGATGCAGGGCTGGAGCAGGCGGGCTAGGCGCACGATGTCAGTCTCCCTTCGGGTCGTCCTGCTGGATTCGGCGCAAACGGCTCCCAGTTCGGGTCACGGCGAGGGATCTCGATCGACATCGGACTCGCCTTGACATTACAACCTGGGACGTGGTGGTCACAGCCCACCCCTCACAGCCATCGCTTGACAATCAGGACTGCATCAGTCCAGAATCGTGTCGTTCTATTGAGACGTCGTCTCAATAAGCTTCGAGGGCGAGGCCGCGGCCGCGCGGCAGACTCGAGAGCGGATGGGGACGAGGGAAATTGACGGGGCGACCCGGCCGAACCTTGGCGGGACCTGCCGAGCCGCCCGATAACCCGGAAGGACCGTGGCGGACGAGCCGCTTCGGGGCCTTCCACGTTATGGGAGACAGCATATGTCATCTCTCCGTGGTGGCCTGTTGGGGTGCACCCTGGGCTTGTTGGCCCTCGGCAGCACCCTGGCGGAGGAGTCTGCGACCTCGCCTTCCCCTTCCCCCGCGGCCGACGCGCCGACCTTCCTCGACAGCGTGACCGTCTCGGCCACTCGCGGCGAGACCGCCGTGGGCGACGCTCCCGGGTCGGTGGCGGTGATCGACCGCCGCCAGGTCGAGGAGACCCTCGCCGCGGACTCCCGCGACCTCCTGCGCTACGAGCCGGGGGTCTACGTGGCCTCGGATCCCACCCGCCTCGGTCTGGGTGGCTTCGTGCTGCGCGGCCTGGGGGGAAACCGGGTGCTCACCCGCGTCGACGGCGTGCCCACCGCCGAGCAGTTCAGCTTCGGCCCCCTCTCGGCGCCCCCCACCTTCCTCGACCTCGAGGCCGTCCAGACGGTCGAGATCCTCAAGAGCTCGGCCTCGGCCCTCTACGGCAGCGACGCCCTCGCGGGCGTGGTGTCGGTGGCCACCCGCGACCCCGGGGACTATCTCGGCGGCGCCCGCTCGGCCTGGGGCGGCCGGCTCGGCTTCGACGGCCGCAGCGAGCGCGGCTCGGCCAGCCTCTTCGGTGCCTTCGGGGGTCGCAGCTGGCAAGGCTCCCTGACCGCCTCGTTCTCCCAGGGCGGCGAGCTCGACAACCAGGGTGAGGTCGACAGCGCCGACTTCAGCCGCACCGCCGCCAACCCCCAGGACCGCGAGGAGGGCCAGTGGCTGGCCAAGGCCATGCACCTCGGCAGTGGCTCGAGCTGGACGCGCATCGGCCTCGAGGGCTACCGGGGCGACACCGACACCGACGTGCTCTCCTCGCAGGGGGTGGTCGACTCGAGCTCCCTCTTCCCCCCCGGCTCGACTTTCACCGTCGATACCCGGGTCTTCGACGCCGTGGACACCTCCGAGCGGGATCGCCTGAGCATCGAGCACGGCCGCACCTTCCCCCTGCTCGGCGACCTGACCGGCCGCCTCTTCTTCCAGCAGGCCGAGGCCCGCCAGGAGACCTTCGAGCACCGCGTCACCGTCCAGGGCGGCGGCTTCCTCGGTCCGCTCCGCACCACCGAGGTGGCGCGCACCGGCCTGTTCTCCTTCGAGCAGGAGAGTCTGGGCGGCGAGGCGCAGGCGGTGCGCGCTCTGGGCGCGGCCGGACGGCATCGTCTGACCTACGGCGTGTCCTACCTGGTCGACCGCTTCGACCAGCTGCGCGACCGCGAGGACGTCAACCTGGCGACCGGCCGACCGGTGCCCGGGAGCCTGGTCTTCCCCACCAAGTACTTCCCCGAAAGCGAGGTCGAACAAGTCGGGGCCTTCGTCCAGGCCGAGATCGAGCTCGCCGGCGGGCGGCTCCAGGTCATCCCGGGTCTACGCTTCGACCGTTTCGCCCTCGACGCCGACCAGACCGACTCGACCTACCTCTCGGGCAACGCCGGCATCGATACTCCGGCGGATAGCTCGGATCAGGCCGTCTCGCCCCGCCTGGGCGTGGTATTCGCCGCCACCGAGCGGCAGACCCTGATGGCCAGCTGGTCGCAGGGTTTCCGCGCGCCGCCCTTCTCGGACATCAACAACGGCTTCACCAACGTCGCCCAGGGCTACACCACCCTGCCCAACCCGAGCCTCGACCCGGAGACCAGCGACAGCTACGAGCTGGGCTGGCGGCTGGCCCTGCCCAAGGGCGCGCTCTCGGTGGCGGTGTTCGAGAACCGCTACGAGGGCTTCATCGACACCATCGCCCTGGGGGTGAATCCCACCACCGGCCTGCTCGAGTTCCAGCCCCAGAACCTCTCGGACGTCGAGATCTCCGGCGTCGAGGTCGGCGGCGAGGCTCGCTTCGGCGACTTCCGGCTGCGCGGCGCCCTCTCGGTCATCGAGGGGGAGGACCAGACCACCGGTGAGCCGCTGACCTCGGTGCCTCCCTCGAAGGCAGTGGTGGGTCTCGCCTGGCGGGGCTTTGCGGGCCGCTTCGGTACCGAGCTCGCCGTCACCGTGGCCGACGACAAGGACGAGGGTGATCTCGACGCCTCGGGGGCCCCCCTCTTCGCCGCCCCCGGCTACGAGCTGGTGGACTGGACGGCTTCGTGGCGCTTCTCCGAGCGCTTCGAGCTCTTCGCCGGGGTCACCAACCTGCTCGACGAGACCTACTGGGATTGGGGAGCGGCTCGCGGGCTGCCGGCCGGTTCCACGGTGCTCGACCGCTACTCCGCCCCCGGGCGCTCGGTGACCGCCGCGCTGCGCTGGCGGCTGGCCGGAGCGACGCCGTGACGGCCCTGGCCACCACCGCCACGAGCGTCTGGACGCTGCCACGGCTCTTCGAGGAGCTGCGGCACCTCGGCCGCCTGCGGGTGATCACCATCACCCCTGGCAGCGTCTTCGAGGCGATCTGCCAGGTGGGCCCGTTCGGCGTCGCCCAGGGTCACCTGAACGTGATCCGGCCGGACTATCACTGGCACCTGGACCTCGATCGCGTCCGCTTCCTCGCCACCCGCGACGAGGTCCACGCCCGCTCGGGCCGGCGGGTGCTCTGCTTCACCCTGGCCGAGAGCACCGAGTCGCCCCCTTCGGTTTCGATCTACCTCCACCGCGAGCGGGACGAGGAGCTCGGCGCCGAGCGGGAGCTGCGCTTCGCCGACCTCCACGCCGAGCTGGCCACCGGCGTGGCCCTGGTGGCGGAGGTGCCGTCATGAGGCGACACTTCCTGCTCGCCCTCGCCCTAGCTGCCCAGACGGCCGTGGCTCAGGCCGAGCCCGTGCGCCTGGCCACCCTCCTGCCCTACGTGGCGGAGGCCTTCGACGACTTCCCGGCGAGCGTGACGGTGGTGGCGAGCGTGCGTCGGGCCGAGGCTCCGCCCCTGCCCGCCGGGGTCCTCGACCTGGGCAGCTCGCATGCGCCGAGCTTTGAGCAACTGGCCCTGGCCCGACCGCAGGTGGTGGTGGCGGACCGCCGCCTGCACTCGAGCTTCGCCGGCCAGCTCGCGCGGGGCGGCGCGGAGGTGATCCTGGTCGAGGCCAACTCCGTGGCGGCGACCTTCGAGGGCCTCCTGCGGGTGGCCGGGCGGCTGGGGCTCGAACGGGAGCTGCGAGCCCGCGTCGCCGAGGTCGAGGCTCAGCTCGACCGGCTCGCCCGCCGCCAGCCCTTGCCGGTGCTGCCGGTCTTCGGGGCTCCGGGGTCCTTCCTGCTGGTCACCGAGCGCACCTGGCTGGGCGACCTGCTGGCCCGCCAGGGACTGGTGACCGTGCTGCCGGGGGCTTCCGGGGTGGAGCCCACCGCCGGCTACGTCGAGCTGTCGGCCGAGGTGCTGGGCACTCTCGAGCCGCGCCGAGTGCTGGTGCTCTGCCATGGCGATCCGGCACAGATCGAGGAGGCCTTCCGGCGGCGCTTCGGCCGCGCCCTCCCCGGCTCGCCGCCGGTCTCCGTGCTGCCCCTGTCCCTGTTCGCGGGCAACCCCGGCCTGCGGCTGGCCGAGGCCGCGGAGTGGCTAGCTCGGCTGTTCGTGGAGCCCGGAGCCCACCTGGAGTCTGGCCCTTGACCCGCACCCTGGCGGCCCGCTTCGAGCTGGCCCGGGCTCATCTACGACCCTCGCCGCGCGCGAGCCTGGTGCTGCTCGCGGCCGGTGTGCCCTTGGTGGCTCTGCTCGCCCTGGGCCTGGGAGCCGTGCCGATGCCGCCGGAGGAGCTGCCGGCGGCCCTCGTCCGGGGGGATCACCCCTTCCACCACCTGCTGGTGGGCGTTCGCCTGCCCCGGGTGCTCGCCGGCCTGCTGGTGGGGGGAGCCCTGGCGGTGTCGGGGGTGCTGCTCCAGGCCCTGGCCCGCAACCCTCTGGCCGACCCCGGGCTGCTGGGGGTCTCCGGCGGCGCCGCCGTGGCCGTGGTGGCGACCCTCTGCCTGGCCCCGGCCGCCTCGGCCAGCCTGCCGGCCGTGGCCCTGGTGGGCAGCCTTGCCACCGTCGTCCCGGTGCTGGCCGGCGGCTTCAGTGGTGCCTGGGGCGCTGTGCCGCTGCGGCTGCTGCTGCTCGGTGTGGCGGCCCAGAGCCTCACCTTCGCCCTGGTCGCCCTGCTGACGTTTCTCTTCGCCGACCGCGCTCCGGCCTTCCTGCCCTTCACCCTCGGCTCGCTCGCCGGGGTCGGCTGGCGGGAGCTCGGCTTCGCCGCCCCCGGCTGCTTGCTCGGCCTCGCGGCCGCCTGCCTGATGGCGCGCCCCCTCTCCCTGTTGCAGCTCGATGACGCTTCAGCCGCCTCGGTGGGTCTGGCGGTCGGCCGGGCCCGGCTCGGCGCCGCGCTGGTGGCCGCCCTGCTGGCCAGCTCGGCGGTGGCGGCGGCCGGGCTGGTCGGCTTCGTCGGCCTGGTGGTGCCCAACGCCCTGCGCGGCTCGGTGGGTCCCGGCTTGCCGCGCCTGCTGCCGGCGAGCGCCCTGGCCGGCGGCCTCCTCTTGACCGCGAGCGACGCCGTGGCCCGTTCCGTGTTCCGGCCCCTGGAGCTGCCGGTGGGAGCCTTGCTTGCCCTGCTCGGAGCCCCCTTCTTCATATGGCTGTTGATGCGACGGACTGCCTGAGCCGCCTCGAGGCCCGCCGTCTGAGCCTGCGCCCGGAGGCGGCGCCCGCGGACGTGGTGCGTGACCTCTCCCTCAGCCTCGCCCCGGGGGAGATCCTCGCCGTGGTCGGCCCCAACGGGGCGGGCAAGTCCACCGCCCTGGCCGCCCTCGCCCGCAGCCTGCCGCCCCGCGAGGGGAGCGTGCGCCTGGCCGGGGTCGACGTCTGGGGCCTGCCCGCCCGGGGCTTTGCCCGCGAGGTGGCGCGCCTACCCCAGGAGCCGCGTTGCCCCGAGGGCATGACCGCCGCCGAGCTGGTGCGCTGCGGCCGGCATCCGCATCGCCGCTGGCTCTCCCCGCTCGGCAGCGCGGACCTCGCGGCCGTAGCCGAGGCCACCGCCTGGCTGGACGTGGCCGAGCTGGGCCACCGCGCGGTGGCCACCCTCTCGGGAGGCGAGCGGCGGCGAGTCTGGCTGGCCATGGCCCTGGCCCAGGGCGCCCGGTTCCTGCTCCTCGACGAGCCCACGGCCGGCCTCGATCTGCGCCAGGTGATGAGCCTGCTCGAGCTGCTGGGCCGCTTGCGCTCGGAGCGGGGCCTGGGTCTCGCCGTGGTGCTCCACGATCTCGAGCAGGCCGCCCGTGTCGCCGACCGCGTGGCCCTGGTGCACGCCGGCCGGCTCTATGCCGTCGGCCCTCCCCGCGCGGTGCTCGACGCCCAGGCCTTCCGCGAGGTCTTCGGCGTCGAAGTCCGCCTATCGTGGGACGGGCCGCGCCTCCATCTCAACGTCCTGGGCCCGGCCACGGGCCCGTGAGGAAGACCATGCTCTGGAATCGCAAGATCGAAGGCCGCCCTCTGCCGGAGGGCTTTCTCGCCTGGCAGGTAGAGCTGCGGGCGCACACCATGGAGGAGAGGAACGGCGCGCCTCACGTCGGCGTGGCGCCGCTCCTGACCGTGCGCCGTCCCGGCTTCTCCCTCGGCGTGACCACGCACTCGATCATCTGCGGCCTGCTGCCGCGGCCGGAGGACCTGGCCTGGAAGACCGGCGACTTCGAGAACCTCTACGAGACCTACGCCGCCCAGGGCAGCCGGGCGGTCTACGAGCAGGGCATCGAATACCTCAGGGGCTACTACCGGGATCCCGAGGACTTCGACCGCACCAGCCTGACCACCCTCCTGGGCAGGAAAAGCGCCCTGGCCACGGCCCTCACGGCCGACTCCCGCTGCCAGCTGCTGTTCTACGTGTTCAACCTCGATCCCGGCATCGAGCGCGAGCGGCTGCGCTGCCTCCAGCTCGAGTGCCGCGCCGAGCTGCTCGGCAGCGGGCCGGTGTACGACAACGTCTGGTGGCACAACACCCTCTTTCACGGCAAGGCGGAGGAGGTCTACGTGGTGCGCTTCCACCACCTGAAGTCGCACGACACCCGCTTCGGCCGTCTGGAAGCGGTGGCCTGAGGGCGAGCAGGCCTCACCGCGGGGCCGGCCAGGCCTCGAGGAAGGCACGGGCGAAAGGGGACTTCTCGACCTCGGCCCGGTCGAGGGCGTTGTGCCACCAGATGCCGTCGCTGTTGGCGAGCAGGATCAGGGTCCGGCCCTCGTCCGGAAGCTTCAGGTAGAGGGCCGAGCCGGCCCCCTCCCAGAGACCCGAGTGCCACACCAGGCGGCGCCCCTGGTGGCGCTGGACGAACCAGCCGAGCCCGTAGGCCAGGGGCTCGCCCTGCCGGCTGAGGGCGGGCGCCATCATCCGTTCGCGCGAAGCCGGCGAGATCAGCCGGCCTCGGTCCAGGGCCACGTCGAAACGGGCCAGGTCGAGGACGGTCGAGATCACCCCGCCGGCGGCGCCGTCGCCTTGGGGGGGCGGCCCGGCGCTGCGAGCCATCTGGCCCTCGGCGTTGCGACCGTGGGGGGAGGCGAGGTCGCGGGCCAGCTCGGCCGGCAGGGGGAGACCCCGGTGGCGGCGGGCGGAGCGGGTCATGCCGGCCGGCTCGAGCACCAGGCGGGTGACCAGGGTGGAGAAGGGCTCACCGGCCGCGGCCATGACCGGACGCGAGGCCCAGGAGTAGATCACCGGGTTGTAGGAGAAATGCTCGCCGGGTGTGCCGGTCACGGTGTGGGAGAGCAGGTGCCGGAGGCTGTGGACGGCCGGGTCGCAACGCAGGTCGCGAGCGAAGATCGAGGGAGTCTGGCCGAAGTCCCGGCAGAACTCCGCCCACTCGCTGTAGTCGGCAATCGGCCGGTCGAGGTCGAGCTTGCCCTGTTCGACCAGCTTGAGGATCGCCACCGCCGACAGGGGCTTCGACACCGAGGCAATGTCGAAGGGCGTCTCCGCGGTCACCGGCGTGCCCCGGTCGAGGTCGCTTACGCCCAGACCGGCGGCGAGCTGGATCTCACCGTCCACCACCACCGCCACGGCGAGACCGGGGATCTCGGCCTCGCGCCGCAGCTCGTCGATGCGCGCCAGGAAGGCCGCGGGGTCCGGCTCGGCTGCCCGGGCCGGTGACAGGGTGAGCAGGCAGCTGAGCAGCAGGGCTCGTCTCATGATCTCGGGTCTCCTCGTCGGTCTCGTCCTGGGAAGGGTACGCCGAACGGGAGGGGAGATTCCATGCCTCCCACCCGAGGCGACCTCCGGGTCGCGTTGCAAGCGGTTTTTCCTCGGCCTGGCGGGTTTCGACCGGCGGCGGCGTATTCCTCGAGCAGAACGGCCAGTTGCCCGGCGATCGCTACCGAGCGCCATCGCCCAGGGAGCCGGGAGCTGGTCACAACTACGGAGATCACTCCATGAGAAACCTTTTCGTCGTGGCCCTCCTGGGCTTCTCTCTGCTCGCGGCCCCCGCTCGGGCCGGCGAGCTCCAGCTTGCGCAGGGCGCGAGCATTCCCGGCCAGTACATCGTGGTGCTCGAGAAGGGCCACTCGGCGGTTGCTCTCGCCGACTCTCTGGTCACCCCCCTCGGTGGCAAGGTGGAGAAGCGCTGGGCCAAGGCCGTCAACGGCATGCTGGTCACCGGCATCACGCTCAAGCAGGCCGAGCAGCTGGCCAGGGACCCGCGGGTTGCCTACGTCGCGCAGGACGCCATCGGCTCGATCACCGTCACCCAGAGCAACCCGCCCTGGGGCCTCGATCGCATCGATCAGGCGAATCTCCCTCTCTCTGCGACCTACAACTACAACTTCGACGGCACCGACGTTCACGCCTACGTGCTCGACACCGGCATCCGCGACACTCACACGCAGTTCGGCGGCCGTGCCACGCGTGACTTCGACGCCGTCGGCGATGGGCAGAACGGCATGGACTGCAACAGCCACGGCACCCACGTGGCCGGCACCATCGGCGCCGCCACCTACGGCGTGGCCAAAAACGTGCGGCTGCACGGCGTGCGAGTCTGTGATTGCGGTGGCAGCTGCTCCTCGAGTGACGTGGTCGACGGCGTCGAGTGGGTGATCGACAACGCGGTGCGGCCCGCCGTGGCCAATATGAGCCTGAGCTTCGACGGCGGCAACAGCTCGGTGGACTCGGCGGTGTCGAACGGCGTGGCCAACGGCATCTTTTTCGCCGTCGCCGCCGGCAACGACAACGACGACGCCTGCGAGGACTCGCCGGCCCGGGTGAGCACGGCCTTCACCGTGGGCGCCACGGACTCAGGCGATAACCGCTCTTCCTTCTCGAACTTCGGAACCTGTCTCGACATCTTCGCGCCGGGCTCGAGCGTCCTCTCGACCTCGAACAGCAGCGACACCGCGACCTCGACCAAGAGCGGCACCTCGATGGCCTCGCCACACGTGGCGGGCGCGGCGGCGCTGATGTGGGACGAAAGCCCGGGTCTGACGCTCGGTCAGGTGATGAACGATCTGCGGGCGCGCGCGGTCACCGGCAAGGTGATCAATCCTGGCACCGGCTCGATCAACCGCCTGCTCCAGACCCTCTCCGGCCCGCTGTCGCCGCCCGCCGAGCTGACCATCCTGCGCGGGCTTTGCTACGGCCTGAACGACGCCTTCTGGACCGCCGTCACCGGCGCCACGCGCTATGAGCTCTACTCCTCGACCTCCTCGAGCTTCGCCACGCAGAGTCTGCTCTACAGCGGTCCGAATCTCGACCTGAGCTTCAACGTCGGCAGCACCCGCTATCTGCGTGTCCGCGCCTGCAACGCCAGCGGTTGCAGCACCTATCGCAACGGCGACCGGAGCGCCACCTACACCAACGGCTGCCTGTAAGCGCTCCGGACTCGAACCTCCCAGGATTCGCAACGGTCGG